>CATLBX010000001.1 GCA_949879855.1 uncultured Coriobacteriia bacterium
GAGGTTTTCCCGCCATTACCCTTGCATCGAGCAATGCCCTCAAGGAAGCCATGATGGATGGCATCTACGATTCCGTCCTCACGCGCGATGTAATTTTGCGTGGCAAGATTCGCAACGAGGCCGCATTTCGCCGCGTCTTAGCATTCGTAATGGAAAACGTCGGCAACCAAACTTCCGCCCTGTCCATCGAGCGCGCCCTCAAAGGTGGCGGCCATACCGTACGCTCAGAGACCATAGATAATTATCTTTCCCTCATGGAAAAGGCGCACTTGCTTTACAAGTGCGAGCGCTACGATTTGCGCGGCAAAGAGCGCCTGCGCACAAACGGCAAGTACTATGTCGTGGATACAGGCCTGCGTAATCGCACGATTGGCCTCAAAGACTCGAACCGCGGGCATGTCACGGAAAACACAGTCTTTCTCGAGCTCCTGCGGCGCGATTACGAAGTGAACGTCGGGACGTTTCCCAACGCCGAAATCGATTTCGTCGCCCAAAGGGGAAGTGAGAGGCTCTACATTCAAGTTTGCGAGACGCTCATGGATCCCCAGACTTTTGAACGCGAACTGATGCCCTTCTCGAAGCTTGACGATGCGCACCCGCGCATACTCATCAGCAAGGATAGCGAAGATTATGCCCGTGATGGGGTACGCCACATCAACCTTTACGATTTCCTGCTCGGGGAGCCGCTGGGCTGAATAAGACAAATTACCCTAGGTAATTTGTCTTACGATACTCGTATCGCGCCAAATGAGACAAATTCCTCTGTGTAATTTGTCTCATCGAATGACGGGGCCGGGAGGATGTCCTCCAGGCCCCCGCCTGTCAGCGCTAACTTGTGGATGTGGCCTACTTCACAGCGACCGCGTACCAGCCGACGTTCTCGTCGCGCCAGCCGATGGAGACGAGGCTGTTGTGCTCGTCGAGGCTCGTAGTGTAATTGTGCGAACCGGAGTTGTTGGTGGGGGCGCTGGGGTCGACGTTGGGGTTGAACTGGCGGTACAACGGCACCGTCTCGGCGTCGTCGGAATACCACGCGATGCCCTCGGGGTTGTCGCCCTCGATCCTCCATCCGGCCTTCACGAGCTCATCGCGCTCGAAGGCGCTCATGGTGTAGTGGTGGTCGGTGCCCGAGTACAGGCGGTACACCGGCTTGGAGCTCGCCTTGGGGGCGATCCAGCCCACGCCCTCGTCGTTCCAGCCCGACGCGACGACGGAATCGCGCTCGAACTCGCTGGCCGTGTAGAAGTGCTCGCCGGAGTTGGGATTGTAGAGACGGTACATGGTCTGGGCCTCGATGCCGGTGTCCTCCATGGCGAAGGCCGACAGGCTCGTGACCGTGAAGCTCACGTAGCCGTCGCGCGCGACGCTCCTGATCTTCTCGATGCCGTCGCCACCGCGATGGTGGTGCACGACGATGATGTGGTCGTTGTACTTAGCATCGATGGGCAGCGAGATGGTCAGCTCGCCGAAGCCGTTGCTAACAGACTGACCGTTCACTCGCATGCCAACACTGTAGACATCGCCGATGCGACGCTCCCCAATCGCCTGGTCCAGACCGTAGTAATAGGCACTTGAGGAATCTTCTATCCCTGTCATGACCTCGATTGCGGCGTTTGAAGGCACATTGGGACCCCGCAAGTTGCCCTCCGCACGGATGCCCGTATCACCGCTCACGGTGATGCCTGGTTGAGTTGGCTCTGTAGGGGTCGAGGGCTCTGAAGGATTGAGCTCTTCGAGGATAACTACCAAATCTTTCTCGGTTTCCGGGCTGGAATAGCCGCCCAATCCTTCATCGTACCAGTTGTTTTCAAGTAAGTAATCTCGTTCGGAAACAGCTCTCGTGAAGTAATGGAAGCCGGTATCAGGATTGTAAAGACGATACACCGGCACACTTTGGGAGTTATCGCGCGCACTGTATCTGAAGCCCCTATCTTCCCATCCTTGCTGCACCAATAAATCGCGCTCCTCGGGTGATGATGAGAAGTTAAACGCTCCATCCCGAGGATTGTATACATTGTAGAAAAGCTCGGTGCTCGACTCGACCTCGCCCACATATTCCCAACCGAGGCTCACGTACATGTCGCGCTCTTCTGCGACGGGCGTGTAGTAATACTTGTAGCCATCGAACATGGAGGGCTTGCGCAGGCTGAAGACGGTGTCAGCATCGGGCATCGCGTACTCGACCTTCTGGTACTTGTGCAGGTCAGGCGCCTCCTCCGCATAACCCTGCGGCGCCACGAGCACCATCGTACACACGAGCACGAGGGAAAGCGCGATGGCCAATACGCTCCTTATGGATGTGGTGAGAGAGTTTTGCTTCATCTGCCGTTCCTTTCCCTAGAGAGAAGACATGCAGTGATTGTCGCCCCCCCCCCCGAGCATAGTCAACGGTTACGAGGCAACGTCTGGCAGACGGCAGATGAAGGTCATGCCATTTTGAACGGAACGGCCAGCTAAAATGACAAGGAATCGGGACCTCATGACCGTCAGCAAATGAGACAAATACCCTGTGTATTTGTCTCATTAAAGCTCCTCACCCGATCTTCGGGGCGCGGGCGAGGAAGAAGCGGCAGTTGTGGCAGTTCTCCTTGCGGGCAACGCTGAAGTCCACGTCGTAGGCGTCGAGCATTTCCATGGCGCCGGCGCGCTCGTACCAGCCGCAATCGCAGATCGTGTTGATGCAGTCGCGCGGGCAGATGCCCGTGGCGTCGTGCGGGCAGTCCTTCGACATCGCCCCGTGGCAACCCCTATCTTCCCAGCAGCGCATCTCTCACCTCAAAAGCCGAGCACGGTCATGACCAGACAGCCTATCGTCAGCACGAACACTACCACGATGAGCACCCAGATGAGCACGGTGAGCAGACGGCGGTTGGTATACGCGCGCATGACGTGGCGGTCGGAGAGGATGAGCACCATGAAGACGAGCAGCACGGGCAGCAGCACACCGCTCACGAACTGCGCGATGAGCATGATGCTGATGAGGCTCACGTCGGGGATGAGCGTCACCACGACGCCGATGACGATCATGGCGGTATAGATGCCGCGAAACGCGGGGGCGTCGTTCCAGCCCCGGTCCACGCCGCGCTCCCAGCCGAACGCCTCGCAGATGGCACTCGAGGCCACGAGCGGGACGACGCAGGCGGCCAAGAAGCTCGCCGCGACGAGGCCGACGCCGAAGAGAATCGTGGCGTATTGCCCGGCAATGGGGGTGAGCGCCGTTGCGGCGGCGGCCGCGCTATCCACGGCAATTCCCTGCGGATACAGAACGGTGCCCGTCGTGATGATGATGAAGCCCGCGACGGCGCACGCGACGATCGCGCCGCCGATGGCATCGATGCGCTCGAGGGGAAGCTCGTCGGGTGTGACGCCCTTGTCCACGACGTTGTTCTGCGTGAGGAAGATCATCCAGGGCGCGATGGTGGTGCCCACGGTGGCAATCACAAGGCTGATGAAGCTGGGATTGTTCTCGAAGTGGGGAATCACGAGGGACAGGCCCACCTCGCCCCAGTTGGGCTGCGCGAGGAACGCCGCGACGATATAGGTCACGAACACGCAGCTGATGGCGAGGAACACCTTCTCGACGCGCTTGTAGCTGCCTCCCATGACCAACAACCACACCACGACACCGGCAACGGGAACCGCGACGTACTTGCTCACGCCGAAAAGCTCCATGCCGGCGGCGATGCCCGCGAACTCCGAAAGCGTGGCGGCACCGCTCTCGATGAGCACGGCGATCATGGCCAACGCGGTCAGGCGCACGCCAAACTGCTCGCGGATGAGCGATGCGAGGCCCTTGCCCGTCACCGCGCCCATGCGCGAGGCGCCCTCCTGCACGATGGCGAGCATCACCATCATGATGGGTATAATCCACAGGGTCCCGTAGCCGAACTTGGCGCCGATGGTCGAATACGTCGAGATACCGCCGGCGTCGTTGCCCGCCATGGCGGCGACCACGCCGGGGCCGAGCGCCGCGAGCACGATGAGGACGCGGTTCCACTAGCGCGGGGCAACCATGCCCTGCTGCGAATCCCTGAGCTCTGTCAGCCTCTCCTACGTCACGGCACCACCCTAGCTGTTGAGCATGAAGATGAGCACGCCGATGACGATGAGCAGCGCGACGATGATGCCGATGACCCACGGGCTCGAGATGGAACGCTGCTGCAGGTCCTCCTCGTGCTCCTCCTCCATGACGTCCATGGCGTCGTCGATGGTGACCACGCCCAGGATGACGCCCTGCTCGTCGACGACGGGAAGAGCGAGCAGGTCGTACTTGGCGATCATCTGCGCGCATTCCTCCTGGTCAAGATCGGGATGCACGGTGATGAGCTCCTTGGTGCTGATCTCGTCGAGCGGTGTGTCGGGCTTGGCGATGACGAGGGTGCGCAGGCTGAGCACACCCGTGAGCACGTCGTTGTCGGACACGAGGTAGAGATAGTGAATGCTCTCCTGGTTCTCGTCCATCTGGCGTATGGCCTCGACCGCGTCCGCCACGGTCAGGTCATCGTTGACCGTGAGGAAGTCGGTGGTCATGATGCCACCGGCCGACTCCTCCTTGTAGCCGAGCAGCGAGCGCACCGAGGCCGACTCCTCGACGCCCATGAGACGCAGGAGTTTCTCGGCCTTGTCGTAGGGCAGGTCGCCGATGATGTCCGCGGCGTCGTCCGGATCCATCTCGTTGAGGACGGCGGCGCCACGGGTTGTGGTCATGTCCTCGATGACATCGGCCTGGAACTCGTCCTCGAGCTCGGCCACCGCGTCTGCCGCCTGGCCGGCATCGAGTTTGTCGAAGACCGCCTGACGATGCTGCGGCTCAAGCTGCTCGATGATGTCGGCGACGTCGGCCGGATGCATGTCATGCAGGCGCTTGTGGCTCACCGAGAGCTTGATCTGCGACATATCGCGCTCGATGAGCTCCATGTAGTTCCACGCGATGAGGCGTTCCTTGAGCGGGTGGCCAAAGGCGGTGGCAACGGCGTTTACCGCCTTCTCGAGATGCGGGGATATGCCGAAGAGCAACCCGCGGACGCCTGTCTCGGCGCCGAGCAGGCGCAGCCCCGCCGGGCTGTCGGAAAGCTTGAGGTCATTGACGCGCACGACCTTCATGCCCTGCGTGTCGACAATCTGCTTGTCGAGCAGGTCGCGGGCGAGCAGCACCTCGTCCGGTTGCAGGTAGGAGAAACGAATGTCAGAGGAGGAGACGTTGAGACGTACGCAGGTGCCGTCGTAGCTATCCACATATTTGCGCCAGGAGATCATGAACGGGGTCTTGCGTGGGCCGATGAAGGCCAACGAGGTGACGCGGGGGAAGACCTCGCCCGTGGCGATGGCCAAATCGCTGATGGCACCGATCTGCTCGCCGTCCTTGTCGAAGACGGGCTGCTTGAGAATCTGACGCAGGTAGATCATGCAGGTGGACTCCTCTATTCATACCTGTGCGCCACGCGAAAAGACGATGCGGGTGCGACCCGCGCGATGATGCTATGCGTGGCGAAACGACGGCCCCACCGGGCCGCCTAGAGGAGGTCCGGAAAGGCTAACTACTGTGAGGTCGGGGTTTCACAGAGTTCCTTTCTTCTGGACGACAAAAAAGCGTCTGGCGGAGAGCTGGGGATTCGAACCCCAGATAGGGCTATCTAACCCTATACTCGCTTAGCAGGCGAGCGCCTTCAGCCAACTCGGCCAGCTCTCCGTGCCAATTCGACGCAAATCGGAATGATAGCACAAACGACGGGTGGTGAAACACAGCGCGTTCGGGCTAGTCGAGCGGATTGCCCGGATGAGCGGCCGCTTGCATGCGGACCCACGCGACGCGCTTGGCCTCCGAATCGTCAAGGCACGTGGCAAAGCCGGGCACTGCGACAAGCGTGTAGCCCGTGACGCGCGCGGGCACGTCCGGGGAGAAAGCCTGCGCGTCAAGGGCGAAAGCCGTGCGCAGGGCATCAATGGAGGCATCGTCAATGGCGATGACCGCCCAGGGGTCGGTCTCGAAGACGAAGTGCCTGGGCTCGTCCACGTCGGCAAGCTGCACGATGGCGCAACCATCCGCGTAGCCAAGCGCCCGGGCGGCGGACTGCAAGGCAGAGGCCACCCGCACGTCGACGGGCAAGCTCGCGAGCACGACGAGCGTGGTGTCCTGAGCCTGCGTCATGGGAAGGACTAGACGGCGGTGACGGTCACGCCCGTATCGGCGTCGTCACGCTCGATGGCGTCTTGCGCCTCGGTGAGCATCTCGCGCACGTTGTCGAGCTCCATCTGGATCTTCTGGAGCTGCATGGCAGTGCGCTCCATCTGGCCGTCGGACGCGAGGTGGTACATGCGGTGCGTCCAGCGCCTCGTGAGGGCGACCGTCTCGTCAATCTGGTTGACCGTATCCTTGAGTTGCTGGGTGTTCACGCCGTTTGCGCACATGGTTGACCTCCGATTGTGTTCACACGTATTGCGGAATCATAGCACGTCATGTCATGTGAGGGGCATGCGGCAAAGGGACGGTCCCATTCTGTCATTTCGAGCGAAGCGAACGCAGTGAGCGAAGTCGAGAAATCTCGATCTTGACCGCGACACCCCCTATCATTCCGAGCGTGATAGGCAAAACGATGGAGAGCGGCAAAAACCCACCAGTTGTGACACATCTCACATGCCCTGTTGGCAAAAACGGCCACGTTATGACCCATCATGCGGGCCACAACGTGCTCATTCTTGCCAAATATGGGTCACAAGAACTGCTTTCATGTCAGTCTATGGGTCACAAACCCCTAATCCTTGCCAGCAACGCATTTTCGGTCGGGATGACAAGGGGTCCTGCGGTTGCTCGGTCGAAATGACATTTGACATGCTCGGCTGCGGTGGTATTATGTTCAGGCTTCATCGGGGCATTACCTCAGCTGGATAGAGGGACTGACTACGAATCAGTACGTCAGGGGTTCGAATCCCTTATGCCCCACCATGAAACGCGCAGGCCAGAGGCTATCGTCTCTGGCCTTTTTTGTTGCTGGCACAAAATTGGCACCAAATAACTCAACTCGTGACTTTTTATGCAAAAAGCGGGGCGCCTTTAGGCGCCCCGCTATCTTGTCTGCAAGACAAAGTAGAGCAGCGACGAGACGCCCTAACTTATACGATTTCGCGATTCGTATAAGTTAGTCAGCGGCTTGCCATGCGATTCCCTCATTGGTCCATCCTGCGTCTACGAGCGCGGACCACTCGGACTCGTCAGCCGTGAAGTGATGCGCCCCCGTGTTCGGGTTGTAGACGCGGTAGACGGGTTTGCCATAACGCATGTCGGCGAATGTGACGGTCTCGGCAGTCCATCCTGCCTTGACGAGGTTGCTGGCCTCGTCGTAGTTCACCGTGTAATGGTGCTGGCCAGCGTTTGGATTGTAGAGACGGTACACGACACTGCCTCTGTCTGCCCCCATGAATGCCACGCCCTCCCGACTGTAGTTCTCAGGAAGCGCCTCGTATTCTGCCTCCGATGCAGTCAAGAAATGGTCGTCGGTGTCTGCGCGGTAGGCGCGGTAAACCGGGTAGGTTCCGGTGGGAATGTCTATGCGTATCAAGTCGCCCTCCTTCTCGGTGTTGGGATATAGGCCAACAACTTCCTCGAACGGGAAGTTATCGCCCGGACAGTTGGTATCGAGCACGTCCTTATGCCTCAGAACGGTCTCGATGCCGTACTTGGCCTTGAGCATCGTTATGAGGTCTCGTCCAGCCAAGATTTGCGTCTGCGGCATCTTTTCGCGCATGTAGTCGCCCTCGAAGCAGATTCCGATGCTGTCGTAGTTACTGCCCTCGGCGTGCGCTCCGATTGCCCATTCGGGTCGCATCGAGTAGACGGTGCCGTCCTTGCGCACGAGGAAGTGGTAACCCGCTCCGGCCCATCCCCTGCCCTCGACGTGCCAGCGCTGGATGTCCTCGGGCGACGCGGTAGATGCCTCGGCGTGGTGGACGATGATCCGATTCGTCGCGCTCCTGCGAGACAGCGAGCCAAACGGCAAGTTCGCGTCAATCACTCGCATGGTAGATCACCAACCTCAGTGCCCTTGGCAATCGCTTCGGAGCTCATCGCGTCATCGCGCTTGGCAAGCGTCCTGATGACCGGAAGCTTCGCGATGTCAGGATTGAGCACGCAGAGGTTCTCGACGATGCTGACGATCTCCGTGAGGACGATGAACGCGCACACGGCGGTGACCGCCGGAATCTCGGGCGCCGTCATGCCGATGCCGAGCTCTGCCACCTCGAAGTTGATGTAGACGGTCGCGACCTCGTAGGCGGCGGCCAGGGCTATGAGACCGAAGTACCCCGCCTTGTGCCACAGGCCCTCGCGCAACTTGACGCTGTTGATGTCCCTGTCCTTTGCCGCCGCGGCGACTCCACTGATGATGTCGAGCACCATCATCACCGTGGCAATCGCTATGGGATGCCACGGTATCTCGAATCCGAACATGTCTTCTTCCTTTCCTTCGTGGTTTGCTATGCAAAACCGCCCAGACAGCCAGGCGGAAATTGCCTATGCGAATGGAGATGCGAAATGGACGCAATGAAACTCACGGTTGAACAAATAACGACCGACCACTACTTGCCCGAGAAGCGCAAGCGCAGGCGCACCAACACCGTCGATGGCTACGAGAGCAGCATCGGGCTCTACGTCATCCCGCAATGGGGCGATATGGCGATCTCTCAGATAGGCAGGGACGACGTACAGGACTGGGTCGAGCGTCTTGCCGGCACAAAGGCCGGCCCAGGAGGTGCCTGGAAAGCCTACAAGTGCCTGCGCCAAATCATCCGCTGGGCCATGAGCAAGTGGGGCCTGTTCGTGGCCGACCCGACATTGGGCATCGAGAAACCGCGAAAGCCCGCCTACAAGCCAGAAGTGCTCACGCCCCGGCGCCTGAAGAGGCTCATCCGCGGATTCGTCGGATGCGAGCAGGAGCCGACGCTGATCATCGAGGCCGACCTGGGAACGCGTCCGGGGGAGTGCTACGTCATGCGCTGGGAGTGGATCAACTGGCGCACGGGCCACGTGCCGATCGCCTCGACGCTGCAGCAGGCGTCAGACGGCGTGCGCGAATGGCCGACGAAGACGGCAAAGGGCGAGCGCGACGGCTATCTTTCTCCGTGGGCGCTCGACCGCCTGCACCAGATCTGGGTGCAGCGAGGACGGCCGCGCGGGAGAATCATCGGGGACCTCAAGCCATCGCAGATCGCATACCGCATCCAGCGGTGGATAAAGGTTCATAGGTTACCGAAGATAACGATGAAGAACTTACGGCATACCTGGGGAACCATCGCCGCGCAGTCTGGTGTGCCCATCGAGACGGTGTCGGCGATGATGGGGCACTCGGACATCCAGACGACGTACCGTTACTACTACGCGCTCACTGCCGCAACCGCGCGAAAGGCAAAGCGGCGCATGGCAAGAAGCATCCTCGGCAAGACGTGCTCCGAGATGTACAAGGGTATCGTGTTGCCGCTCGCACCAGCGGAGTCAGTGTCAAAAGCCGCGTAGGGCATTCCTTGTCCCAAGGCTTGGTTAGCTCACCTCACGGCGAGAAAATCAACATATGGAGCGACGGAAGCGGCTACATCACGATCATGCTCACGGCCCCAGGAGGCGTGTGGCGGCGAGTGAACATCATGAAAGACGGTAGACTCTTGTGGACGGACAGCACGAGCTAGGCAAGCTGTGTGTAGCCTATCAAATTGACGCGTGAGTAGTCCGTATACCAGTATATTCGCTTCGTGCTCTGTTGAACCCAATAGTAGATCCTGTCATTTTGTCCCGCGGCCTGCAACGCGCTTCGGGACAAGGAATCACCTTAGCTGCCGCTTTATTTCTCCATCGAGAATTACTTCAAAAGCTGGCATCGATTGCATCGTGCGAACTTTAATTGTAATGATATGACCGTCAGGGGTTTTATATTCTTTCGTGATTCCTGCTTCACCGTCAGAGTACCAGGTGCCGTGAGTTTCCGACGCACGGGACAAGGAATCACTTTGGGAAGCGAGAGACCCATTCTCCGGTGCCCTGCCTCGTATATATGAGCATCCCTTGCACGGTGTGAAACCCGACCCTCATAGTCTCGCTGCCGATGGAAAAATCTTCCCACGCGTAAAACTCGCCGCTCGTCTGCTTCTCAGAGCCAAATCGAGGAGTTTGGGACAAGGAATATCAACTGCCTGTCATGACATGTATGACCTGCAAGCCATTGATCACGGTTCCGGGAGCGCCAAAAACGCCCCTGGCAAACAGCGCGAATGGCACTTTCGGCGACATGGAATTGTATGTGACTATCGAGCTAAACGCTATCCTGCGTGCTTCCTCGGCTGTGATTCCACCCATGCTAGAGAACGCCAATGCGCCGCTGTCGGGTATCGTTATGCTGGCATAGGTAACCGTCTTCGTTGTGTATCGGGACAAGGAATCACCCAGGAAAGAAATCAGCATGTTCACCAGTCTTCGACGTAAGCCTGATGAAGGGTGTGCCGTCGTCTTTGGCGGTGAACCTGACCGACGCTATACCCAAGCCGTCATCCCTGTAAGAGATGCGGGACAAGGAATCACTTTGCTAGATTTACATAGCCGATTACCTTGCCTGCAACGCTGTCGTGTACCTGCATTCTGTCTTTCGTAATGATAAAAGCGTAGCTTTCGGTTTCGCCCGTTGCTGTTACTTGCATTAAGTGTGATGACATACCCATGCCGATGCTTGCGTCTATCGCGTTGCTTTGCATTCTGGCTTTGCGGGACAAGGAATGTCAATGCCACACAACTTCGCTTGTCGAGTCCAAGCAGTAAATCTCCTTGTAGCCAACTCCCTTGAGTACGAAACCTATCACTGGCAACCCTGCGCTCGATTTGTAAATCCGAACATTCGTTATCTCGTCATCTATCTGTATCTGGGACAAGGAATGCTACGAGGGGGAGAAAGTGACCCATTCGCTCCATGCGTTTCCCGATCTGTTGCGCGTGCATACATTCGATCCCCAGTTGGGAAAGTAGACCTGCCTTTGCCATCCTCCTCCCATCGGAGATGACAGTTGCAGACAGAGACCGTAGTCGGCGACATTGCTCGGCTTATTGAGGGTTTCAGCGACGCAGACGATGACCATTGCATCCACGTTGTTGAGATCTACGGCTCTCGGTGTTTCGGATAATCGGGACAAGGAATGCCCTACGATTTAATCCTGTCATCGGAGAAGAGCGCAGATGATCCCCATCTGCCGTCCGACAATACGACGGTCAGTCCCACTGAACCATCTTTTCTCGCAAAGATGCGGGCTTCGGCAATTGACAAAAAGATATCGGAAGGAGACTCGAGAGAGACGCTGCGGGACAAGGAATCATTTGCCGATTGCCAGCCAATGCACGTAGACGTTTTCTATCGCTGTCGTAGACCTGTTCGATAAGATGATTCCACATTTCGTCGCACTCACGCCGTATGCATGAGCAGTTAGATACTGACTCACCCCGCGACCATCAACGATGTAGGGAATGAAGGCGATTAGCTGATTAAAAGGACGGTCAAAAGTCACGACTTCGGCCAAAGTTCCATTCGGCACAGCTTCGCTAAACGTGTACACTCCCCACTGCATCTGGGACAAGGAATGCCTCAAAGCTGAACCCAGTCGCTCCACGGCTTTGTATTGATCCTGCGGCGAATGTACATGCCACCAGTCTCTGTCATGAGTGCGATCTGCCAAACCCATGATGTTGACATGTTAAGAGCAAGGCAGACGCCGTACTGTCCCGCAACAGGAAGGTGCTTGCAATCACTCTTGAATGCGGATAGCCCGATGGTATGCAAGTCAAGATCGTCAACAAAATTCGATGTTTTGAATGGCGATTGGGACAAGGAATCCCGGAGGGGTTGAGAAAGCTTCGCATCTGTCACCGCGCCGTCCTCGATCATGCCGGTCGTGACCAACGTGATGTCATCGGTAGAGCCAATCTTGACCCATGAACCGCCCTGGTAAATCCATTTCGTCCACACGCCGTCACCGACGGGCACGAAATAGATGCAACTTGTCGATGGGTTCGCGATTGTCGGCTTGCCAGTCGATGCGTCGTATTCGCCTGATGCGCAGAAATGCTGCGCCCACACGCCCAGGCTCGCGAGATCATCATAGGTGAGAAGACGCTTCACGTTTCCCTTGTCGAACGCGACGTTGAGGCCCTTTCCGTCTGGGGATGTCGGGTCGTTTGCGCTGAAAACCGCCGCCTGCCCCGGCAACAGCGTATCCGGGTCGAAATCGTTGTAATCAGCAGATTCGAAAGTGACTGCCATTTGCGCTCCTTTGTCGATTCTTCATGTTCTTTCGCTAGTCGAGAACGCCCGTGTAGTTCTTGCAGCACCACATGATCGTCTCGATGAAATCCTTGCCGTTTCTCAGCGACGCGGGAATGACGAGCACCCCGTCAGTCGTGATCACGATCCCGCTCGCGGTATGGACGTCATGCACGGGTTTGTACCCGTACGGGAGGTCGATGCGTGCCTCCGCACTCGCCTGGCGCATAGCATGCGCCTCTATCTTTGCCGAGGCGACGGGGCCGCGTCTCGCGAGCTCCATGCTTCCCGAGCTTGCAATCTGGGCGTCAATCCCGACGGTCGCGTCATCATCTTCCGAAAAAATCGCGTTTCCGCCGAACCTGATGTTGCCGTTTAGATACGCCGGTCCCGTCCATCTCAGGTAGGGCACGTCACTTACGCCCAGGTAATCGTCTAGCTTCTCTATAACAAGACCCATTTCGGGATGTTCGGCAAACTCAACGAAAAACCCATCTGGGGTAATAGCGATAATCATGTCGCCGGGCGCCAGCCTAACGTCCTCACCGAACTTCGATACGATATTGCCGTTGCCATCGACTACGTATATACCGGGTTCGGGAAATCCATCCGATGCTCCCGGTGCCTCGAGTATCCTGAAGTCGCCGTATCTGTTTCCCACCCAGAAGCCGTCTTCGTCGACGGCCATGTACGTGTTGATGAATCCTTTGGCGTCCCGTGCTGTTCCGAGCGCGATGACACCAATCTCGCCTGCGGCGGCCGCGCTGCCAAGGGCCCTTCGCGCGGCGGAATCGTCTGTCGCGGGATTGCTGAAGTTGCCCATGATAGACGCAATGCCATCTTTGACGCGCACGTTGACGCTTTGGCCGGGATTGGCTTCGACGGTCCTTCTCGTGCACGGCGTCTCCTCGCTTGATCCAGGCAGACGAACCCAGACCGTTCCCTCGTCATCGATTCTCGTAACCGTTCCACTCGTCTCGACCTGGGATTGCCTGACGGAGACCAGGCCGGCAATCTGCCTGGCGATGCTCTCAAACACGTTTGCCATCGGCCCTCCTTCCGACTGTTTCCCTGACGCTTATCCCGGTCTTGCACTCGATTTCCTGTCGCATGACGCTGCATACGCATTGCGTCTGCGCCTCGGGCAGGTAGACGCGGGCACACGTATACGGGAGCGTGCCGGCAATCCAGTCACGCTCGATCTCGTAGGTCTCGTAGATGGCCGAAAACTCGTCGAGCTTTCGGTTTGCGTAATCGTCAAGCGTCTCGCCATCGACGAGAGCCGGGCTCTCCTCCGTGTATTCGATGCGCCGGCCATTTCGATTCCTAATCGATGTGGGACTGTCCGGATCATCGTTTATCGCCTCGGCAACGTTCTCGCCATCCCACACGCGCACGACGTTATACACGTCATCTATGGGAATCGAATGGCCGATTTGATCCCTCACGGCAGACGAGTCGTAGACCACCGACGGCGTGCTCGGAACCGGCATCACCCTCACGACGCCGCGCTCGGATATCTGCAGGCACCAGCCGGCAGCCGAAAGCACCTTCCAGCAGCCATCGAGGTACGTCTCGCCTAAGTTGAACACGTAATGGCGGTCGAGCGTGAAGCTGCCGTCCACGACGACGGGGGCCTTGACGGTCTCTCGCAGCTTCTCGGCAATCCACGATGCGCCGTCTTGGCCCTTGTGGACGCAGGCTCCGTTGTCGAACTTCCTGTCAGCTGCCGGGGTCAGGACGCTTTTCGCGATGGTCGCCGCGTCCCACTGCCCGTGCGAGAACTCGTCGACGTCGGGAACGATCAGCAACGTCGCGATGGGTTCGACTGGATGTCCCGTCTCGAGCTTGTCGATTTGGTAGTAACCCTCCTCGATGGTGCCCTCCACCTCGATGGAACCGCTGTCCATCAGCGGTGTGGTTCCGTCACGATTGTCGGATCTGGATACCGATATCGATTTCACGCCCGACAGCTCTTCTCCCGGCGCCCAGGTATCGCAATCTATCCTAGACACCCTGAACTCAATCGCCACGTCTTATGCACCCCCGATGTCGCGCGCACCCGGCTTGAAGGCGTCCGTCAGGTCAACCTCGGCGCAATCGAGCGATACCGCGACGGCAGCCGAGTTTCGCGCTTGCGCCATGTGGACGTTCACGTTGGCCTCGAAGGCGACTCCGTTCGGCAGGCGAACGAATACCGGGCCGTCGTGCCGGGCAAGCTTGCGCACGAGACGCTGCTTGTCGGCCTGCTCGACCTTCACGACGTCAGTTGATATCGACGTGTCGCGATCGACGCCGCGTGCCCACGCTCCGTGCGTGTTACCGTTCAGGTGGCTGTGGCGCTCGAATCGCTTGGCGATGTCCTCCTGCGAGTCGATGTTGTACGGCAGTCCCACGCGGCTGTTGCCGAAGTCACACACGAGCTCCATTCCATCGAGCCTGTAGGGCACGTCCACCCACAGCATGTCGCCTTCTTTCGTCCTGCAGCACACGCGATACGAGGTCGAAACGCCGGATCCATCGAAGGCAAAGGGGGCAAACCGGTCGGTGACCGAGCATCCAGACGCGACGCCCGAAGCGATCAGCGCATGGCCATCCGGCGTCGAGCGGTACACGTCGAAGACGTCATCAGGCGATGAGCCTTCGGATGCGGCGATGTTGACCGTTGCGGAAAGCGCATGCTCGTCCACGACGACAGACGCGACCGGAAGCGATGCGAGGTGGATCCAGCCAACCGTGAACGATGCCGCAACCGTCTCGGTGGAAAGGCCTGTCTCGGCATCGGTCGCCTTGGCGACCACGTCGTAGGTGCAACCGTTGACGAGGTTGGCATCGCTTACGACGATGGCCCCCGAACCGGTACCCGCCCACACGATGTCTCCGGCATGCTGCTCGACCGTTCCCTCGGGGCGCTCGTAGACGATGCCCCTTGACGTTATCGTCACGTCCACGACCGCGGATTCCGAAGAGCCCGCTATGATGCAAAACGGCATCGACGAGATGCGCGAAAGCACGAGCGCCTCGACGTTCGGGGCATCGACGATCCTCGTGGACACCGCGTCGCTTCTCACCCAGTTGCCACCGGTTGTCATCATCACGCAGATCCTGATCATGGCCCTGCTCGCCAGGCGAGCAGCCGGAATCGGGCATGACGTCTCCGAACCGGAACCCGCGCCCACGATATCGCCCGTGTCGACGTCGACGAGCGCCCAGGCAAGTTGCCGAGCTTCGCTTTGGTAGGACCATGACACCATGATCGATGATCCCCTCGCGACGTACTTGGGCGCCTGGGCCGTGACGGATGACGGCGTTGAGACAGGCGTTAGGGCTATCTTGTTCGACAGCTCGCCCTCGATTTCGTCGCCACCTGAACCCTTGAGGACGCGCTGCGCGCGCACGAACACGCGCTTTCCCTCCTCGAGGCCCGTTATCCAGACCCTTCCCTTGTTCGTGTAGCCCGGTGACGGCGGGTTGACGATGGGATTGTCAGTGTTTTCGGCCCAGGAGAAGTCGAACTTCGACAGGCCGCCCGTAGAAAACCACGCGTGCTCGAAGTCGCTCCACGACAGGCGCGTCACGCCCTTGTAGGCCTTGCGCTGTGTCTCGGTGATGGCCCCTATGGTCGCATCTGGTTGCCATGCGACGTCGATGGCGGCGCTTTTGCCGTCATCTCCGAGCTCCGAGTTGAAGATGTAGGCGCAGCCAGGCTCGTAGGTCGGCAGCGGATGGTAGATGCCCATGTCGACGGGATGCGAGTAGCGCGAGTAGATTCCATGCGTCGACTTCACGCGATAGTACGTTCGCTCGCCGAACGTGGGATATGCGTCTGCCAGGTTGTCGGTCAGGCCGGTGCAGTCTCCTCCGTCGGTTGCCTTTACCTGCGTCCACGTGACGTCATCCATGTACAGCAGCTCGGCGACGCTTTGCGCCGTCGACTTTGCCCTCTCGAGCGTCACGGAGTCGACCGGCGCGAACGCGGAGTCTCTCGTGTCGATGCGCACGCACACGATGCCGGTTGACCGGTCTCCCTGCGTCGACACGCCCTCGATGACCGGAACGGGTGGCTGGGCGAAGACGTACGTCTCATGCGATCGGTTGCTTCTGCCGCCTAGGCCGCGTGCCCAGGCGGAGACCTCGAACAAGACGTACTCGCCTTCTGCGAGGCCTGCCTCGGCCGTGCTTATGTCGAAGCTCTCCTCGAAGGACGAGGCAAGCGGCTCGGAATATCTCGTCCGGTCGACGGTTCTGGTCCCGGTCCCCATCCATCGCACCTGGACCTCGAAGTCGTAGTGCTCGTAGACGGTTCTCGGGTCATCATAGGCACCCGGCTCGACCTTTACCTTCACCTCGTGTTTAGAGCCATCGCTCGCAGGCTCGATCGTGACCTTTGGTGCGGGCGGCTGGGCTATCCTCACCGCCGGCGAGTGCCAAAAGTCAGTCCACCTGCCCTTGCCCTCGAACACTCCGCGAACGCGGTATCGAACCCCGTTCAGGTACTCTCCGGACCTCGGGTAGTAGTTCAGCCGGTTCAACAGCAGCTTGTCTGATTCCATCTCGCCCTCGCCGCTGTGCGACGCGATCTGGTCGTAGGGACGTCTGGTGTAGCTCGCGTCCCAGCAGCAGTCCATGTGCTTGTAGGCTTCCCCGCCATCGTAGGTCGTCCTCCAGGAGCCGGAGATCTCGAGCACGATGTTGCCGCCCGACTTCGTGGTCGATACCGTGGGCGGGAGAAGCTCTGTGACGTAGTTGGAGCTCATCGGCTACCTTCCTTCATGCGCTGCATCTTCAGGTACCTATCGAGTTCCCGGCCGAGCTTGTAGCCATCCGATGCGTTGGATGCGTTGACGGTGATGTTGTTGTTGTTGTTGATGATCGTTGTGCCGCCGGCGGCACCTATCATCTCGGCGACCGTGTTTGCCAGCGGATTCATGTACTGCCTGTTCTCGATGGGAAACACGCTCGTCGTTCCATCGGCGTGCCTCTGGATGATCTCAGTCCCGTCCTCACCTGCGATGTGCATGATGCCGTAGCGATCCGTACCGATGTCGGTCGGGCCGTTGGTGACGTACGTGCCGGGGCCGTCGAGGCGCAGCCTCTGGATTCCGGCGGCATGGAGGCTCATGGCAAGGCCGCCGGTCGCCTTGGGCGCGATGCCGTTGATGAAGTAGCTGAAGGTCTTTCCGGCGAAGTCCGCGATGCGGCTCGCCACCCTGGAGGCGGTGCCGTCTTCCGTACCCGTGATCGTGTACTTCCCGTCGGGAAGCTGCGTGACCTGCCCGTGGAGCGTCGCTACCTTGCCCTCCTCGGTCACAATCGAACCGGAGTCGTCGACCCAGTAGCGCTTGTCCCCGATCTGGAAGCTGTTGAGGTCTCCCAGCCGTTGCTCGCCAAGGTACACGCTGCCGTCATCGGTCACGGCAAAGGTCTTGTCGCCGATGACGAACGAGTCGACGCTCGTGAGCGCGATGAGCATCGCGTTGACGTTGCCATCGCATGACGCGGCGAGCGTCGAGAATCCGGCGGCTCCCATCTCGGCCATCGTCTGCGTCGAGACGCCCGCCTCGACGAGCTTTGCCGCCAGGTAGTCGACGTTCTCGATGCCGGCGTCTCCAAGCGACCTGATGGTGTCGGCCATCTGCTTTGCGGCATCGCTTTGCGATACGATGGCAAGGCCGAACTGGGCCTCGAGGGCAGAGGACTTGTCTTTTGCCTCGCCCAGGAGCCTCGATGTCTCTTCGACCTCCCTGTTCGCGTCCCGGTACTTCTGGGCGAACTCGGCCTCCCTGTCGGATCCGCTAGCCGCGTCGAGGTCGGCCTTCGCGGCAGCCGCCCTCTTCACCGCGGCTTCGTAGGAAACCAGCGCATCGGATTCCGCGGCGTAGGCCTCAGACAGGTTCGAGGACATGGCATCGAGCTTTATCTCGTCCTTCTTCTTCTCTATGAGCTCGTTTATGGAGTCGGTGAGCGTCACGGCGGCACCGGAGGCGTCTGTGTAGGAGTTCGCCATGACGTCAGCCGCGCTGATGGAAAGCCCGAACTCGTCGTTTACCTGCTGCAGCGCCCACTGCAGGCGGCCTTGCTCGTCGGCCGCGAGGTTGGTCCTTCCCGCGTACTCGTTGATGATGTTTTGCGCGGTGTTGAGCGTCGCGAGGTTCTTCTCGGCCTCGGCCGTGTTCTGCTTCATCTTCTCGGCATGGGAGCTCATCGACTCGGCAAGCTGGCCCGCGCTCATCGCGGATGCCGATGCGCTGGCTCCGACCCCGTCCAGGGTGCCCGAGTATCCCACGAGGGAGGCCGTGTCGCTTGTCGCCTCGGAAAGGCTGCGTACGGCGACGTCGAGCTTCCTTTCGTGCTCGTATGCGCTGTAGCAGGCGTAGGCAACCCCGGCGACGGCCGTGGCGGTCAGGGTCAACCCGGCGACGACGGGTCCCTTCGTGAGGGTCCCGAGCCTGGACGCGATGCCGAGCATCCTTTCCTGGCCCTTGCTTCCCTCGCTCATCCCCGCGGCGACGTTCAACGCGACCTCGGATAGGCCCGTGCCGATCCGGGATGCCGAGCTCCACGTTGCGGAGAGCCTCGCCGTCTTGGATGACACGGTGTCGATGACCTTGCCGACCGCGCTGTCGGCGGCAAACGCGCCCATGGCCGTCACGATTACTGGCGCCATCTCCTTTACCGCAGACACCACGTCCTTGATGGCCGGTACCGCGACCCTGGCCGCGCCGGCCATGCCGCCGAACAGGCCGTCGATGATCTCTTTGGTTCCCGCCGTGGCATCGGCAATCGTGTCGGTGCCGACGGCATCCATGACGTTGGCGATGCCACGCGTGATGGCCGTGTGCAGGTTCGCGACGCTGGTCTGGACGCCGCCCGTTGCGGTACGGGCCTGCTGCTCGAACGAGACGATGCCGGCCCCGCCCTCCTTGTCGAGCCTGATGATGGTGTCGATGAACTCCTGGAGATGCGCGGGGTCAGCGGCGTCCTTCGAGCCGCCCCCGAGATACGCGTAGAGGTCCTGCGCCGTCGCGCCGGTTCCGAGCATCGCCCTCGCCACCTGGTCGAGCTGGCCCGGAGCCGCCTGCATGATCGACTTCCAGTCCTGCATCTCGGGCTTGCCCTTGGCGAGGATCTGTCGAAACTGCTCGGCCGCGGCGTTCACGATCTGCTGGCTTTGGCCTCCCGCGAGCAGCATGTCGTTGATGCCCAGTCCCAGGTCGGTAGCCCTGTCGAGGTCGCGGGTGATGACGGACAGGCCCTGCACCGTCGATGACATGGCGTTCAGGGCGGTGGGAAGGCCCTGCAGGTGGTCGTCCATCTTCGCTATGGACTCGTCTGTCTGCTTTGCCGAAAACCCGAGCGTCTGCATGACGCGCGGGTAGTTCTTCAGGGTGTCGAGTCGCGACGTCGCGTCTGCGACGTGCGATGTTATCGCGCTCATCGCCGCTGTCGTCGCGGCCGCGAACACGCCGGCTATGGCACCGGTCTTGGCGATGCCAGACCCCTTGAAGCCGCGCTCCACGCCGTCACCGAGCTGCCGCCCGGCTCCGGTCGTGTCGGCCTGCGATATCGCCTTTTTCACGCTCGCGGACAGGTTGTCGAAGCGCGGGACGATGGTCATCGATGCGGTGCCGACCTCAGCCATCCGGCTCGACCTCCTTCCATCTGGTGTTGTTGAGCCTCTCGCGCACCTCGCGGGCCTTCCTCGCCTGTGCGAGCCTCGTCTCGCGGTCAAGCGGGAACTCGACGATTTGGGGATCTCCCGTCAGGTACCTGCCGTGGGCGATGACCTCCAGGAGGTTCTGGATTCTCGTGAACAGGTAGCGCTCGTCGCTCCACTCGGCCTCGGTCGAGTTATCGGCCCGCCACAGCGAGCCCATGGGGAGCGTGTTGATGAGGTCGACGGCCTCATGGGCGTCGACGTCTTCGTATCTGACGCCGTAGTAGACGCGAAAGTCATGGCGCAAAAGCCGCACGCGCCCACGCTCAAGGCGCGCGAGCTCTAGAAGTTTTTTAGTTCTGGATCCACGAGGACCTTGGCGATGAACAGGCCGAGGGCATCGACGTCGACCACGCCGTCATCGTCGGTGCAGTGCTCGACGATCGCATCCCACTGATCGTCTCCGACGATGTCGACGAACAGCGTCTCCATCGCGTCATCCGAGAGTATCGACAGGTTCTTGACCTTGTCGGCGACCCTCTTGTCGTGCAGGCTCTTTATGGGAACGGAAACGTCGAATCCCAAGACGCTCACGACCGCGGTGCGGTTTCGCGCCTCCTCGACACGGTCGACCTTCTCGCATATCGGCATCCCGTCGGGAAGCTCGACGCCGATCGTCTTCGCGTAAAGGTCGAGTTCGCTCTCGATCAAAGACGCGAGTATCTCCCTTTTCATCGGAACCTCTTTTCTCATGGCAAGGATGGACGGGCCCGGCGAATCGCCGGGCCCGTCCATTCGGTCGTTTTCTCTTGACGTGGCCTCTCTAGGCGGATTGCGAGATGGCATCGAGAATCTGCGCCTTGGTCATGGACTCGTCGGCGGTGACGCCGTTTGCGGCGCACCACTCGAGCAGCCTTTCCTTTGTCCACGAATCGGATGGGGCATCGGAGGAAAGCGCGCTTGCCTCATCGTTGCCGGCTGCGACGTCTGGCTTGGCGAAGTAGATGTGGCCGAGCACGCCGTCGTTGTCGAGCAACGTGCCCTCGAGGCCGAAGCCGAGCAGGTTTTGCCTGTTGTGCGGAATCTCGTCGAAGCTCGTGATCTTGAAGCGGTCGAGGACGTAGCGGACCTTCCAGCCGTTGGTCCAGAGCTGCTCGATGACGATGGGTCGCTCCTTCGTGGGCTTCGAGTCAAGCGTCACGCTCTCGGGAACACCGCCGGTTGCGCTCACCGCATCGACGCCGTAGACGAACTTCAGGACGGCCTCTCGCATGGCTTCGATGAACTTGAGCTTGACCTTGCGTTTCTTCGTGTTGTCGACCGTGAGCACGATCCTGCCGCAGCAGTCATCGAAGTCGTTCGAGGACAGGTCGGTGATTTCTGTGAAGCCGTCTGGGGAAAGGTCGCCCAGGGAGTCGAAGACGTCCTTGGCGATTTCCTCGCTCGCGGTCTTGGGAAGGGTCGGCTCGTCGGCAAACGAGATGTACGCGACGCCGCCTTCGTCCGGGAACGTGCCGGCCACGATGTTGTTGGTGTCGATGTCGAGTTGGGGCATTTCTCTTCCTTTCAGTTGTATCTGAACGTGTTGACCAGGTACGATGCGTACCATCTGGGTTGGTTTGAATCGGGATCAGGATCCTTGCGCCTGGTCGTCTCGACGCACGATAGAAAGCCGCTTGACACGTTTCTGTTGAGCGACAGCATGATGTCGGAGACGGCATCCGAGAGCTGCCGTGCGCGCCTGTAGGTCTGCGCCCAGCAATGCACGTCGATCCTCGGGGCATCGCGCAGCGAGTCGATCCTCGCCCCGGCGTTTCTGCAGACGTACACGAACTCCCTCGGCCTGGGGCGCTCGATCTCTTCGGGCACCCTCACGCCGAGCTCGTCTGCGATACGCTTCCTGATGTAGTCGACCGCGTCAAGCGTCGGCATGGGGATACCTCCTAACCCCTGTAGCTTCTGTCGCAGTAGGGCTCCATCGTGTGGTTTCGAGCCTCGTTTTCCATCGCGTCTGAAGTCGCCGTGAACACGCGCCCGACGGCTACGGTCTGGTGAACGGATACGGAGCTTCCGTAGCCCGGTGCCTGGGCGTTGAGCTCGCCTGCGATAGACGCGGCCTGCCGACCGAGCGCGGCGCGCACCCCGCCTTGCTTGAGCGCCTCGCGGATGCCGGTGAGGTTCGGCTCGAATATGACGTCACCCATCGAACCTCCCTATGACCACCTTGAACTTCCAGACGAGGGGGGATTGCGGGACGTGGACGACGCGGCGCACGCGCATGGCATCGTCATCTTCCTGCCCGCGCTGCGTGAGGGCTATCATCGCGCCGTCGAGTTCGGAGCGTGACAAGACGTCGGGCAGGCACACGACGTACTCGACGTCTACGCCCTCGGGCCTTTCGGCCTGACGCGATTCTTCGCCGTCGAGCTGCCTTACGAGCGCGTTTTCGACGACGGTGCGCTCAAATGCCCACACGGGCTCTCCGTACTCGTCTTCGCCGTCTTTGCGCCTGGTGAGCACGGTCACCGTCTCGACGACCCCCATCACAGCCATCCCATCCTCTGCGCGCTACCGAGTGATCTCTTGAGCGCCTTGAGCATCGAGGTGTCAAACCACGCGGCACCCGATGCGTTTGCCAGGTCGACGGAGAGCTGGAACCCGTTTGCGGAGAAGCTTGACGTCTCGACGCCGTCCATCGTCCTTTCGAGCCATGGCACGTTCGAGCTCGAGAGCGCCTTTCTGACCGCGTCGCAGACCAGGCCGCGCGCGAGCGTGGCCTGGTCTTCGCTCAAGACGTCATTGGCACCTATGGAGCATTCGGCGCGCAGTTTGGCCGATTGCTGCTCGAGCATGGCCGTGACTCGGTCATCCGCGGTTGACGTGTCACCCGTCAGGCTCCGGTACTCGTCCGATGTCGCGTAGCTTTCGGCCATTGGCGTCACCTAGTTTCCGGCGATGGCATCGAGGATCTGAGCCTTGGTCATGGACTCGTCGATGGCGATGTCGTTTGCAACGCAGTACGCGGTGAGCTCCGCCTTGGTCCACTCCATGGATGGCGTGTCGGGCGCGCTGTTCGCATCCTGCCCGAGCGCCTGGGTATCGACACCGCCACCGGCGCCTTCGTCACCAGTGTCTTTGCCACCAGAGCTTTCGCCACCGGTGCTCTCGCCGGCACCTTCCTTGTCAGGCGCCTTGCCGAACGTCGCGATGACGATGAAGTCGAGCACCTCGGGGACGAGCTGCAGGCCGACGAGGACGTTGGTCTCGGCAGACACGTGGTCGTAGGCACCCTTGTGGGCGACACCTATGAGACCCCTGGCCTCGGTCTGGTACACCAGGCCGCCACGGGCGAGCTCGGAGAAGTCGACGGTGAAGGCACGGACGTTGTCGGCGGGCGTGACGACGATCTTTCCGGCAGGGATCTTGTTGGTCAGAAAGACGTGGGACACGCCCATGAAGTTCTCCAGGTAGGTCATCCCGAAGAGGCTCTGCATGGTGATTTCGGCTCCCGCGAGGTAGACCGCGGCGTCCATGCGGTTGACGAAATGCAGGATGTTGGAATCCGTCTCGTCGTGCTTTTCCTCCAGGGTGTCTTGCAGCGTCGCGTCCGCGAACGCGAGTGCCGACTGAAGGCCGCTGGCAGACGCCGTTCCCGTGCCCTTTTGCAGGAACTCGAAGAAGTCGACGATCTGGGCGCTTCGGATCTGGCTTCTCAGCCTGTTGTCGGTCTTGATGACCGCCGCCTCGTAGCCATCGTCCAAAATCGCCTGGTACGTCGTCTGCTTGCGGTACGGGTAGGCCTTCAGCTCGCCGATGGGGACCTTGTTGACCTTGAAGTTGGAGAGCGCGACCAGGTCGCCTTCCTTGTACGCCCTGCCGGACGAAGACTCGTCGGTCGCCTCGTCGTTGAGCTCGCCGGTGACCTCGTACATGAAGAGGGCGCGACCCGCATGGCGTCGCTCGACGTCGAACAGGCCGAGAATCTCCATGAGGCGATCGGCATCGTGGTTGAAGTTGCGCACGAACTCCTGCGACAGGGACGCGTCGATGTCTTCCGATTTGATCTGGTTTGCTGGTGCTGGCATATCTTTCTCATATCTAGCCGTATCGATGCTGGTTTGCCGCGCGCGCCCTCACGCGCGCGACGGGATCGTCGATCGATTCGATCGATTCGACCGTGACGGGTTGCTTGTTCGAGCTGCCCCCCGTGTCCTGTGGAAAGCCCGGACGCGTGCTCTTGTTCCAGGCGATGAGAGCATCCGCAGACGCCTCGATGGACTGCTCGTCGTCTCCCGTAAGAAGCGATGCGGGAACGCCCTTCTCGACAGCGATTCGGTTGACGAGCGTCTCGTGCTCGTGCGTAGCCTGCAGCTTGGCGAGCTCTGATTCCGCTTTGTCTGCCCGCTCGGTCGCCTTTTGCAGGTCGGACTTGCCGGCTTCCTCGATCTCGTCGAGCCTGTCGGCCTTTTCCTTGTACCGGCGTGCCTTGTCCTCCCAGGAGCGGGCGATGGCCTTCCAGTCGTTTCCATCGCCACCGGGCGCTCCCGCGGGAGGCTCTTCCTGCGCGCCGTCAGGCGGATTGCCCGTGATACCCGCGGGCGTCTCGGTCCCGTCTTCTGGATTCACGGTACTCTGGTTGCTTTCCTCGGACATTTCTTCCTCCTTGGTGCCCCTGTTCAGGTGGCAAAGTCGGTTCGCGGCCCCTGTTCAGGTGACCGCACTTGCATGAAAAGAGCCGCCCCTGTTCAGGTGACGGCTTCGTTTCCGGATTTGCGGGCCTGTCTCTCGCGCACGACGGGCCTGATGGTTCCTCGCGCTACTTGATGCGCGAAGACGACGTGATGCCCATGTTCTCGTTCATGGTCTGGATGACGCGGTTTCGACGGTAGTTATTCCATCCGGACTTCGTGCTCGTCTCGCCCTTCCTCCTGTCGGTGAAGGTACCCGGTGAGTACCTTTGCCTCTCCTCGGCGCTCATCGCGTTCCATTCGGAAACCCACTTCCTTTGGTTCTCGACGCTGTCGGCATCCCGGTAGATGCGGTAGTAGTCCATCTCGTCGTAACCGGCTAGGGCAGGATCGCCCCAATCGACGACGAGCGTGCACTTGCAGTTGTCGTGCCGCATGCTCTCGATACGCCTGTCGAGGTCCCATCCGCGAGATGCGATAAGGACGCACCATCCGCATGCGCCAGCATGCGGTACCAGGCAGGCCTTTCCCCTGACCATGTCGCGCTCCATAGCGTCCCATAGCTGCTCGTCGGCCTGCCCCATCACGCGCTTGGTCATGTACCCGGCCATCGTGGACATGAAGGCGTCGTGGCCGGCCCCGCCGTAAAGCGAGCCCATCGAGCGCCGCACGTCTGCGCGGGCGACCTTGGCATCGGGCTGGGCGACGAGCGTCGGGGTATACGGCTCCTCGACGCCGGATGCGGCGCGCTGTTCCTGGTAGAACTCGATTGCGACCTGGGCCGCGCGGTCGCCGTACTTGGCCACGAGCGCCGGACAGCCATCTAGCAGGGAATCCCTCAGCATCGGGTAGTCATTGAAGCCGACGTATCCGATGAACTCGAGGAGCTCTTTTCGAGCCATCGCGTCGTTGGTGAGAAGGGCCGTCGAGTAGGCATCGAACAGCTCGCGCGCGATCATGATTCCACCTCGCCCGTCTTCTCGCCTTCCTTCATAGCGTTCGCTATCTGGTTGAGCGATGCGATGGCGCCCTGCTGGCGTCGCTCGGCAAAGAAGCGGTCGATTTCCGCCTCCGACCAACCGCAGTGCCTGTAGAACGCGCGGGTGCCCTTGTACGTCTCGTCCATCGAGGCGATCTTCATGTTCGCGTCCGCCATCGCCGCCGCCGTGGGCATAGACGGGTCTCTAAAGTTCGCCATGACGGATCTCTGCGCGTCCGTGAGCTCGTCTATGCGCTTGTTCTCGGCGATGGCCATCATCATGAGGGCAACCTGCTCGAGCGTGCGCGCGTTTCGCCTGTTCATGCGCTCGACGTCCATGCACAGCGCCTTGGTCGAAGCCTGGAGCGCCTCCGATGACGTGTAGTTGCTCGAGAGCACCCCGAGCTCGTTTACCGGCACGTGCGTGGCTCCGCTTATCTGCTGGGCCGCCTGCTCGTAGGCGCTTATGATGGGCGAGACGTCAGCCTGCGAAAACTCGCCGACTTGCGGAACGTTTCCGTCGACGTCCCTCGTCATTGCGAGGATCTTTCCGCTGTAGACCTCGCGGCGGGTCTTGTTCACCTTGATGACGTTTCCGTCATCGTCCTTCTCCTCGAACAGGTTGCGCTCCACGCCCATCATCCAGCGCTGCGGCCACACGTAGGAGTCGCAGCCGACGTCCAGGTTCTTGAGCTGGCGCATCGCCCGGTCGATCGTCCGCATGATCTCGGGCGTGATGCGCGAGTGGCCGAGCGGCCTGTCGGCATCGGGCTCGAACACCATCGGGACCATCAGCGGGATGCCCATGTCGCTCGGCATCGACTCGTGCGTCCAGACCTCGCCGTGACGCTCGAAGACGATCACCTCGTCTGGCCAGAAAAACGTGTACTTCCTCGCCCGGCCATCGCGATCCACGTCGTTGAGCACCGCCCCGCACTTGAGCCGGCACTCGTCCTTGTCCCAGATGCCGCTTGCCTGCTCGCCGGAAAAGCACCTGACGAACGCCGCCGGCTGCCAGGGCCTTCCGCGCATCACCGTGAACCAGCCCCCTCCGTACGGGAGCGCGCTCCCGCACGACTGCGGGTAGAGGACGGAATCGAGCGCGTTTGCGCGGACGAGCTTGTTGAACTCCTTGTCCTCTTCGCCCTCGAAGACGAAGCCGTCCAGTATCGAGCGCATGGCAAGCGAGTCGACCGCGTCTTTTGCCCAGCCGACGACCTCCTCGACGGTGACGTCGTCGACCTCGTTTTCGCTCGTTATCCTCACGAGTTCGTTGTGCTGGGTGTAGTACTTCCTGAGCTCGGCGTTCCTGGGGCGCACCGCATCCCAGGTCTCGAAGACGTCGAAGACGTCGTCTCGCCTCTTCTTGGGCACGCATTGCGCGTCGGGACGGGAATCGCCCGCCTGCTTGGAATAGTATGGCATGGCCATCAGAGGATCTCCTGCCTTCTGTTGGGGTTGCGCCTGCACGTCTTGACTCCGAACGCCGCCATGGCGAGCGCCTCTATGGCCGTCGAGCTTCCACCGAAGCCCCAGCCGCTTCGCCCGATCTGGCGTTTGGTCGCGACCCTCGCCGACTCGTCGAGCTCGGCTTGGTTGGCGTTGCTTGCGTGGAATATCCGCTTGCCCTCGAGCGCGTCGACGAGCATGCCGGCCGCGGCAATCACGTGCGACGTCTTCGCGCGGATGACGTAGTTTCTCGGCGCCTTGGCGTCCTCGGCGTTGCCGCAAAACGAGTCGGCGGCGTTTTGCCCGTCGACGTAGCAGCACGCGCAGCTGGTGGCCATCTTCGCCACCGTCGCGGCAAGCGTCTTCGTGCCGCCGCCGGTGTTCCCGCTTTCCACGAGCTCGGCGTAGATGCAGCCCGTCTTGTCCATGACGGCACCGGCAAGCGCGTAGCGCGAGCCGTCGGGCGAGAACTTGAGGCCGAGGGCCTGCTTCACGCCCTTGACGTCTCCGATGGACTTCACGCCGGTTTCCTCCCATGCGCCCGCGTCGATCGCGATCTCGCACGAGACCGGTCTTGGCGCCCACCATCCGAGGTACTCCCTCGCGAAGTCCTCGTCTGATATGCCGTTGTTCTCCGCGGCGGTCTCGATCGTCGACTCGTGGATGAGATATCCCATGGACGGGTTCGACGCCCACCATCTCGACCTGTCATGCCTATCGCCGATTTCCGGGACCGACCACTCGAGGAGCGCCGTCTTTGACGTGCCTGACATGGCGCCGTCGCGGATTCCGTAGGCGACGCTTCCGTCATCTTCCGGCCCCGGCGGTGTCCCCGCATAGATGACCTGCGGGTTTTCGCTCGTGTTGATGGTCGGCAGCGAAGCTGACTGCTGCGTGCCGTCCATGCACTGGCATTCGTCGTAGATGATGACGTCGAACGTCTGGCCACGCGACAGCTTGGCGTTCCTCGTCCTCACGAGCAGCTTGCCGCCGTTCTTGAGGTATATGGCCTCCTTGCCGTTGGCGTGGTAGATGTGGTCGACGAGATCCTTGAGCTCGGGATTGTCGTCGTCCTCGAAGATCGAGCATATCTCCTCGAACATCGTGTTCGCCGTGTCGCCGTTATGGCACGTGTAAAGGATGCGCTCGCCGTAGACGATCAGTCCGTAGACCACGCGTGCGCGTATCGACCACGACTTTCCGTTCTGGCGCGATACGAAGTTCGCGATCGTGCGGCTGATGTAGTTTCCGTCATCGTAGCGGTCGCACATGACGTCGAGGACGAGCTGCTGCCATGGAATCGGCTCGCCGAAGAACGCAGAGGCGAGCATCGACGCCTTTTGCCCCTCGTCGGATACGACGTCTGGATAGCTCCCGAAGGTCGGCTCCTGGTTATCTCGCCCTCCTCGCGACTTCTCGTTTTCCATCGTTCACGAGCTCCAATACCTTCGCCTTCTGGGTCTTCGCCTTCTTCTTCTCGTGATTCGGCTTCTCGTTGATGCCGAGGTCCTTGTTGAGGGCGCGTATCGCGTCGGTTGCCTTCTTGAAATCCGCGACCTGGGGCAATGACCTTATGTCGGCATCGTCGGTCGTATAGGCGACGATCGTCTCGCCACCTTCGTCAGTCATGTCCTCGATGCACTGCTCGGCGATCAGATGCCAATGGCACAGGATGCAAAGCGTGGGGATGTCCGATTTGGCGAAGTCGTGTTCGGCGGTTATCTCGTCCCACTTCCGCGACTTGAAGTCGTTTGCGGCAATCGATGCAGGCTTTTTCAGCTTCGCCATGGCGCCTCCGCTTCAGGGCATGAAAAAGGCCACGCTAGGTGGCCGATGAAGTGCTCTATCTGTTCAAAGTAAAAGCCGCCTCCGAGGAGGCGGCTTGGTCGGCAGTCCGGAGTTGAACCGGAACCTCTCTTTCGAGCGTACTCCCCGGCTTATACGACTTACCGATCGTTGCGATTATCCCATGTTCTCAACACGCGCTCAACCATCTTCGCCTCTTTCGGCGTCAGGTTCAGCCGTATCTCGCCCTTGTCGTACTCCTGGTGATAGTAGCCCCTGTGCGTATGCGGCAACAGGCCGTTGTGCTCGGGAGGGGTCAGGTCTATCTCCTTTGCCCTCTTGTTGTTCTTGTCGAAGTAGATTATCGAGGTGACCTCGTCGCCACCGATGACCGCATAGACGCGTCCGGCGGTCATCGTCTCCATGAGGGTCTCCGACTCCCTTTCGTTCTTCGAGACGAACTTGATGTTTCCGGACTGGTACAGCGCATGGTACTGGCTTCCGTACGGGTTGCCCTTCTCGCTCGTTCCGCTTGAAGCACCTCTGCCACCCATTACAACCTTCTCCCCGTTTTCCAGTCATAGCCGCGTTTCCTTAGCGCTCGCCTGGCCGCTTTGACAGAATCGTTGTCCTGATGCCCGCGGGCCACCTTCATCATCGACTCGATGCTCGTCGGTGGCCTCAACTCGCCGGATTTCACCTTCGAGGCATATTCGGCCTTGGCGGCGGCTCTCCGTGTCGCGTAATCATCGCGCGCCCGGGTTGCCTCCTTCTCCAGTGCCGCGCGTTGGTTTTGCGTGGTCCCGTTTCTGAGCTTGACCTTGTCTGTCATGTAATCGCTCATCACGGAGCCGACGCCTGCCATATCGAGGAATTCCTGCTCAGACATCACGGTGGCAGAGCCAGTTCGGCTTGTCGCTCCACGCCCACCCATCACTTGCCCCCAAACGCGGCGTTCGCCGCATACTCGATTACCTCGATGCCGCCGAAGTCGAAGTCGACGGCACCGCCGTACAGGAGGATCCTTCGCGGCTCCAGCGAGCCGATCGCAGCAGACATGCCGGCCCTCCACGTCTCCATGGCCATGGCGTCGCGCTTGACCCCGACCGTGGACGTGGCGTAGGTCGCGTGCATCGGAAGCCCGCCGACGCAGAAGCCGTAGCTTCGCTCGTCGCTCCACGAGAGCGTCGGTATGACCGTGACGCCGTTTCTCTGCCAGTAGTTTCCGAGCGCCCTGCGCCGGTACTCGTTGTATCGCTGCAGGGGCAGCGGCATGTCCATGTACAGCGAGAAGTCCGGCGTGAGCGCGGCCTCGAACTGCGAGACGAGGCCGAGGTACTCGGCCGGTTTGTTCCAGATCCTCTCGAACTGGTAGTCGTCGATGAAGAAGTGCAGCGTCTGGTCCGTGTCGGTCGCGGTCTTGGCGTAGTTGAACGCCAGCAGGGCGCTCGGCACGAAGTCGCAGCCCTCGATCGTCGGCATGTCGAGCTCGCCGGCCGTGTGCGACCTGTTCACCATGGCGAGGTTGTACTTGTCGTCGGTCCTTCTCCTCTCGGCCCCGTAGCGTCTGACCTTGGACTTGAAGTCGAACGAGAAGCGAGACATGTCGATGCCGGCACGGGCGAGCTCGCGCACCTCGCGCTTCAGCATCGCGCGGTTCCAGCGCCCCTCGCCGAGCCGGTTGTCGGCGAGCCTGAGCGCCTTCACCTGGTCGGAGTTCAGGTGGTCGCACCAGGCGATGTTCTCGTCGGGTATCTCTGACCAACCCAACAGCTTGCATGCCTCCACGCGATGGTGCCCGGCGACGATCACCGGGTTCTCGCGTGACTCGAGCACGATCTGGCCCATGAATCCGAACTCGCGTATCGAGTCCGCGATCTTGGGAACGTTGTCCTTGTTGACGTGCGCGTTTCGCTCGTAGGGGACTATGTCTTCGATGAGCACGGCGAGGCACCTCCGTAACGGAAAGACAATCGGGGAGAGAAAGGCCCTGGCCGTCGGGGCGGGCCTGGTACCTGCAAGAAATAGACCCCCCTTACCCCATCTGCTGACCTGCGGTTTTGTTCGAATGGCACCCGTTCGTATCAGCGGCCTTTCCTGCGGGTTCCAATCACATCACATGGCCTCGTGGTTTTCGCGGGGTCTGCATGGTCACGCGTCATCGAATGGTCGACGCGGTTACGCCCACTTCCTCGTGGGAATCGTCTTGCTCGGCGGTGGTTGGGTCGTCAGGATCGCGCGAACTTCGTCGACCGTCTTGTTTCCGCGCCAGCAATTGCAGACTCTGTGCGTGCTGAGTCGTGCGTTGCCGGGGTCCAGGGCGCATGCTCTCGCGCTTTGGTATCCGAACTCGCGCCATCGGCTCACGGGATGGAACTCGTCGAGCTCGAAGCTCATCGGGTGTCCGGGCGGCAATGACAGGTCGATCGGCTTGCCGCAGATCCAGCACGGCTCGCCTCTCGATTTGGCAATCGCGATGAGTTTGCTTCGCTTAGAGCCATTCGACCTGCGGGGATTGCTCGTACCCATCGGCTAAGCGCCCCATCCCCTGTTATCGATTCCCGCTACTCTCCGCAGCGCCCCCGCAGGGGGCACTCCCCTTCGTTGACACCGCGGGCGCGGTAGAGGAGTTGGGAGACCCGCGCCCGCGCCAATGAGAAAAGCCGGCTGGTTTCCCACCCGGCTTTCGACGCATTACAACATACCAGACACGCATGGTGCACGATGGTGCACTTTGGTGCACAATTTCTCAGATGACGCTCGGGATTTCGAATCTCCGCGTCTCGGGCATGACGCCATAGAACTCGGAGAGCGCCTTTGGGCGAAGGTTCATCATCCCCCGCTTCGAGTATCCGAACGCCTCTGCGCAGGCATGCCACGGCTCGCCGCACAGGTAGTGCATCTCCAGGATCGCCGCGTACATGGAGTTTCCCATGGAATCGAGCGCCCTGTGCGCCGCGTCGATGTCGGCGCGGCACTCGTCGCGCATCTCCTCGAGCCTCGCGGTCAGGCGGTCGATGGAGTCCACGGCATCTGGTATCGCGTCATCGCTTGCCGTGACGCTTACGGGACCCCTACTGTAGTCCATCGACTTGAGGCCATCGGCCGTCTCGCGGTTGCTCTCTATGGCCATCGCGAGGCTCTTCAGTCGCATGGTCTTGCCCCTGATGTCGTCGAGGTATGCCGCCGCCTGATCGGCGTGCCACGTCTCGATGTCTCCCATGTCATCACCTTCCCCCGTACATGGAACGATGATAGGCAACACCCGCCTTGACGAATCGCTCAACGGCGCGGACGGCGGCAGCCCCGCTTCACTTTCCCCCCTCTCGTCTTGCACTACCTTTCCAAGGCGGGGGTCACATGCATGGCGCGACATATCGGCACGCCAGGATGCGAATCGGCGATTTGTTGCCGGTGCCGTTCGTTACATCGCCGCTTCATTATCCTCTTCGGCATATGTTCTGGATTTAGGCACAAAGAAAGGCACCGAGACGCAACGTCTCGGTGCCCCGGATGCCTGCCGGTTCGCTACGGTCGCGTCGGCAGTCCCATGTTCGCCTCGACTATCGCCCTCGCCATGACGGGAACGACGGAGTTGCCGATCATCTTGACCTGCTGGCCCTTCGGCACCGGTCGGCCGTCGTCGTAGCGGTCGATGATGTAGTCTCGCGGGAAACCCTGGGCGCGCTTGAGCTCCTCGGGCTTGAGCATCCTCAGGAATATGTCGGCGATGGCATATTCCTCGCCGTCGATGACGACGCTCGCGAGCCCGAAGCGGTCCTTGGCCGTTATCGTGTCCAGGGGCCTGCCGAGGCTCTGCCCCGTGCCGCAACCGTAGTACTTGACGAGAAACGACGACACGAGCGCGAAGTGACCTCCGAATCCCGCCGTGATGGTTCCGAGGGGAACGTCGATGCGCTGGCCCGTGACCCCTCCGTAGTACTTCATCAGCCACGGCGTGCAGAGGTATCTCTTGGTGCCGCCCGCGACAATGGTGCCGAGCGGCCTGTGCACGGACTCGACGCGGGGTTTCTGCCCCATTCGCTCGCCGTAGCCTATGGGGACTATGAACGGCGAGGGGTCATCGACAACGAACTTGCGGATGCCCCGCGCGATTCTCCTGCACGTTGCATCGGCAAGCGGCCTTTTGCGCTCGAAGATCGATGAGCCGATGTCCGAGAAGTCGATGCAGCTCGACGCCGGAACCGGTGGAGCGCCGAAGAGCCCGTCACCATGGGTCGGCTCGGGCCAGCGAATCGGCAATCCGTCACGCCTCAGCACGGCATACCAGCGCTTGCGCGATGTAGGTGCCCCGAAGTCGCTCGCCACCAGCTCGCGGCAGTCGAACTCGTAGCCGAGCTCGCCCATCGCGTCCACGAAGCGGCGGTACTCCTCGCCCTCGCGCGACTTGATCGGTCGGCCATCCGAGCCGAGCGGCCCCCACTTCCTGATCTCGGCAACGTTTTCCATGAAGATGACGTCCGGGCGAATCTCGGCTGCATGCCTGTGCACCGCCCACGGAAGCATGCGCAGCCCGGACAGCCTCGGCTTGGATCCCTTCGCCCTCGAATGGCTGGTGCAGTCAGGCGAGGCCCACATCACGCCGACCGGCTCGTCGCCTATCACCGCACGGAGGTCTGCCTCGAAGATATCCTCGGTCATGTGATACGTGCGCGGGTGGTTCGCCCTATGCATGGCTATGGCCTTGGGATCATGATTCACCGCGACGTCACAGGGACGTCCCAATGCCTGCTCTATTCCGGTCGAGGCGCCGCCCCCGCCCGCAAAGCAGTCAATCACCTTTCCCACGGCGCATCATCCTCCTCCTCGCGCTCCACTCTCTTGATGAACGTCTCGTTGGGAAAGTTGTCCCCGGTATGGTTTCGTATGTGCCTTTCGACCCAATCGGGAAAGCTACCCGTGCATCCAGGGCATCCCCTGTTCCAGTCGGCATCGTCGACGGGATTCATGCGTATGTCCTGGAAGGAGTTTTCCCACTTGTCAGTGCGCTGCACGAGCCAGACCCTTATCGGCGGCGTGACGTCAAGCGAATAGGCGACATCATCGCGCTCGAGCTGGTCATCATTGCGCATCTCGAATGTCCCGAGACGTGAGAGCCAATCAAGCAGATCTGCGCCATCCCACTCCCCGAGCGGCTTATCGATGTCGAGAGCCATCTGCCCATCCATCATGGGATCACGCCCAGGTCTTTCAGATGGTCCATCGCCATGTAGACGTCCGATTCGCCCACGGGCTTGCCCTCGCCGTACGAGCGGCACATGATGCCGAACATGTCGCGCATGGTCTGCTCCATGTCCTCGACGCGCAGGCCCTCGCACATTGCGTACATGAATCTCATTCGATCTCCTCCTTGAGCCAATCGATCCAACTCAACGCACGGTCAACGTCATCTTTCCAGATGCTCTCTCCGCTGAATCGATCCTCCATCAATCTCTGTCCGGTTTCGAGCGTGCAGCGATACTTCGGATTGAGGGCGAACAGGGTAGACGCAGCTCGTTCTGGAGTCCCGAAGTACCTCTCGTAGTTATTCATCCGACGATCACCGCCTTTATCATCGCGATTATCCCCAGCACGACGAGCATCTTGAGCAGCACGTCCTTTGCCCTGTCAATCATCCACGCTCACCCCCAATGCTTCGAGCTCATCATGGAAAGAAATGTACCTTTCAACGCATTTGAGCGTACGTAGACTGAAAGACGTCTTGTTATTCTGCCGTGGCACCCTGACCAGCGAAAGCACTTTCAAGGCGTCGCCAAGGGTTGAGTGCATCTCCCGCGCCACCTGCGTTCGGCGTAGTCGTGTCACGCACCCAATCGAAGCAGTTGAAGACCATGTGCCGCTTTCCGTCCGCCCCCATGTTGCGGAACTTAGGCAACCTGTCTCGATAGAGAAGCAACCCGTACTCGACGTTGCCCACGACCCTCATGTTCGCCTTGAGCACCTGCGCCGAGTAGTTCTTGCGGAACACGAGCGGGATGTAGTTGGGGAACCCGTACTGCGCTGCCTTCTCGATGAGGTAGTGCAGCTGCTCGAACGCGCAGAACACGATCATGCATCCCGGCTCGCGCCGCTGCTCCTTCAGCTGCTTCGCCGTACCCTTCGGCTCCTTCTTGATGAGACGGTTGCAGAAGTGCATGAACTCCATCACGCGAAAGTCGCCGTCGGTGTCGAAGAATGAGCTGTGCGCCTTGTCGCTCTCGCCGTTCCTCCTGTCGCCGTCCTCGTACCATGCGGGATTGCTGCCGTACGCCTTAGTGCCAACATTGTATGGTATGTCGGCGATGACGAGCTGCGCCTTTGGTATCTGGTATCGCTTGTAGTTCTGGAAATGATCGTTTATCAGCTGCATTACAGCCACTCCCTCCACGGCCTGCACTCGATGCCGAGCGACACGGCCAGGTCGTGCTCGATGCGGGCGCCCTTGGAGTCCTCCCAGCCGTCGAGCATGGCGATGCCTCCGTAACGGTAGCTTGGCCATGACGGAGTGCTGAATCGTCCGAATCTCAGCATCTCGCGGACGCTGATGCGCATGCAGTCATCCCACCGCAGGTAGTCCCCTATGAACTCGTGGGGTATCCTCGCCTTGTGGCCTGCGATGCGCAGGGCTTCCTTGACGCGCGAGAACTCCTTGATGTTGCGGCTCGGCTTGCCCGTCACCGGGCCGATGACGTAGATGTTCATTCGTCGTCCTCCGCCCACTCAAGCGTGTCGCACATCTCGCAGTACGTCATCTCGCAAAATCCCTCCTCGACCCAGTCGTGCTCAGTCGGGCAATAGATCCATGTGGCCATCAGCGCACCACCTCATACGTCTGCTCGAATATGTCAGGCTTGCATGGGTACAGCTCGCCCTTGACGCCCTGGATGATGTAATCGCCGACACGCGCAACGTGGTCACCTTCGAGAGTGTGGATGACGAAGCAGATTTCACCGCTTATCTCGTCTTTGTACGTCTTCGTATGCTTCGATTCGACAGCCTCTGACCACCATGTGGGACACTCGTTTACCCGGACTATTCCGCGTGAATCCTTGATTAGTCTGATGGCCTCCACCTCAACGGGCTTCTTTCTGTATTTCATTCGACCATTACCTTCGCGCCGCAGTTGTAGCAGTACATGCCGTCTTCCTTCACAACGCCATCCTCATTCGCACCACAGGCCGAGCAGATGAAACTGTCCGGGTACGGCATACCGCTTGGCATCATCGGCATGACGTTATGGCACGTGCGCTCCGCTCGGGCGTTGGCAGCGGCAATCGCCTCTTCCCTCGTCGGGAACCCAGCGCTCAGATAGCAATAGTCAACGCACGAGTGGTGCCACCATCCGTCTTTGTCCATGTTCACGGAGAGCCCTCCTCCGCAAAACGGGCATGCCTTGAGTTCACTCATTATCGAATCCCTCCAACAGCAGATTTGGCATCGACTCGTACAGCGTGTGACCGTAGGCGTCGACCATGTATGGAAGCATCACCTCGTCGATCCCGACCTGCCCTATCTCGATCATCGCGATCTGTGCTGCGATCCAGTCCTTCACGTTTCGCCACGCGACCATCTCGGCCCTCTCGGGCGATGAGCTAACGCCCTGCTCGTCGAGCAGCCTGCCGACCGCCCCGACCCGCACCGGAAGCCTGAACGTCTTTCCGGATATCTCGAAGCAGATGCCAATAGGGCTGCCGCCCCCGTCGTACTCGGTCATGACCTTGCTCGCCCCGTGCCTGGCGAGCATCTCCTGGATTTCCGATGCCGTCTTCGAAGCCGGTACCTTTGTCGTGTAGTTCTTGATCTTTCTGCATTCGCTCATGAGGCATCGTGCTCCCATCGCTTCGCGTACCAGTAGTCGCGGCAGATGCTTGCCATGGTCGACACCTCGGGGTGCTCGAGGACCTCGATGCTCCATTCGTCGTCGAGCGTCCATCCGTTGAGATTGAAGAGCAGCCACGCGATGATGCGCCGCCCTATGCTGACGTAGGGAATCATCGTGCATCACATCCCTTCCGGGCGACCTTTCGCTTCCTTCTCATGCTCTCCCTGCTCTGGGCCCTATGCAGCTCGTCCGAGCACTCGTCGCAACACGTCTCCGCGTTCGGGTGCCGATCCGGCGGCACCTTGCCGCCACATGCCTTGCATATCCTCCCCGGCGTCGGCTTGTACCTGCAAATACGCTTCGGATCCGGGGCCTTCGGCTGGACGACCCTCTGCACGACCGGGTAGATCGCGCCCTTGACGCATCCCTGGTTCACCATCTCGTCTCCTCCATCTCCTTCCTGAGCGAATCCTTGATTACGTAGCTTCGACCCAGTTGCCGGCACGTAGACTCGATCTCCTTTCCGATCGCGCCCCAGTCGGCGCTTGCCTTGGCGTGGTTGAGCTTGCCGAAGCTCCAGCGCGCGACGAAGTCGCACTTCTCGACGGCGCGCAAGACCGCGCTCGCGTCGAGGATCGGCTCGCAGCTCACCCACGTGCCGATGCCGAGCCTCTTCACGCGCATCAGCGCGTCGAGGCGCCTTGACTCGGCGGGGCTGCCGGGCTCGAAGAAAGGCCCGCCGCCCGTGACGGTCGTCCCGACCGTGTCAGACCCGTCGAGCAGGTCGAGGTCGAGCAGCGCCGCCGTCGGGTTCTTCGTCAGGATCTGCACATGGCAACCGGCATCCTTGAGGAGCAAGATGACCTCGCGGGTGCGGGTGTGGTCGACGTCGCGAGGGTACGGATCGCAGGTGAAGCACAGGTGCACCGTCCTTCCCCCGAAGTCGCCATTGGCGAGCTGGCGCTCCAGGGCGAAAAGCAGTCCCTCCCTGGGGCACACGCAAGCCGCGAAGGCCTCGCGGCTCCTCCTCAGGATCTGGGGCGCGTAGCAGTACGAGCAGCCGTGCGTGCAGCCCGTATAGATGTTCAAGGCGAGCTCGGCGTACTCGCGCGCCGCGCCCCTCGGCTCGTAGATCGGGCCTCTCATCCTGCCGCCCTCCTCATCGCCTCGGCGGCCCTGCGCTCGGCCCATGGCCGACGACTGGCGTCGCGCCCGAGCGTGGGTGCCATCTTGCGCAGCGCCTCCTCGACCTCGACCGTCGGCACGCCGTTGCGGTCACCGAGGAACCCCGCGACGAACGTCACGACGTAGGGCGGCACGGCGACGATGCCCGAGAGCTCCTCGAGCCTCCTTGCCGCATCCTTCAGATCGTCTGCATACACCGTCTCCATCTCCTCTCGATTCGGGTCTTTCTTCACGCCGGACCGCACCGTCGCGAAAACCCCTTTATCAACTGACCACGTATCCCGTCTTTCGGTAAGGTCTTTTAATAATTAATTAATTACTTAATTAATTAATGCTTTTAAGCACCTGCTTGCCGACTTGCTTAAGCACGTGCTTGCAAGCAGGTTGCGCGTTGCTGCTCCTAAGCACCCTTCTTCTTCCTGTTGCCACCCTGGGCCTCTCCGCCCTTCCTTCCCGCCTCTGCGCGCTTCTTGCGGTACTCGATCTGGCCGATGACGTTCTCGCTGATCAGGTGCCGCTTGTCGTGCCACATGCCGGGGTCGACCCACCTGACATCGGCGATCGCCTCGACGAAGGCGTCGAGTTCCTCGTCGCTTGCGAACTCGAGCTCATCTCGCACGACCTCGCGCATGACGGGGGCAGACAGGTCTATGGCGCCGTCCTGCTCGTGCAGCATGCCCAGCAGGGCGATCCAGCGCCCGAACGTGAGCAGCCCGCCGCCGACCTTCCTCTCCACATAGCGCATCTCCGACGAGTTTCGGGCGTCGAAGGCTATGGTGAAGAACCTGTTGCTCTTCATCTTTCATCTACCTCCGTGTTCGATTTTTCCTGTCGTGGGCCGCAAGCCCGGTCGTGCGCTCCCCTCTCTCCCTCGGCTTACCCGGCGTCGCCACGCCATCCAAGGCCGACGACTTCTGCCAGCGTCGAGCCCGAGCACGGCGCCGAGAGCACGTCGATTTCGCCCACGACCACGTACGCAGGCGGCTCGGGACCGTCACGCCCGGCGTTGATCCTGTACGGCTGCCTCATCTCGCCCGAAAGCGCGACGAGACAGCCGCGCGAGATCCTGCGCTCGAGACCCGCCGCGCGGTCGTCGTCGACCCTGCAGCGCACGTAGTTCGACGACCCCCGGCCGTGCGCGTCGCCGTGCCCGTCGACGCGCACGGCGAAGTCGAGGTACTCCCGACCCGACACCTCGCGCATCAGGGCAGGGTCGTCGTCGACGACGACCGAGACGCTAACAACGTTGACGTTCACGAGGCATCACCCCCCCCTCATGGCGATGTCGGGAAACAGCGCCATGATGACACCCCTCGCCCTATTCCTGACCATGACATCGGCTTCCCTGGGATTGCACGCACACATATGCGAAAGCGCTTCGGTCATGGCCCATAGCCCGATGGACATTTCGCCGATCCCGATGGCCCCGATGATCTCGTCGACCTCTTCGGTCGTTTCGGCAGCCTGGTAAACCTGGTCGCAGGCCATTTCGAAGGCCACGATGCGCTCCACGGCGGACCTGTCGGCATCGTTGGCGATGGCCATGAAGGCCCTGGCCGCCTCGACTCTCTCCTTGTCACTCATCTTTCCACTCCTCCTTTGTCTCGTATCTCGCGCAGGGACGGCACAGGACGGGGCACTCGGGTATCCAACCCGCCCCCAGCTCGTCACCTGCCCTATCTGCCCGCGAATGCTCGGAGACGACCCGCGCGAAGATGCGCGCGACCTCGCCGTCGCGCCCCGGCACCATGTGGCCGTAGAGCGCGACGGTCGTCTCGGGCTTCGCGTGCCCGAACCGCTCCTGCACCGCCCTCAGGTCGGCCCCGTTCGCGATCAGGTACGACGCGTGCGTGTGACGCAGGGTGTGCAGGTGCGTCTTCGGGTCAAGGCCAAGCTCCTTGACAAGCGCGCCGAAGAGCCCCGTTATCTCGCGCGGCGTGAAAAAGGAGCCATCCGAATGGCAGAACAGGGGAATCGTGGTTCGCGGCCTCACGCCGCGCTCGGCAAGCACGGCATTTCGCACGTTGCGATACGCGACGATGATCCTCATCGTCGCCTCGTCGAAGGTCACGAAACGCGACTTGCCGGACTTCGGCGGCTTGGAGATGATCGTCGTCCTGCGCGAGTTGAGGTCGCGCTTGTAGGCAAGGACGCGAGACACGCGAACCCCCATCTCGCCACCTGCGCTCATCTGGACGGACAGTTCGAGGAGACCGGCGAGCTCCCCCCTGCGAAGACCGCTGTTGAGATCGACCCACACCATCGCGGCGAATGCGTACGTCTCGTATTCTGCCAAGCTCGTCACGGGAGCCGTGAGAACGGATTCGAGCCAAGAGAGCAGCTTCGCCATGTCGTCTGGCGAAAGGGGCTTCACCTCGACGGGCTTTGCCGCAGGAACGCGCACCTCGGCAAGCGGGTTCGTGGATGCGTGCCCGTTTGACTTGAGGTAGCGGAACGCACCGCTCATGAACGCGTGGATCTTCTCGACGGTCGTTCCCGCGAGCTCTGCGCCGCCCCTTTTCCTCGGCTTGCGCAAATCGCGGTAGAAGGCGGAGAAGAGGCGCTCGTCTGCCGCGTCGTAGTAGACATGGCCGATGCGCGGGCGGATGTGCCGCTCGAGGTAGCTCAGGTAGCTCGACATGGTCGTCGGCGACAGCAGGCCGAGCTCGTCGCATTCCGACAGGTAGAAGTCGATGGCCGCACCTATGGTCATCGCGTCGCTGTGACCCTTGAGGACGGCGGCGCGTGCGTCGAGCTCTGCCTTCGCCCTCTCGACCTCCGCATCGCCCGCGTCGGCTGGCAACGTCGTCGATATCGTGCGCGGCGTCCTCGTGTCCGGGTTGATTCCCGCGTATGCGCGCAGGAGGTGGTTGCCCGTGCGCTTGTCGATGGTGTCAGACGCCATCAGACCGACCTCATGACGAGGTAGCCCAACGTGCAGAGGGCCAGGATGACGATGGCGGGAACGCATGCTCGCCTGCATGCGGTCAAGCGGTCGTCGTTTTTCCGCCTATCGCGCGTCAATCGGAAATCGCGCGACCCTACCAGGTCGATGTCGAGCCGGGTGCGCACGGGGGTGAAGGGCCCCCTCGCCCCCGTCGCGCGGGGGCCCTGGTCTCCTATGTTTCGCATTCGCCTACTCCGTTTCCTCTGTCCCGGCCTGTTCGTCAGCCCGTCGCGGGGACGAACCCGACGCGGGCGAGCAGTTCGGCGACGAGCTCCTCGGTGGTCGCGGACGACAGGGTCGAGGCGGCGCGCGGCTCGTCATCGGGCACGACCACCGAGCGGGGGTCGATCCCGTCGAAGAGGCCCGGGAACTGCCTCGTCGCGTTGACGTACCAGCGCTCGCCGATCTTCTCGGCCTCGATCACGCCGTCCCTGCACTGGCGGGCCAGTGAGACGCACCTGGACTTGGTGCTCTCGCCGTAGAGGGCCTCGGCGAGCTCCGGAATGCTCACGATCCTGTCCATCAAGCCATCCCCTCCTTTCGTTTCGAGAGCCGCTCGACCCAGCACCCGAAGGCGACGAGGAACGGCCTCACGTTCTTGGAATCGGCCCATCCGGCGATGCCGATGAAACCGTCGCCGTTGAAGCTGATGGCCTCGCGTTGCTCGAAGTTCGCGCACTTCACGCGCAGGAACGCATCGGCGATGCCCGCACCAGCCCCCCTCGTCCGGGGAATCTTGTGACACATGCGCATGCTTCTCTTGTAGGGCGTGTTCGGATCGAGCCGGCAGCGCGCGAGCTCGATGTCGAGGAACGCCAGGAGCGCGTCGAGCGCCGCCTCGTCGAGGTCGGCGTAGGTGAGGCCGCTGTCCGCGAACAGGCCGCGGGCCTCGTCTCTGGTCCCCGGTATCAGCGTCACGCTCATGCGCATACCTCCCTGATCATCGAGTTGAGCTCCCGGGCGATCGCCCAGGGCGTGAAGTTGGTGACGTCGACGGACGGCACGTCGGGGTGATCCGTGACGAGCGCGATCCGGTCGCCGACCGACTCGGCCCTGACCCCGCGCGTGATGAGCTCGTGGTGCGCGGCGGGATCCAGGGACAGGTACGCGTCCTGGACCAGGCGCGCGAACTTGCCGACGTCATTGACGTCGTAGCTTCGCTGCCCCATGCTCAGCCCTCCGAGTCCGTGGTCAGCCGCTCCTCGCAGTCCATGCACATGACGTTGACCTTCCTCGTCGCCCGCACCGACATACCGCATGACGGGCACGTGTACTTCCGCGTCGAGGAGCGGGCCTTGCCCGGCTCCCTAGCGGTCCTGGATGCGCCGATCCTGTGCAGCGTGTTGTCGATGTGGTCGAAGGCCCCGCGCCTGTCGAGCGCGAGCAGCGCGGCGCCGGGACTCGTCACGCCCCAGCCGACGCGCCTGTCGTGATCGACCTTGAGGCCGTGGCGCATCGCCTCGCGCCTGAACGTCTTGTTGTGGTAGGTGCCCGACCTGCTCGTGTCGGCCAGGCCGTTCTCGTGGCAGTATTGGTGCACCATCTCGTGCACGAGCGTGTCCATGAGCTCGATGGTCGGGCAGTCGATGGTCTCGGCTCCCAGGTTGATCTCGTACCTGCCGTTGCCGTCTGCGTCCTTCCACGACTCCCAGGGCGTGAAGTGGCCACAGCTGCCCGGCGTCGGGCTGATGGTGATCACGGGCTTCTTTGAAAGTGCACTTTCAAAAAGCTCGCGGTTGAGGTCGTCGTAGGCCTGCTCGACCGCGGCGAGGAACGCGCTCAGCATCTCGGGACGCTCGTTCACCTCGCTCATCGCTCCTCCCCCTCGACGAAGAGGTACTTCCTGCTGACGGAGGCCTCGCCGGTCGCGTCGTCCTTGATCGAGAACTCCTTGCCCTCGGTGACGAAGATGCCGTCCTGCAGGATCAGCCCCTGCAAGTAAGCCTTCCTGACCCCCGGGGCATCGCCCCTCTGGTAAGGCCTGACGTTCATGCGACGGCCTCCTGGGCCCCGTCTGCGCCAGTGACCATCTCGGCGACCGCGTCCTCGAGCCTGATGCCGACCATCGGGCAGATTCGTGCGGCCTCGGTCAGTGACCACTCGCGCACGCCCCGCCTCTTCCAAGAGAAGGTGTTCTCGGCCATGCCCATCTTGGCGGCGAGCTGCGATTGAGTCATGTCGTTGCGCCTGAGGTAGGCCGCGATCGCCTCGTCGATGGCCGGATAGTAGATCTTGGTCTCGCTCATACGGTCGCCTCCCATGTCTCCGCGGCATCGTCGAAGGCGCTCACGACCCAGACCTCGACTTTCCGCCACCACTTGCGGATGATGCGCACCTTCACATGCTGGCCAATTCTCAGAGCGGCATGGGGTTCGGCAAACGCGAAGATTCCCTCGAATCCCGAAATATAAACGGTCACCTTTCGGTACGGATGGCCCCGGTACTCGCATACCGGTCCGACCGAGGTGATCGTTGCAAGACACTCTTGTGACTGCCTGCGTCCCATGAGATTTCGGAGGCAGCGAGATAGCGCTTCCATGAGGCCCCTTTCTAAATTAGTAGCTCAAAACTTCTAAATAGTAGCTACTTACGCAGGCTAACTACTATTCGGTAGTTTGTCAATAACATTATTTCATTTCATGCTACTATTTATTAGCCGAAAGGAGGCTGTAATGGGATTTGGGCAGATAGTTAATAACGAGCTGCTAAAGCGAGATATGACACCTGCTGATCTATCAAGACAGCTTGGGTGGAATACAGGTGTGTTGTCTCAGTATATGAATAATCCGGATCGCGATCCGCGTCTATCGACTGCCGCAAAAATTGCAAAGGCGCTCGATGTCTCCCTCGACTACCTGGCCGGCCTCACGGACAACCCGTCAGGCATGTGCGCCGAGGAGCTCGAGGGACTGCGCGTCGACGCTGAGGCGCGTGCCCTCCTGCGCGGTTTCGACCAGCTCACCCCCGAGGGCAAGCACGTCATCGTCGAGCAGGTCGACTTCCAGCTATCGAAAAATAGGGCGCAGGTGTCTGATAGTGCCGTTTGCGAGGTGGCGTAGATGAGCAAAGGGGATGCCACGACAATCCGCGGGCTTTCCGTTTTCAGCCGGATTACCAGCATAGCTAGCATAGCCGGCTTCATATTGGCATGCCTCAACAACTTCGGGGTGACGCTTCCCGGCATTCTCGAGCCAATCGCGGCGGCGACGTTCGTTTGGTTGCCAATCCTGACCCTCGTCCTCGGCATGGCAATCGGCCTGGGCATTCGCAAATCTTCAGTCAAGCGCCTCAACCTTTACCTTCGCGCGCGAAAGCTCACCGAAGTGCAGGAAAAGATGGCGATTGCGATGGCCGAGCTCACCGACCAGCAAAACGAGATTCTTCTGACAGCCTACGAGCAATCGTATTTCGACAAAGACAACGAGATGATGGAGCTCATCGACCCAGCGGGTGACCTGAAGCAATTCCTGACCAGGTCCCAAGACCCCGTCGGCGAGGAGTTCGGGCGCGAGATGTACCGCTGGTTTCTCGTCGAAGATGCCAGAAGGGTCGGAAACGAGATACCCGAGGTGTTCACGAGAGCAAGGGCGTTTCGCGCGGAATTACAGGATGTTCGAGACAACTACGACAAACACCCGTATGGATAATTTTTTGCTGATAGCCGCCGACCCAGCGCGGCGTATCGAAAAAGACGGGCAAGGTCGTGAGGATCTTCCCGGTATGGAGGAGATAGCATGAGCTGTGATTATTGCCTTGGATCAAAGCCGTTCGTCGTCGCCGACGAGGACATCGGCGGCCTCGACGTGAGGGTAGACGGGAGCGATCTGGTCGTCAGGTACTACGACGGGCACGTCCTCTGTGACGAGGAGGTGATCCGCATCGGCTTTTGCCCTAAGTGCGGGGCATCCCTACCCGATGACGGGAGCATCGCGCGCAAATCGACCATGCCGCCGCACAGGGTCTCGTCGCCCTATCCGGACACGCGCCTGTGGTGGGAAAGCGAGGGGAAGTGGAACATGGAGGTCATCAGCGGAAACGCCCGCCGCACCAAGATGTTCTACGGAACGCATGACGAGGCGAAGGAGGCCCTTCTCGTGTTCTACCGAGATGTCAACGAGAAGTGAGATTGAGCGAGCCCCGCGCAACGGGCGGCCACCCAGCGCGAGGCTCCAAATCGAACCAACCGAACAAATCGGAAGGATTGTTTCCGGCGTTCTCTTCCACTGCCTCTTTTGGCTATGTTTGCGTTTCCGATGTTGTCTCGTGTTGTCTAGTGTTTGCTACGGTAAGGAGATGGTTGCTTGACGAACGAGCGCTCCATGGATTAGATTACTCATCGACACACAGAACCGTCTCCGGTCTGTCGTCGTCGCTTTGATACGGTCCATGGCGATGAGCCCCCGCGATATAGGCGGGATGCGTAAGCCATGGACCTTTTCTATTTCTAGAGGCAGGAGGTCACATGACAAGGACGGCCGTGCTGGTGGACGGAGGGTTCTACCGCAAGCGAGCGGAGCACTACTGGGGCGAGCGGAAGGCCGCCGAAAGAGCAGACGAGCTCATGAAATACGTCTTTCGCCACCTGGACAAGAAGGACGGTCCCTGCAGAAGGGAGCTCTACCGCATCTTCTACTACGACTGCCCCCCGATGGAGAACACCGTGTTTCATCCCCTGAAGGGGAACATCGAGTTCCGCAAGCTCGACGGGTACACGTGGGCCCTGAGCTTCTTCGACGAGCTCAAGAAGTGCAGGAAGGTGGCGCTTCGCATGGGCAGGCTCTCTGAGGTGGGCATGCACTACGAACTCACGCCGGATGCGACCAAGAAGATCGTGGCGGGAAGGAAGAAGGTCGAGGATCTCGAGGATTCCGATTTCCGCGTAGCTTTCAAGCAAAAGGGCGTTGACATGCGCATGGGCGTTGACATCTCGTCACTTGCCTACGAGGGCATAGTCGACCAGATAATCCTGATCGCAGGCGACAGCGATTTCGTGCCAGCTGCCAAGGCGGCGAGGCGCAAGGGCATCGACTTCATCCTCGACCCCATGGGAAACCAGATCAGCGACGACCTTTTCGAGCACATAGACGGCATGGAGTCGTTCATCCGGGAGGGCGACCCGTTGAAGCCCAAGAAGAAGGCGAAGCCGAAGCCGAAGAGCTGACGAAAACAGAGCGAGCCCCGCGCGTACGGGCGGCCACCCTGGCGCGGGGCTCCAAATCGAACCAACCGAACGAATCGGAAGGCAGGTGCATCATACCATGCAGGTGAAGTCATCGGGAATCCTCAGCCTCGAGAAGGACAAGCCGAACGGCAAGTGCCGCAAGTGGCGTCTGTGGGCAAACACCGCAGAGGAGGGGCGAAAGTTCAGGCGCTTCACGGGGACGTACTCCATGGCCAGGCGAGCGCTCGACGACTTCGTGCGCGAGCTCGGCGCGGTCATCCCCAATGGGGACACCCTCGCCGCCTACGCCGAGGCACGGGTGGAGGCACGCGCCGCATCGGGCGACATATCGCCGAACACCATCGACAAGGAGCGCCGCAACGTGCGCGCGATCGCGCGCGCCCCCTTCGCCGGCATGAGGATGGACGAGATCGGCCCGGCGGACTGCCGCGAGTCGCTCGCCTGGATAAAGGCGAACCCCCAGCGCCCGAACCTCGTGCGCGAGGAGGGCCTGTCGAACACGACGATGCGCGGCATCTACCGCTTCGTGCGACAGACCTTCGGGCAGGCCGTCGACGACGAGCTTCTCGCCCGCAACCCCATGGCTAAGGTCAAGGACCCGCGGGACGACTCGCCCGAGGTCGAGGCGCTCCCGTGGAGAGAGCTCGAGCGCATCCTGGACCTGCTCGACAAGCAGCCCATGTCCGGATACGTCATGGCGCTCTACCTCATCGTGTGCGACGCGCTTCGGCGCGCCGAGTCGGTCGCGGTGCTCGACGCCGAGGTACAGGCGTCGATGTTCAGGGTCTCGCAGGCCGTAAAGGAGGCCGACGGCACGGTCGACGACCCGAAGTCCGAGGCAGGCAAGCGCGACATGCCGGTGCTCCCCAGGCTATGGGGAAAGGTCGGCGAGATGCGGGCGTGGAAGAGGGCGAGGGGCCTTGCCGACGCGCTCCCCCTGGCGTGCAACTACAAGGGCGGCGTGATCAGGCCCCAGAACCTCTACAGGTGGTGGAAGCGAATAACCGTGGGGACCGATTTCGAGGACGTGGGGCTGCACCAGATCCGCCACAGCAACCTCTCGCACGTCGCGCGGCGCATGTCGGCCTACGACCTGATGCGCTACGCCGGATGGAGCTCGCTCGAGCCCACGCGCACCTACATCCACGACGACTACGCGACGCTGTCGAGATGCTACTACGAGGCGTTCGGCATGGAGGGAAGCGACTCGATCAGGCTCGCCGCGTAGGGCGTCTCCTGGCACAAAATTGGCACATCCAATCCGCTTCCGTTGTTTCCCGCCGTATGCGAAATGTGACAAGACCGGGGATTATCGGATATGGTTGTTTCCGACGTTTCCCCAGGTCATCGCGTTTTCTAGTACGTCAGGGGTTCGAATCCCTTATGCCCCACCATGAAACGCAAGGGCCAGAGGCTGTAGCTTCTGGCCCTTTTCTGTTGCTAACACACCCAGAGCTTTCGTCCAAGCGTATTCATACAACACCCTGTTCTTGCGAAATCGCCCAGCACCATCGCGTTCCTCCCTTACGTACAATGCGTCCCTTTTTCACAAAGAGAGCTTAACGTCCATTCAGCCTGTCTTTTACTTATGTCAAGGCTCTCGGATATGACCTGAGCGCTAGTTTTGGAGTTCTTGCAGATGATCTTCAGAGCAGCTATTTCAGTCTCGTTCAAACCATCAATGACATTACCGACGCCCTTTTCTTCAGCCGAGGGATGCGTCCTTCGATGTCGTTTTCGGTGTAGAGATGACTCATCTACACCTCCTCTCTTAACACCTCTCATTTCATCGCCTGGGGAAGATCGAGGGCACAAGAAGGTACAAGCGAGCAGAGTGCATTATTCCGACTCCCTCAGTCAGAGTGTCGACTCCAAGAAAGCAGCGGGGCCGGAAGCAGAATTTCCGGCCCCACTGCTTTAATTCGATTTACGAGAGCATTCGCCCTCTAATGGAAGCAAAGCCTGCAAGGCTCGAGACCTCTGGCGCGCGCCGCGTCGATGCTTATGGGCGTTGTGTTGCTGCGCTTCGTCGAGGAGCAGGATGCGCGATGATATTTAGTACCGGTTTTGGTAATGTACACGGTATCTGACACCGACGGTCCCGATGACGAACCAGCGTTGGAAGATCCGCTTGTATCGGGTACGGGAGCGGGGGCAATCGTTCTTCCCTCGCCAATGGCATACCAGCCAATGCCTTCTCCGCGCCATCCGATGCTGACGAGTGAGTCGTTCTCGCCCTTAGATGTTGTGTAGTTATGAGAACCCGAATTGTTGCGACGAGCGCTGGGGTTAACATTGGGGTTGAACTGGCGATAGAGCGGAATATCCTTACGACTGTCCGAAGAATACCAGCCGATGCCCTCGTCTCTCCACCCGACGCGAACCAGCTCATTGCGCTCCCCAACATCCATGGTGTAGTGATGATCAGTACCCGAATACAGACGATAGACCGGCGTTTCCGACCATGCGGGTGCAACCCAACCGATGCCCTCATAGGTCCAACCCACGCTCACAAGGCTGTCCTTCTCTGCCGTATCTGCAGTGTAGAAATGCTCGCCAGAGTTCGGATTGTATACGCGGTGCATCTCCTGGCTACCGGCATCCAGCGCATGAGCGTTTGTGGAGCTAAGCGAGAGTGCGGCAAACGCCAGCAGAGCAAACGCCAACATGAGCAATGCCATAACGGCGGATCTGGAACAAGTGCGTGAAAAGCATGATGTATCTCGCATTGGAATGTCCTAACCTCGAGAAAAGATGAACCCATATATTATACTGCGGTTATTTCCACGCTAGTTCCTCGCATTTGCAGATGCCCACGGAACGTCATGCCATCATCCCCGCCCCAAACGCAACGGGCCGGCATATGCCGGCCCGTCTTGTCTTCCCGTGCAGTCACACTGCCCGGTTGTTACGCCAGTGCTAGAGCAATCCGGTCGTAATCGTCTCGATGATGGGACGCTTGTCCTTGTCGATCATTCCGTTGCCGGGATCGTTGCCGGGCTTGCCGATTTCGTCGCAAATCTTGTCGACGATCTCGATGCCATCAATGACGTACCCGAAGACGGCATAGTGTCCGTCCAGATCCGTCACATCCTTGTGGCAGATGAAGAACTGCGAGCTTGCGGAGTTAGGGTCGGTGGAGCGGGCCATGGAAATCGCGCCGCGCGTATGCGAGAGGGGGTTGTCAAACCCGTTGTCGGAAAACTCACCGATGATGTTCTCGCCGCTACCGCCGGTGCCCGTGCCCAGCGGGTCGCCGCCCTGCATCATGAAGTCCTTGATAATGCGATGGAAGCCCTTGCCATCGTAGAAGTCCTTGTTGGCAAGCTTCACGAAGTTCTCGACCGTCTTGGGAGCGGCGGTCGCGTCCAGCGAAACCGTGATGGTGCCGTAGTCCTTCAGGGCGATGTCGGCATAGTACTCAGTGCCGTACCAGCTCTCGCCCTCGTACTTCCAGCCCGCGTTCACCAGGATGTCACGCTCGCCGGCATCCTTGGTGTAGTGATGGTTGTTGGCGAACTCGTTGGGGTTGTAGAGACGATAGAGCGCGACGCGCTTCGTGGGGTTGGAGCGCCAGCGCTCGCCCTCGTCAGTCCAACCCTGCGCCACGAGGGCGTCACGCTCGACGGTCGACATCGTGTAGTGATGCTCGCCGCCAATTGAGTTGTAGAGACGGTAGACCGGATCGCCGTCGGTAGTCGCGACCCAGCCCCTTCCCTCGTCGTCCCAACCGTTGGCGATGCAGTTGTCGCGCTCGACCTCGCTCGAGGTGTAGAAGTGCTCGCCGCTGTTGGGGTTATACAGACGGAACATGACCTCCGCGCCCGTCTTGCCGTTGGCCGCGTACGCCTGCTGTGCCGGCTGCGCGACCATCGCGAGCGCAAGCGCCACCGCGCACGCGCACAGCGCCGCGAGAAGCGCCTTGGCGATGCTCCAGTGTCTCGACTTCGAAATCTCCATGTGTTCCTCCTTCATGCGCTAGGCGCTTGTCTTTCCAGGGCGCTCGTTAGCGTCCCTCGATTCCATACCAGGCAATGCCCTCATCGTTCCAACCAAGGCCGACGAGATGATTGTGCTCGACCTCACTGGTCGTGTAGTTGTGGTTGTTCGCGTACTCGTTGGGGTTGTACTCGCGCATGAGCGGCGTGTATCCGCCCGAGTACCACCTGACGCCCTCGTCGATCCATCCCAGGCTCACGAGGTTGTTCTTCTCGACGCTTGACATCGTGTAGTGATGCTCGCCGGGCAGGTTAGGATTGTAGAGGCGGTAGACGGGCTGGCCCGCGGACGGGGCAATCCAGCCGATGCCCTCGTCATTCCACCCGTTGACGATGCAGTTGTCGCGCTCGACGGTGCTCGAGGTGTAGAAGTGCTCGCCGCTGTTGGGGTTGTAGACGCGGTACATCGTGACGCGCTCTCCCTCCGGCTCCGTGGGCCTGGGGGCCTCCGGGTCATCGGGGATGTAGCGGCTGTAGCTATCGGCGATGTTGTTGCGGTCGTTGGCGATCTGCGTGGCCGTGAACGTCTTGTCCAGAGCCGCCGAGCGCCACTCGCCCGCGGGCAGCGTCGTGAGCACGCCCTTCGTGGCACCCTTGAAGCTGAAGCCCGTACCCAACTTCACCTCTGCGAGGCCGTCACACCCGCCGAACATCGTGTAGGCGCCGAGCACCATCCTCGTCACCTTGGACGTGTCGAAGTTCGAGAGGTCCAGGGAGCGCAGGGCCTTGCAGCCGTAGAACATGCCCTCCATGCTGATGACGTCCGAGGTGTCGAAGTGGGAGACGTCAAGCGCCGAAAGCGACGAGCATCCGGCGAACATGCTTCCCATGACCGCGACCTTCGACGTGTCGAACTTGGAGACGTCGAGGGAGCCAAGCGAGACGCACTGCCAGAACATGCTATCCATGTGAGTCACGCGCGAGGTGTCGAACTTGGAGACGTCAAGGGACGAAAGACGCGGGCAGCTTGCGAACATGCCGGTCATGACCTCGACCTTGGAGGTGTTGAAGCTGGATATGTTGAGGGACGAGAGCATGGTGCAGGACTCGAACATCGCCTGGGTCTTGATGACGTTCGCGGTGTTGAAGTTCGAGACGTCAAGCGACGGAAGCGCCGCGCATCCCTTGAACATCATGGTCATGTCGGTGACGTTTGTCGTGTTGAAGTGCTTGACGTCGAGAGAGGCAAGCCTCGTGCAGCCAAGGAACATGCTCTCCATGTTCGTGGCGCGCGAGGTGTCCAACCCCGACAGGTCCATGGACGTGATGAACGCGCAGTCGGCGAACATGCCCGAAAGGTTCTCGTTTGCCTTGACGCCCGGCTTGATGACGACGGCCTTGATCGCACTGCGGTTGCCGAGCCATGGCGCGCTGTTGTTCGTGTGGTACTCGAGATTGCCGAGCGTGCCGCTTGACCCGTTGGTGGGTGCGATCGTGAGCGTGCCCGAGCCGTCGATGGTCCAGGTGCACTCGCCGCTCGTTCCCTTGGCGGGGGCGTCCGCGTGAGCCGACAGGGCCGCGACGGGCACGAGGGACAACGCCAGCGCGAGCGTGCAGAAGAGCGCGATGATGCCCTTCAACGGCGTGGTTTGCGTCTTGGTGGTCATGTCTTTCCTCCTTGGGCGTACGGCTACTCGATGCCGTACCAGCCGATGCCTTCGTCATGCCAGCCCGCGCCGAGCACGTTGTCTCGCTCGACCTCGCTGGTCGTGTAGTTGTGGTTGTTCGCGTAGGCGTTGGGGTTGTACTGGCGGTACAGCGGCGTGCGGCCGCCGGAATACCAGCCGATGCCCTCGTCGTTCCAGCCCACGCTGATCAGATGATCGCGCTCGACCGTGGAGAGCGTGTAGTGATGCTCGCCGCCGTACGAGTTGTAGAGACGATAGACCGGATCGCCTTCGGACGGGGCAATCCAACCCACGTCCTCGTTGTTCCAGCCGATGCTGATCAGGTAGGCGCGCTCGTACTCGCTAGCCGTGTAGAAGTGCTCGCCGCTATTGGGGTTGTACAGACGGTACATGACGACGGGCGTTCCCTTGGGATCCGAGGGCTGCGGCCCCTTGTTGCCGCCATCCCCCGAGCCTCCCGTGCTCGGCACGATCTTGAACGAGGTCGAGAGCGCTCCCGTGTAGGTTCCGATACCGGTGACCTTGACCGTCGCGGTGCCCTCGTTGACGTTGTTGGTGTAGACGACCTCGTAGTCCTTGCCCTGAGTGAGGACCCTGTCATAGTACTTGACCGTGGGCTTGGGCTTGATTTCCGAGCCGGTGTACTCGTACTCGGTCTGGGGCAGCGTGACCGAGGTAATCTCGTCGCTCAGGCCGAAAAAGCTCACCTGGTAGTCCACGGGGTTGGGGATGCCCGTGACGGACACGCGATAGTAGTCGTTCGTGCCGCTGCCGACGCCGATGGTGAGGTCCTTGGGGCGGAAGATGACGCAACCCTTCTGGCCGTAGCTGTCGTTGTTGACATAGAAATCGCCGTCGGAGCCCGCCTGCGAGAAGTTCCAGGTCTTGTTGTCGGAGTTGCGCGTGAGCGTGACCTTCACCTGCGCTGCGTCGAGCTGGGCATTCGTGGAGAGCGACCAGGCGTCATTGGAGCCGAAGAGCTCCATGGGCGTGTTCTCGGCCGGCCATGCAACGTTGTTCTGGGGCGCACGCGAGTTACTGTCGTTGTTCGTGTACATGGCGACGTGACCCTTGAAGCCGCCCTTGGCAGCCGCATCGTCCACGACACCGAAACCGGTCCTGCCCATGTAGGGATTCAGGAGCATGCGACGATGGCTCAGGGTGGAGATGTTGGGCTCGTCGGAGTCGTCAAGCCATGCGAGAAGCGCCGCGTTGATGTTGCCCGGCTGGGCCGATGCGTAGAGATTGCTGTTGTGCGCACCTTCGAGCGCCTGGTTGTAGAGGTCCACGCTCATGCCGGCGGGTTGCGTGGGGTACTTGTTGACCGACCCGTTGGCGGCATTGACGAGCGCGGCGGCCTGGGCTTCGGCCGAATAGTTGTCGTCGATGACGACGTGCTCGTCGAGACCCGCGACATAGCGAATGAAGTTGAGGGTGGTGAGGGCCTGCTCCAGCGAGACCTGGTTCACCTTTCCCGGCTCGTAGGGATTCGTGGTCTGGGGAGCGGTGTCGAACTTGGGGGCCTGCTTGAGGTCGATGTTGTGGGTGCGATAGTAGTTCTTGATGTCACGCTCGCTACGATACGTGACATTGGGGGACCCTTGGCCCTGCGCGACGAGGGCGGCATCCTCCGTTCCCTGCTCCTGCGGTGCCGCAAGGGCGGCGACGGGCAGGAGGCTTGTCACGAAGGCAAGCGCGCACACGCACGCGATGATTTTTTTCAGAAACGAGGTCTTTGGTTGTGCGGACATCTCAGGTTCCTTTCAAACCGGCACGCGGAGCCTGTTCCAATATCTTTGGAGCATTATACGGACTGGGTGTGACACTCCAAGACAACTCGCCGAAATGACAACTAAATCGGGGTGCGGTACGCAACCGTTTCCATGGCTTCACAAGCCCTCGACAACTTGCGACTCACCGCACCCGGTCCGCGCTGTCATTTCGACTGGAGGCACCGTGATTGCCGCCCCCCGTCATTTCGACCGGACGCCGTGGGGCCGTCCCCACTGTCATTTCGACCGGAGGCGCGTAGCGCCGAAGTGGAGAAATCTCCGCCGCTACAGACCGGACGTTACTTTGCCTTCCAGCGGGCATACAGCTCGTAGGTGCCGCCACCAGGCGCAAGGTTGCGCACGGTCGCCTTGTCAGCGTAGACCACGGCGCCTGTCGGGCTCGTGGCCCAGCCGTCGAATTCGTAGCCATCGCGCTTGAACAGGCACCGGGGCAGGTCATAGGTCGTGTCGTGGTAGTAGTTCAGCACGTTCATGGTGCCGGAGCCGCCGTTCGCATAGAAGGCGACGCGATAGTTCGTCTTCGGGGGGTTGGAACTTGACACCTCCCACAGCGCATAGAGCGTGACGTCGTTGTTGATGGGCGTCGAGGACGTGTACTGGAACCCTCCCGTCGATCCCGAGAACCACCCGACGAATTCGTATCCCGAGCGCGAAGCCACGGGGTAGTTGCCGATGGAGCTGCCCTTGGTCACCGTCAGTCTCGTCGTTCCGTTTAGACCGCCACCGTTGGCGTCGAGGGTGACGGTGCATGTCTTGGAGTCGGGGTTCGGTGCCGGATTGGGGTTGTCTGGCGTAGGGGTCGTGCCGCCCGGTGTCGAGCCAGGGTTATCCGGCGTCGGATCGGAAGGATTGGAGGGGTTCGCCGGAGCGCTGGGGTTCACCCCGTACCAGCTAATGCCCTCGTCGCGCCAGCCCAGCCCCAACAGGTGGTCGCGCTCGACGGCGCTCGTGGTGTAGTGGTGGTTGTTGGCGTACTCGTTGGGGTTGTAGACGCGGAACAGCGGCACGCCCTGGCCGGGGTCGGAGTACCACCCTATGCCCTCGTCGTTCCATCCCACGCCCACGAGCATGTCGCGCTCGGCGGCCGACAGCGTGTAGTGGTGCTCGCCGGCAATCGAATTGTAGAGACGGTAGACCGCGTCGCCGGAGGTGGGCGCCTTCCACCCCTCGTTCTCGTACTGCCAGCCGCGACCCACCAGGTCGTTCTTCTCGACCTCGCTGGACGTGTAGAAGTGCTCGCCCGAATTGGGATTGTAGAGGCGATGCATGACCTCGGATGACGGCGCCGCAAACGCATGGTTGCCAGCCCCCAGGACGATGGCGGAACCCAGGACCGCAACCACCGCGGCGAACATCAGCGCGCGCACGAAGCCGAGAAATGCCGAATGGTCGTTCCTTTTCACCTGTGTCATGTCCTACCTTCCTTGCCGTCCGTTCCCCATGCCATCACGTCTTCCCCCGTCATTTCGACCGGAGGCACGTAGCGCCGGGCCAGCTTACCTACACGATGTTCCCGGCTCGGCAGTTCCATCGTAGATGTACTTGGTCGTGGGAACCACCGACGTGCTACCGTCAATCTTTCCTGCTTTGACCATCGCATCCACCTGGGCACGCGTGAGCTTCAGGGAAGCGGAAATCTTGTCAGCGTCCCTTGGGTCATACCAGTAGTTTCCAGTGTAATAGTAAAACGCCTGCCAATAATCTCCATCGCTTTCATACCGATAGGTGACACTCGTCGTATGCGCCGTGCCAAAGCGATCGGTATAGGTAACTCCATGGAGAATGATGTCGGCGGTGGGGTGGTCCGAGAACTTCGCGTCAGGCTGATATCTCTCGAGGCTGTTTACGTATCTGCCATCCACCCACGCATCGGATGCATAGTCGACAGTGCCATCACACGCATAGGTGGCATAACCTATGGTCCTGCCACCCCCAAAATAGCCTTCGTAGGCAATATTGATCCACGCGCCATCGCCCACGACCTTGGCCACGCTTTCGTGGGAGAGTTTTGCGAGCGCGCTATTGGCAAACTCATCCGATTTCGCCGCATATTCGAGGCGCTTGGCCCTAAGGGTATCGAGGGACAGGTTGGTTCCGTAGCCTCTGTCCGTGCCGTCAAACTTGAAGGTCTTGCTCACGAATTTCGTATAAATAGGATACGTCGACCCTGCGCCCGCTCCACCATAGGCTTTCGTCACACCGTTATAGGTCACATTTGAATAGGCGTGGGTGGGTCCGGCTGAGACCTCGCAATTAGGCTGAAGTCGCTTGGCGACAGACCCCATCATGCCGGGGACGCCAAGCGAGTCGAGCACAAATCCGTAGCAATCGCTGATAAGGAGTGCGTTGCCCTTTTCGTACATGTTCTCGATGTGCTTGTTCAGGCCCAGTTCGGGATAGGGTGAGGAAGCAAGGGACGGGTATCCAGACGCATTTGGCTTGCCCGTATCGAGCACTCTCTTGGGATACAGCGCAATCGAGTTCAATCCGTCCTGTACGGCATCGAGCTTGTCAAAGAAGCCGGATTTGTCGGAGGCATACGTGCGCAAGAGATAGTCAGGCCTATCTTCAAGAGCGGGACAGCTTACCGTAAGGCCCGTATCGTAATTCGTACCATCGCTATAGCTGGACCCATAGTCGGTTTCCGTATAGCTGTAGCCGATGTTCGCCTTAAGCTCGAGTGTCCCGCCATCGGTATCGCACCCCGCGTTGTAGAACAGGTATCCCTTGTTGGCGATGCGGCGTGTCCCGTCGTTGGTGTAGACCACGTCGGCATATGACCAGGGAACAGGCTTGATGAGCGCTGTTTCGTCATCTTCCAGATACTTGCTGCTTGAGTCCACGAACTGGAAGCTGTAGGGGTCGGGATTGTCGGTCTCGACGAAGAAGATGTTGTTGAGCTTACCGTTGACGGGCTTGACGACATAGGAATATTGCTTGACCTTCGCAACCACCTTTTCGGATTCCGAGGGCGTCGGCGTGGGACCGGGGTCCGGCGTCGGCGTGGGACCGGGGTCCGGCGTCGGAGTTGGGTCCGGCGTGGGATCTGGTGTGGGGACAGGTGTAGGGTCCGGCACTGGTTTCGGGTCGGGAGTGACCGCAACTTCGGTATTCACGCCGTACCAGGCAATGCCCTCGTCATTCCAGCCGACACCGATAAGGTAGTCACGCTCCACCGCGCTCGTGGTGTAGTTATGCGAACCGGCGACGGCATTGGGGTTGTATTGACGGTGCAGTGCGACACCTTGGGCATCATCGGAATACCAGCCAATACCCTCGTCATTCCAACCCACGCCAATGAGATGATTTCGCTCCACCTCGCTTGTCGTGTAGTGATGATCGCCGGCGTTGGCATTATAAAGACGAAAAACGGGCGTATTTGAGGTTTCCGGAGCAGTCCAGCCTACGCCCTCATAATTCCAGCCAACCGATACGAGGTGGTCGCGTTCGAAAGTCGAGGCCGTATAGAAATGCTCTCCGCTGTTCGGGTTGTAGAGGCGTTGCATTTCGATGTTCGCAGCCGCATGCGCCTGTGGAATCGCACTCGACCACGCAAACATCGGCATAAACGCAATAGCCAGCATCACCGCCAGCGCGCTATGTGCAAATCGTTTGGTTGCCATCGCCATCGTCAGCTTCCCTTCTCGAAGCTCCCGCCATTTCGTTCGCCGCATGCGAAATGGTTATTTTACTTCGCTCAGCTCCCGGTTGAGACCCTCATAACCCAAGCTAACGGACGCATGGAGGCGTCTGGCTCCCTAATGGAAGGCGAGCCTCTATGGAGACCGCGCTAGTCGAAGGGGACCTCTGCCCACTGCTCCACGGAAAGCCCGGGGATGCGTTGGAACTCCGACACGTTGTTGGTGACTACCGTTGCCCCGTATGCCATGGCGCAAGCCGCGATGATGTAGTCGTTGGCCCCAATCCCCATGCCGCGTTCCTCAAGGTAGGCACGTAGGCGGGCATAGTGCAGAGCGCACCGGTCATCGAAGGCGAGCGTTTCGAACGGCAAGAGAAGCAGTTCCACCTTGAGGCGATTCTTGCCCGGATCGCTCGACTTTTCGACACCAAGTAGCAGCTCGGCCCTGACTATTGAGGGAATCTTGAAGACACCCGCGTCACTGCTCCTGAGCATTCGAAGCGCCTGCTGGTTCTTGCCCCGCAGAAAATCGATGATGACGTTGGTGTCGATGAGATACACGGCGCCCTCTTAGAATGATAGCGAGGCCACGGGCGCGGGTTCCAGGCTCTCGATTGCGGGAAAGTCCGGGATGCTGCCATACAAGTCGAAGAAGCCCGGCGGCCAGCCGTTCTCCCAGTCTTCCGTAGCGTGGGAATTGCGCCTCTCGAGCACTTCGCGCGCGTAGGAGGAGATTGACATGCCCCGCGCGGCTGCGTCGGCACGTAGGCCCTCCATGGTGGCCTCGTCCATGTAAAGCGATAGCTGGGCCATGCGAACCGCCTTTCCGCGACACAAGTATACAAGGCAAGTATACTCTCCTACTTCACTCCGTACCAGGCAAGTCCCTCGTCCTTCCAGCCCAGACCCAGCAGGGAGTCATGCTCGCCCTTGTCCGTCGTGTAGTTGTGGTTGTTGGCGAACTCGTTGGGGTTGTACTCGCGGTAGAGCGGCACACGCTCCTGGTCGTCGGAGTACCACGCCGCACCGTCCTCGTTGTAATCCTTCGACTCGAACGTCCAGCCAAGCTCCACGAGGGCGTCACGCTCTCCGGCGCTCATCGTGTAGTGGTGCTCACCGGGCAGGTTGGGGTTGTAGAGGCGGTACACCGGCGTGCCCGACTTCTTGGGCGCCGTCCAGCCTATGCCCTCGTCATTCCATCCGGCTGCGATGGTAGCGTCGCGCTCGACCTCGCTGGCCGTGTAGAAGTGCTCGCCGGAGTTGGGATTGTAGAGGCGGTACATGACCTGCGTGGGCTCGTCGGTCACGGTCCACTCGTGCGACAGGCTCCTGCCCGAGGGCAGCGTCGCGGTGACCGTCGCCTTGCCTTGGCCCCTGGCCGTGACGACGCCCTTGTCATCGACGACGCAGACCTTCACGTCAGAGCTCGTCCACGTGGCGGAACGCGGGTCGAGGGTGACGTAGTTGTAGTGCCACCTGTCGTTCGTGACGTCATAGTCCATCTCGAAGGTGCCGCCCACGTCGAGCGTCTTGCCCGTGAGGTCTTCGTTCTTGTTGAAGGCCTGGTCCTTGCCGCAGATGTCGTACTTGATGCCTATCTTGTGCGAGGCCTCCTTGGTGCCGGTCGTGGTGTCGACGGTAGCCTCGGCACCGCTCAGCGTCTGCTGCCAGTAGGAAATGCCCTGCGTGAAGCATCCGACGCCGATGGACTTGAAGTCGGGGTTGATGATGTTGAGGTAATGGCCGACCTTGTTGTAGTCACGCTCGCCCGCCTCGTACATCTCGCGCTCGTTGTAGAACCAGCCCTCCATGACGTCGGCCGCGCTGCTGTAGCCAATCGCGATGTTCTCGCCGCGGGCGGTGAAGCCCGTGGGGAAGGCGGTGAAGCAGTCCGAGCCATCGGGACGCGTGTGGCTGTAGAGCACCGAGAGCTCGGCCGCACGCTGCATGGCGGTCTCGGTGAGCTCGACGTCGAGCTCCAGGGCATCGAGCCCCAGGGCCGTGCGCTCCTTGTTGACGATGTCGAGGATCTTGCGCGCCTCGTCGTAGTTCTCGGTGCCCGTCACGGTCACAAGCTCTTCGGACGCTTCTTGCTGGGCGGCCTGCGCCTGCGGGACGGCATCCATCCACGCCACGGCCGGCGTAAAGGCAATGGCCAGAGCAAGGGCCATGACGGCGCTCGCGGCTTTCTTCATAATGGCAGTCACAGTCATCGTTTCCTTTCCTCTACCCGATGCCGTACCAGGCGATACCCTCATTATCCCATCCAATGCTCAGCAGGATGTCGCGCTCGCCGGTCTCCTTGGTGTAGTGATGGTTGTTCGCGTACTCGTTGGGATTGTAGACGCGGTACAGGGGCACCCGATGCGCGGGGTCGGAGCGCCAGCCGATGCCCTCGTCATTCCAACCGGCGGCGATGAGGCTATCGCGCTCGACGGTCGACAGCGTGTAGTGGTGCTCGCCGGCATAGGAGTTGTAGAGGCGGTAGACCGCGTCGCCGTCCTTGGGAGCCGTCCAGCCCGTGCCCTCGTCGTTCCATCCCACGGAGATGAGGTGGTCGCGCTCGACCACGCTCGAGGTGTAGAAATGCTCGCCGCTGTTGGGATTGTAGAGGCGGAACATGATCTCGTAGGAATCCGGATCCGCAACGGGCGTCGTCACCTTGGTGTAGGTGTCGGCAACATTGTTGCGCGTGGAGGCGAGGTCGGCAGCCGGGATGGAGTAGCCGAGCGACGCCGAAAGCCAGTTACCACCTGGGAGCTCGGTGAGCGCCTTGTCCGTTGCGCCCTTGAAGCTGAAGCCGGCCCCCAGCTTCACCTCCTTGAGGTTGTTGCAGTACTCGAACATGCCGCTCATGTTCGACACGCGCGAGGTGTCGAAGCTCGACAGGTCGAGGCTCTTGAGCGAGGAGCATCCGGCGAACATGCCGCCCATGCTCGTGGCGTGCGCCGTGTCGAATCCCGCAAGGTTGAGGGATTCGAGGGCACGGCAGCTGTTGAACATAGAATCCATGCTGGACACGAACTTGGTGTTGAGGCCCGAAAGGTCGAGCTGCTTGAGGGCCGTGCAGGAGTAGAACATGTTGGAGAGGTCCACGGCAGTCGAGCTATCAAGCCCGGACAGATCGACGGACGTGAGGTTGGCGCAACGCGAGAAGATGCCGACGAGGCCGCCGTTGGCGCGCACGCCGGGCTTGACGCTGACCGCCTTGATGGCGTCGCGGTGGGCAAGCCACGGGGCATCGTCACGGTCGTAATCCTCGAGAAGGCCCGTGTTACCGCTTGCCGGCGCGATGGAAAGCGTGCCGGCGGCATCGATCGTCCACGTGCAGGTGTTGCTCGTGCCGCTCGCGATGTCCGCCGCCCGTGCCGGCATGGCAAACGCGGGTATGCAGGCGATGGCCAACACGAGGGCCACAAGGGCCGCCGTCAGGTTTCTCGTTATCGTCTTCGTGCTCATCGCGCTTCCTTTCATATGAGCTACTTGCCCAGGCCGTACCAACCGGTGCCCTCGTCCTGCCAGCCAATGGACAGCAGGATGTCACGCTCGCCCGCCTCGGTCGTGTAATGATGGTTGTTCGCATAGGCATTGGGATTGTAGAGGCGATAGAGCGGGGTCTTTCCGCCAGTCTGCCAGCCAAGGCCCTCGTCGTTCCAACCAGCCGCCACGAGCGCGTCGCGCTCGCCCGCGCTGGGCGTGTAGTGATGCTCGCCCGCGTACGGGTTATAGAGGCGATAGACCGGCTCGCCCTTCGTGGGAGCCTTCCAGCCCGTGCCCTCGTCGTCCCAGCCCACGTCGATGAGGTGCCAGCGCTCCTCATCGCTTGCCGTGTAGAAGTGCTCGCCGGCCTTGGGGTTGTAGAGGCGGTACATCACCTGGCCGGGATCGTCGGGGTCGGGCTCGCTCGCACCGGGACCAAGCGCCTCGACAATCTCGATGGTCGCCCCCATCGACCCGGTGTGGTTGCCCATGCCGGTCACGGTAACGGTGTGCTTGCCGACGCTCTTCATGTCGGCGGGGAACGACAGACGGTAATCCGTGCCCTCCGAGAGCACGCGGTCACCGGACTTGACGGTGAAGATGGGTCTCTTCTCGGATCCGTCATAGGTGAAGCGTGTCTGGCTCATCTCGACGGCGGTGATGTTCGCGGGCACGATGTTGAAATCCACCCTCTTCGTTCCCGTGTACCTTCCGATGCCCGTGATGGTCATGCGGGCAACGCCGACGTTCGTGTTGTAGATGTAGCTCGCCGTGTAATCGGTGCCCTTGACGAGCGTCTTGCCGTTGGCGGTCACGGTGGGGTTGGGCTCGATGGGCTTGCCCGTATAGGTTTGCGCGGGAATGGACGGCGTGGGAAGGTTGGCGATCGACTCGCTCACCGTCCACTCGTGGGTGAGCTGCCTGCCCGACTTGAGACGTGCGGTGATCGTGGCCTTGCCAGCACCCTTGGCGGTGACCTTGCCGTTCGCATCGACGACACACACGCTGGTGTTCGAACTCGTCCATGTCACGATCTTCGGGTCGATGGTGCCGTACACCTGGGAAAGTCCGGTGTTGTACAGGCAGTACTTCATCGTGTACGTGCTGCCGACGGTCAGGACCTTCATCTGCTCCATCTTCGTGTCCAGGTTGAAGGCCTGGTCCTTGCCGCAAATGCCGTAGTTGATGTTGATGGTCCTCGTCGTGTTGCGGTTATCGTTCCAAACGGTGCCGCTGCCGGCAGCGGAGCTAAACTCCTGGGACCAGCAGAACGGCCCCTGGGAGATGCAGCCGATGCCGATGGACTTGAAGTCGGGTTTGATGATGTTGAGGTAGTGGCCCACGGCGCTGTAGAACTCCGGGGCCTGCTGGCTCAATGTGTACGCTGACATGGTCTGCCAGCCGGTGGGCAGCGCCTTGCCGTTGTAGGTGCCGGATTTGGCGGCAGCAGCCCAAATGTCCTTCTCCCTGGTAAACCAATCGTTCATGACCTCCGCAGGCGTCTTCTGGCCAAGGGCGATGTTCTCGCCGGTCATGCCGCGCTTGGCACTGGGGATGGCCGTGCGCGACTCCGACCCGTCGGGACGCGTGTGACTGTAGAAGATCGCGAGCTCGGCGGCGCGCTGCATGGCGGCTTCCGTCAATTCGTAGTCGAGCGTGAGCGGACTGCGGCCCAACGCCTGGCGCTCCTTGTTCACGATGGCGAGCACCTGATGAGCATAGCTGTAGTACGCCGCGCCGTTCACCAGCACCTGCTCGTCATTGGCAGCCTGGGCCACGAGGCCCGCATCGGCATCGTCCGTCGCCGCCGCTTCCTCGGCCACCGCGGAAAGAAGCGGTGCGACTTCGACCTGCTCGTCGGCAAAGGCCTGCGAGGCAGCGCCCGGCCATGCCATGACGGGCATGAGCCCCATCGCCAAGACGAGCGCCAATGCGGCGCTCGCGATTCTCTTCGTTAACGATACCGTGCTCATCGTCTTCCCTTCGTACATCTTTCTGTCATTTCGATCGAAGGTGCGCAGCCCGTCCCACTGTCATTTCGACCGGAGGCGCGCAGCGCCGTAGTGGAGAAATCTCGCCCTTCCGTCGCGGGTCAAGACCGAGATTTCTCGACTCCGCTCACTTCGTTCGCTTCGCTCGAAATGACAGTGCTACCTCAGGCCGTACCAGCTGATGCCCTCGTTGTTCCACCCTTCGTTGAGCAGGAAGTCGCGCTCGACCTCGCTCGTGGTGTAGTGATGGTTGTTCGCGAACTCGTTGGGATTGTAGACGCGGTACAGCGGCACGCTGTAGCCCGTGTCGGAATACCAGCCGATGCCCTCGTCGTTCCAACCGGCGGCAACGAGGCTGTCACGCTCGACGGTCGAGAGCGTGTAGTGGTGCTCTCCGCCATACTCGTTGTAGAGGCGATAGACCGCGTCACCCTTGGACGGGGCCTTCCAGCCCTCGCCTTCGTCGTTCCATCCCACCGAGATGAGGTTGTCGCGCTCGACGGTCGAGAGCGTGTAGAAGTGCTCGCCGGAATTGGGATTGTAGAGGCGGAACATCACCTGGCCGGGATCGTCGGGGTCGGTCGGCGTCGAATCGCCGTTCGCGGGGCTCTTGATGCCGGAGTCCTCGTCCTCGAGGGGTTCGAGAATCTCGAAGTCGGCGGTCAGGACGCCCGCGTAGTTCGCCGTGCCCTTGACCGTCAGGATATGCACGCCCACGCTGCTCAGGTCCTGGGTCTGCATGCCCACGACGATGTAGTCCTGGCCGTTGACCAGCTCCTTGTCGCCGGACTTCACGGTCACGATGGGCGTCTTGCGCTTGCCGTCGTAGAAGTACCGCGTCTCGCTCAGCGAGATTGACGTGATCTGGGCCTGGATGATGTCGAAGGTGACGATCTTCCTGCCCGAATACGCGCCGATGCCGTTGACGTACACATGGGCGGTGCCCTCGCCCAGGTTCCTTCCGTACTCGAGCGTGTAGTCGGTGCCCTCGACGAGGGTCTTGCCGCCAATCATGACCTTCGGCTTGGGCTTGATCTGCACGCCCGTGTAGACCTGGTCGGGAATGGGCTCGACGTACGCGTCCGTGATGGGCGTGGTGCTCATGGCCTGCTCGGCATGGGCCTGTTGCGTCGCGTTCGCGATCATCGCGATGGGCACGAAGCTCATCGCCAGCACGACCGCCAGCACGGTGCGCGCGATTTTGGTAGCTATCGTTTTAGTGCTCATCGTTCCTCACTCTCCGATGCCGTACCAGCCGATGCCCTCGTCCTTCCAACCCAGACCGAGCAGGTGGTCGCGCTCGACCTCGCTCGTCGTGTAGTTGTGGTTGTTGGCGTAGGCGTTGGGATTGTACTGGCGATACAGCGGGACCGTGCCGGCCGTGCGCCAGCCGATGCCCTCGTCGTTCCAGCCCACCGAGATGAGCTGGTCGCGCTCCTCGACGCTCACGGTGTAATGATGCTCGCCCGCGTTGGGGTTGTAGAGGCGGTAGACCGGCTCGCCACCGCTGGGGGCAACCCAGCCGACGCGTTCGTAGGTCCAGCCCACGCTGACGAGGTGGTCGCGCTCTACTTCGCTGGCGGTGTAGAAATGCTCGCCGGAGTTGGGGTTGTAGAGGCGGTACATGTTGATGGGCTCCGAATATGCCGGATCGTCCGAGACCGTGAACGTGGTGCTCGCGGTGCCCGTCGCCGACATGATGTCGAGGGCGTGCTCGCCAATGGAAAGCCCCACGAGGTAGCCCGGCGCGAACGTGACGTTGGTCTGATTGCCCTTCAGGTCGTAGTTCTCGGGCAGCACGACGCTGCCGTCGACCTTCACGCAGACGAAGTCCTCGATGGAGGCGCTGGAGCGGAACATCGCTCCGGTCTTGAGGCCGATGCCCCAGATGGCCTCCGCACCGCTCACGATGGTGGGACCGGGATACTCGGGCCTGCTCTTGACGTAGGTGTCGGCGACGTTCTTGCGCTGCGTGGCAATCTGGTTTGCGGTGTAGCTCCTGCCGGCAACGGACGACAGCCAGGTTACCTGGGGCAGCTCGCAGGACTCGTCAACGAAGGCGAACTTGGCACCCAGCTTCACGCGCTCGAGCGCATCGCATTCCTCGAAGAGATAGCCCATGCTCGTCACGTTGGCGGTATCGAATCCCGAGATGTCGAGAACCCCCAGGGACGTGCAGCCGTAGAACATGCCCCACATGTCCTCGAGACTCGAGGTATCGAAACGCGAGAGGTCGAGGTACTTGATGCCCGCATCGGAGAACATGCGCTGCATGTTCGTGACCCGCCCCGTGTTGAAGTTCGTCAGGTCGAGGTCGGTGAGCTTGGCGCAGCTTGAGAACATGTAGGACATGTTGGTGACGTTCGCGGTGTTGAAGTTGCTCACGTCAATAGACTCGAGCGCGACGCAGCCCCTGAACATGCCCGTCATGGTGGTGGCCGACGAGGTGTTGAGACCCGAGACGTCGATGGTGGTGAGCGCGGAGCAGCCGTCGAACAGCGCGCTCATGCCGCGGGTGTTGGAGCTATCCAGTCCCGACAGATCGACGCTACGCAGCTTGTCACAGTTCGCGAACAGGCCGTCGAGGCTCGTGGCGCCCTTCACGCCAGCGAGGATGCGCGCCGACGTGATGTTGTCGGCGTGGACGCGCCACGGTGCGAGGCCGTCGATATCCCCGAGCCTTCCCTCGCCGGACTTGGGGCTAATGGTGAGCAAGCCCGAGTCGTCGATGGACCAGGCGCACTCGCCATAGGTGCCGTGGGCGACCTCGCGGGCCTGCGCAGGTGCCGCAAAGACGGGGATGAAGGCCACGACCAGGACAAGCGCGAGGATGGCGCTCACGATTCGCTTGGTCAGTGTTGTCGTGCTCGTCATCATGCACTTCCTTTCATGAACCTGTTGTCATTTCGACTGGAAGAGCCGCAGGGCCGCTCTTCTGTCATTTCGACCGGAGGGGCGAAGCCCCGTAGTGGAGAAATCTCGCCCTTCTGTCGCGGGTCAAGACCGAGATTTCTCGACTCCGCTCACTTCGTTCGCTGCGCTCGAAATGACAGTGGGGTGCCAAGGGGAGCTGCCCCTGGCACGTTACTTGCTCACGCCGTGCCAGCCCACGCCCTCGTCGCGCCAGCCGACGCTGATCAGGTGATCGCGCTCGACCTCGCTCGTGGTGTAGTGATGGTTGTTAGCGTACTCGTACGGGTTGTAGACGCGGTACAGGGCGACCTTCTGGTCCTTGTCGGAATACCAGCCCACGCCCTCGTCGTTCCAGCCAGCGTCCACGAGCATGTCACGCTCGGCAGACGACAGCGTGTAGTGATGCTCGCCGGCGATCGGGTTGTACAGGCGATAGACCGGGTCGCCGTTGGTGGGTGCCACCCAGCCGATTCCCTCGTCGCGCCAGCCCTCGTAGATGAGGTGGTCGCGCTCGACGGGGCTCACGGTGAAGAAGTGCTCGCCGGAATTGGGATTGTAGAGACGCAGCATCAGGTGGCCATAGGTGGAGCCGCCGTTGTTGCCCGAGTTGTTCGAGTCATCCGGCTTGTTCTGGCCGTCATCGCCCGGCTTGTTGGGCTCACCCGTGACCTTGAACTCGGTGGACGCCGTGCCCGTCGAAGTCACGAAGTCGATGGAGTGGTCGCCGCCACCGAGCGATTCGAGGAACTCGGGCTTGAGGACGATGGCGCCGGTCTCCTTGTCGATGGTGTAGTCATCCTTGTCGACGACCTTGCCGTCCACCTTCACGCAGACGAGCTCATCGGGGTCGATGTCGGTACCGATCTCGAGGCCGTCGGAAGAACCGGGCTCCCAGGGCTCGGGCTTGTTCTCCTCGTCGATGACGGGGGGCTTCGCGTCGGGGTCATCGCCCTTGTCCTTGACGAAGGTGATGGGGCCGTCACCGGCGCTCATATCGCCCGAAGAGACGGAGCCGCCCGTGGCCGAGGAAATCCAGTCGGCATCGGGAAGCATAGCCGACTCGTCGATGAACTCGAACTTGGGACCCAGCGTGATGCGGTCAATGGCCGTGCAGTCGGTAAACATACCGCTCTGGCTCGTCACCTTGGAGGTATCGAAGTTCGAGAGGTCGAGGGACTTGAGCGAGGAGCAGCCGCTGAACATGCCCTGCATGTTCTCGACTTTCTTCGTCACAAAGTTCGAAAGATCGAGTCCTTCAAGATTCTCGCAACCCTGGAACATCACGCTCATGTTCGTGACGTTGGAGGTATCGAAACTCGAAAGGTTGAGCGTCTTGAGCGACGAGCAACCCATGAACATGCCGCTCATGTTCGTAACTTTGGCGGTGTTCACACCACTTAAGTTAACGGTCTCAAGGCTCTCGCAGCCCATGAACATGGAGCCCATGTCGGTCACATTCTCGGTATGACGACCAATCATGCTTACTTCCTTGAGAGACCTGCAAAAGCGAAACATGCCTCCCATGTCGGTCGCATTAATCGTATCAAGCCCGGTCAAGTCAACGGAAGCTATGTTGTCGCACATGTTAAACATGTCATGAAGGCTCTTGCCAGCCTTGACACCCGGTTCGATGACCACCGATTTGACTTTAAGCGAATGCATAGGGTGTTGCCAGCTCTCATCGCCAAAACTGTCGCCAAGCTTACCGCCGGCAGCACCAGGACGAATGGTGAGCTTACCCTCATCATCGATTTCCCACTCACAATCACCGCTCATACCGTTGGCAACAACGCTCGCCTGCGGGCTTGCCGTGTTCGCCAGGGCCGCCGCGGGAACGAGTGCGACGACGAGCGCAAGCGAGAAGGCGAGCGCGGTGATCTTCTGCAAGATCGATAGGTTTCGTTTCATGGTCATGTCAAAGCCTCCGGGTGTTCGAGGACGTACGGCTGCTTGGCTCCTGCCAATTGCGCTTGGCTCCTGCCAATTGCAGGCACGATTATACGGACGAAAACGCCCGTGTACAGGGGATATTTGCCCAGGCGGATAAAGCGGCAAGGTAGAGGGAAGGCGGTTTCACCCACGTCACAAAACCGTCACCTGTCCTCGACGTTTTCTCGACAAAATGAGACAGTTCGGTCAGACCAAACTGTCTCATTATTTTCTGACACCTGTATTAAATGAGACAAACTCGTCTGACCAATTTGTCTCATTTGACGCCGTACCAGGCGATGCCCTCACCGTGCCAACCGAGCGCAACCAAGTAACCACGTTCGAAGTCGTTGGTGGTGTAATGGTGGTTGTTCGCGAACTCGTTGGGGTTGTAGACGCGGTACAGGGGCGTGCCGTGGGCCGGGTCGGAATACCAGCCGATGCCCTCGTCGTTCCAACCGGCGGCGATGAGGCTATCGCGCTCGACGGTCGACAGCGTATAGTGATGCTCGCCGGCGTTGGGATTGTAGAGGCGGTAGACCGCGTCGCCCGTCTTGGGGGCCGTCCAGCCCTGACCCTCGTCGTTCCAACCCAGGCCAATCAGGTGCTGACGCTCCACGGTGCTGGCCGTGAAGAAGTGCTCGCCGGAGTTGGGGTTGTAGAGGCGGTACATGGGCTGGGAACCGACCTGCCCGGGGTTATCCGGGTTGTCGGGCGTATCGGGCTTGGGGGCCTCGACGATCTCATAGCTTGCCTCGAGCGTGCCCGCGTAGTTGCCCTTGGCCGTGACCTTGACGGACTTCTTGCCGGCCTTCACGCGGTCGGCGGGCAGCGTCACGTCGTAGTCGGTGCCGGCCCTGAGGACCTTGTCGCCGCACTTCACGGTGACGGCAGGCGCCTTCTCCTTGCCGTCGTAGGTAAACTTGGTCTCGGACAGCTCGACCTTGTCGATGGCCGCCGGCACGATTTCGTAGGCCGCCTCGAGCGTGCCCGCGTAGTTGCCCTTGGCCGTGACCTTCACGGACTTCTTGCCGGCCTTCACGCGGTCGGCGGGCAACGTCACGTCGTAGTCGGTGCCGGCCTTGAGGACCTTGTCGCCGCACTTCACGGTGACGGTGGGTGCCTTCTCCTTGCCGTCGTAAGTGAACTTGTCGGCGCTGAGCGAAACCGTGAGGGCCGTTGCCGCGGCAATCTCGTAGCTGTTCTCGAGATCGCCCGTGTAGTTGCCCTTGCCCGTTGCCTTCACGACCTTCGTGCCGATGTTGACGCGCTCGGTGGGCAGGGCCAGTTCGTAATCGGTGCCGGCGTCGAGCGTCTTGTCGCCGCACTTCACGGTGATGGCGGGAAGCTTCTCGGTGCCGTCATAGGTGAACGTGCCGGTGTCGAACTCGACGGCGGTGATGGCCGCGGGAACGATCTCGTAGTTGGTGGCGAGCTCGCCCTCGAAATTGCCCTTGGCCTTGACGATGAGGGCCTTCTTGCCGGCGTTGACAGCATCGTCAGGCTCGGTCACGTCGAAGTCGGCAGGGTCGAGCGTGAGATTGCCTGCCTTGACGGTCATGCCAGGAATACGCTCGGTCCCGTCGTAGGTAAGTTCAGTAGCATCGAGCGTGAACTCGGTGATGGGAGCGGGGGTGATTTTGTAAATGGGGGCGTCATCGCCGGTCCATCCGCCAGTATATGCGCCCTTGCCTGTGATGGCTATTGGCTTATCGCCAACATTGATGCAATCGCTCGGAGGAGTAACCGCATAATCAACTCCCTCGATAAGGGTCCTATCGCCGCTTGTCACGGTAATGGTCGGAACCTTATCAGTACCGTCATAGACAAACGAAGTCTCGCTGAGTTCTGCATTAGTAAGCAGCATCTCACGCGTGTATGTGTCGGCGACATTGTGGCGTTTCGCCGCAATCTCTTGTGCCGTAAACGACGAATCAGCGTCCCCATCAGCATCTGCAATGGATTTCGCGATCCAGCTTCCCGCGGGCAGCCAACATGTCTCATCGGCCTCGTCGAAGGCAAAGCCGGCACCGAGCGTGACCTCGACAAGGGCCTCGTCATCGGCGAACAGCGAGTTCATAGACACCACCTTGGAGGTGCTGAAGCCAGGTATATTTAGCGTCTTGAGCGCAGCGCAGCCGGAGAACATAGCCTCCATGTCCGTCACGTCCGGCGTCGTAAATGCCGAAAGGTCAAGGCTCTCGAGCGCGGCGCAGCCCTCGAACATGCGCGCCATGGTGGTGGCGCTGGTGGTAACGGCGCCAGTGAAATCGAGTGCCTTGAGGGAAGAGCAACCCGAGAAGGCACCGCTCATGTCAGTAGCGTTCGCAGCGTCAAACGTGGGAAGCGTAAGCGTGGCAAGGGAGGCGCATCCGGCGAACATGTCCTTCAACGCCGTGACATTGGTCAGCGTGAATCCGGAAAGGTCGAGCGAGGTGAGGGCCGAACAACCTGCAAACATGCTCTGAGTGTTCGTGAGAGCAGGCGTCGAGAGACCCGTAAGATCAAGCTCACGCAGAGCGGAGCAGCCTTCGAACATGGACTGCATGTTCTCGACGGCAACGGTATTGACCTTAGTACCATCTCCAACCGCGATAGTGAGCTCGCGGAGGGCGGAACAGCCTTTAAACATCGATTCCATGTTCGTGACTTTGGAAGTATCGAGTCCAGAAATACTGATAGCCGGCAGAGCCGTGCAACCTTCGAACATCGAGCTCATATCGGTAGCCTTCGAAGTGTCGAAATTCGAAAAGTTCACGTAAACCAACGAGGTGCAATTGGCAAACATGTCATGAAGAAGCGCTCCGCTCGATATACCTCTTCCGAACATGACGAACTTGATGTCCGCGGCATATTCTGCCCACGGCACCTCATAGAGATTTCCAATGGTTCCAACTTCACCTTCAGGTGCTTCGACGGAGAGCTCTCCCGTCTGTCCGTTAATGGCCCACGTGCAGTTACCATCCTCGAACGTTCCCTGAGCAATGGGGCCGGGCGTCGGGTCGACCGGATCGGTCACTTCCTCCGCAGGCTGCATCTGCGGCTCAGCCGGGTTCGCAAGCGCCGCTGCCGGCACAAGCGCGGCGACGAGCACAAACGAGAAGGCAATCGCCATCGCCTTGCGCAGGATGTCCATGGAGTGTCTCTTGGTCATGACTGGCCTCCCGAAACTAGGAATTCGCCTCTTGGCATGATGGATTCGCATGGCTGGATGGTGCCTGCGACCGCCCCCCCCCCGCAAGGGTTTTGTGGGTTGAAGAGTGCAGGCGGAGCAGGACGCTCGATATGCGGGGTGTGGGCGGGACGCAATTCATAGAGCAGCACACGAAAGGCGTACCTGCGGCACATAACTCATGGGGCTGCGACAAGGGGGGCTTGTGGCACGTGGCTTATAGGGTCGTGACAAGAAAAGCGAACTTGTGACGCGCGTCCCGTGCCATAAGTGCGGTGTTCTTGCCATGCGTGGCAAGGATTGCCGCATTGTGACCCATACTCCGCGCCACAATCATATGATCTTTGCCATCAAACTAGCCCCATGGGCCACAACCATACGATTCTTGCCAACAGAACGACATCCATAAGCCGTAAGATGCAATTCTTGACCACAAAGCAGCTTTCGTGTGCCGCAGGTATGTAATCTTTGCCAGTGTAAGGCATCAGGTCCGGCGATGACATCGGGCACACAAAAACGGGGCCGCGCGAAGCGGCCCCGAGTCGTGCGTATGTAGCTGGTACTCGTATGTCAGGGGGTCTGACCCCGTGACACGTTTTACTCCGCGGCGAGCGGGGAGGGCGTGCTGTAGGTGCGCGCCAGGTACTCCTGGTCGAGCTCGTAGAGCGATTTGGCATCGGAGCCGAAGAGCTTCATCTTCGTGACCATGTCGGTCGCGTTGACCTCCTCCTCGAGCTGTTCGTCGATGAACCAGTCGAGGAACTTCATCGTGCGGAAGTCATTGACCTCCTTGGCAGCGGCGTATATGTCGTTGATGAGGCTCGTGACGTACTTCTCGTGCTCGAGACCCGCCTCAAGCGGCTCGAGATGGTTCTTGAAGGTCTTGTCGGGCTTGTCGATTGCCTCGAGCACGACCTTGCAGTCGTTGTCGAGCAGGTACTTGCGGAAGATGAGGGCATGGTCGCGCTCCTCGGCGGCCTGGATGAGATACCAGTTCTCGTAGCCGTCCAGTCCCTCGTCCGCGTAGTAGTCGGCAAAGGAGAGGTACAGGTAGGCCGAGTACAGCTCCTTGTTGATCTGGTCGTTGAGAAGTTCGTAAACCTTGGAATCCATGGTTGTTCCTTTCTAGATCGAAGCTCGATGTGCGTTCCATGATAGCGCGAATAATGGCGTTTAGCCGCTCTTCGCAAGTTCTTCTTGAATCGCCTCATCGAAAAGATGCGGGAAGCTCCTGAGCTTGAGCGTGAGAATGCGCATGAGCGACTGGTCGATGCGCTCCACGGAAATGCGGCCGCTCTCGATCGCATCCACCAACCCGGCATAGGCCGCACCGAGCTCGGAGGGCATGAGTGCGATGTCACAACCGGCCTCTATGGCGGCAACGGCAACGTCGGCCGGAGCGCAAAACTCGAGCAGCGCCCCCATCGAAAGCGAGTCGGTCACCACGACGCCGTCGTAGCCAATGTCATCGCGCAGTATTCCCTGCACGATATCGGGGGAAATCGACGCGGGAATGGCGCTTCCCGTAACCTGGGGCACCGAGAGATGTCCCACCATCACCATGGGCACGCCGGCCACAATGGCGGCAACGAAGGGCGCGAGTTGCATGGCAAGCTCGGCGCGCGTCTTGTTGGTGTATATCGACGAGGCGTGACTGTCGTCTTCGGGGTCGCCGATACCGGGAAAGTGCTTAGCGCAACACAGAATGCCCTCGTCCTCGAAGGCCTCGATCTGCGCGGCAGCCATGCGGCCCACGAGGGCCGCCTCGGCACCGAACGATCGGCGGCGCATGTTGCTACGCTCGGTCGTAGCCACATCGCATGAGGGCGCGAAGTCGACGTTGAACCCAAGATCGCGCAATGAGGTCGCGATGGTACGCGCCTGTTCGCGCGCGATGGCCACGTCACCGGTCGCGCCGATATCGGAAGCGTCGCCGACGAACGGCGCGTCGAAGCCCTGCTTGCCACCGATGCGCTGTACCGTGCCGCCCTCCTCGTCCACGCACAAAAACAGCGGCGTCATGCCAAGCTCGCGCGCCACGGCTTGCGTGTCGGCGAGCATCGCGCTGGTTTGCGCGGCGTCGATGATGTTGCCATCGAAGTAGGTGATGCCGCAGACGGGCAGCGCCTCGAGCCCTGCGCAAAACACCTCGTCCGCTTGCCAGACAAGTTCCGTTGCGCTGACCTGCTCGGGCGTCACGACAAAGAGCTGCGCGGCCTTCTCCTCCATGCTCATCTGGTCGATGAGGACGCGGGCGACATCGCGCTCGGGGAAGCGTGGCGGTTGCGGACGCGACGTGCAGCCCGCAAGCGTCGTGGTGCACGCGGCGGCGGCAAGGCCACATGCTTCGAGGAATCGACGTCTGGAGAGGTTCATGGGGTTTCCGATGAGACGCGCCTACTCGGTCACGTGCTCCATGCCGAGCGAGAGAATGGACACGACATGGTCGTCAGCCAGCGAGTAGAAGACTTCCTTGCCCTGGCGGTGGTCGATGACGAGATTGCCCTGGCGCAGCATGCGCCGGTGATGGCTCACGGCGGCGGCGCTCATGGACATCTGCGCGGCCACGTCGCCCACGCACTTCTCGCCATCGAGCAGGATGTTGAGGATCTTCACGCGCGTGGGGTCGGAGAACATCTTGAAGAGGCCGGCAAGGTTGGCCATGAGTTCGTCGCTTTGCTTGTCAGCCGCATTGGCAACCATGGGTGCCTCCCACATCGTCGGATGCGGGTATTGTACCGCGAGCGCGTTTGTCATTTCGAGCGCAGCAGGCGCAGCAGCGCCTCTCTGTCATTTCGAGCGCAGCGAATGCAGCAGCGCCTCTCTGTCATTTCGAGCGCAGCGAACGTAGTGAGCGGAGTCGAGAAATCTCGACCTTGACCCGCGACAGAAGATCAAGATTTCTCCACTACGCCGCCTGACGGCGGCTCCGGTCGAAATGACATTGGGGAGCCGACCTTAGCGGCTGCTCCGGTCGAAATGACATGAGACGCTTTTCGTCAGACGAGGAAGCGTCTCATTTGGCGCGGAGCAGGCGCATGGCATTGAGGACGCAGAGGATGGCGACGCCCGTGTCAGCGAAGACGGCCATCCACATGTTGGCGATGCCGAGCGCGCCGAGCACGAAGACCGCGAACTTCACCGCAATCGCCAGCGTGACGTTCTCGCGCGCGTTGGCGACCGTCTTGCGCGACAGCTTCACCGCATCGGCGATGCGCGCGGGGTTGTCATCCATGAGCACGATGTCGGCCGCCTCGATGGCCGCATCCGAACCCATCGCCCCCATGGCGATGCCCACGTCGGCACGGGCGAGCGCGGGCGCGTCGTTGATGCCGTCGCCCACGAATGCGAGCGTCTTCTTCCCATCGGAGCCCCGCTGCTCAAGCAGCTCCTCGACGCAGGCGACCTTGTCGCCCGGCAGCAACTGCGCGAAGAAGCGGCTTAGCCCGAGCTTGCCGGCGATGCGGCGGGCGACGGGCTCCTTGTCGCCCGTGAGCATAACCGTCTGGCCCACCCCGAGCGCCTTGAGCTTCTCGATGGCCTCGTGCGCCTGGGGCTTTATCTCGTCGGCGACGACCAGATGGCCAAGGTAGGCATCATCGAGCGCGACGTGAATGACCGTTCCGGGCTGGCCGGCATCGGTCCAGACAACGCCCTCGCGATCCATGAGCTTGTCGTTGCCCACGCAGATGACGCCCTCGATGCACCGGGCGCACATGCCGTAGCCAGGGACTTCGGTGACGTCATCGCTGTGCTCGGGCATGTTGAGCGTGGGCGCGACACCCAGCCGCTCGGCATAGGCATCGCAGATGGACTGCGCGATGGGATGCGTCGAGCGCTGCTCGACATGGGCGGCCAGCCCCAGCAGGCGTTCGGGCGTGACGCCTTCGACGGGCGCGATTGTCTCGACATGGAACGTGCCCTTCGTGAGCGTGCCGGTCTTGTCGAAGACGACGGTCTCGACGCGGGCAAGCTGCTCGAGGTAGTTGCCGCCCTTGGCAAGGACGCCGCGGCGCGAGAGGCTGCCGATGCCGCAGTAGAAACTCAGCGGCACCGATATGACGAGGGCGCAGGGGCAGGAGATGACGAGGAAGACGCAGGCGCGCTCGACGAAGTCGGCCCAGACTGCCGCACTCGTCGCGTCGATGACGAGCGGCGGAATGACGGCGAGCAAGACCGCGGCACCCACGACGATGGGGGTGTAGATGCGGGCGAAGCGGCGCACGAAGTTCTCGGTCTTGGCCTTCTTGGAGGCGGCGTTGCTCACCATGTCGAGCACGCGCGAGACGGCGGAATCCTCGAAGGGCCGGGTCACGCGCACATACAGCGTGTTCGTGCCGTTGACAAAGCCGGAAAGCACTTCCTGTCCCGGCTCGAGGAAGCTCGGCATCGATTCGCCCGTGAGCGCGGAGGTGTCGAGCTCGCTCGCGCCCTTCACGATGACGCCGTCGAGCGGCACGCGCTCGCCCGCGGTAACGACGATGGTGTCACCCACCTGCACGCTTGCCGGGTCGACGCGCACGATGGCGCCGTCGCTCTCGACGTTCGCGTAGGTCGCCTTGATCTCGACGAGCGAGGAGATGGACTTGCGCGAGTTGTCGACCGCGCGATCCTGGAACCACTCGCCCACCTGGTAGAAGAGCATGACCGCCACGGCCTCGGCGGCCTCGCCAATGACGAAGGCGGCGATGGTAGCCACGGCCATGAGGAACTGCTCGTCAAGAAGCTCGCGCCGGGCAAGGCCCTTGGCCGCACCGATGAGCACCGGCAGGCCCACCATCAGGTAGGGAACGACGAAGATCGCGTACTTGACCCAGACGGCCTCCATGATGCCGTTGGGGTTGAGGAAGTCGACGGCAAGGCCTGCCACGTAGATGCAGGCAGTCACCACGATGAGCTTGAGGGAGACTTCCCACCCGCCGGCATTGTCGTGACACTGACAACGCCCGTCGTCATGGCCGTGGTCGTGACCATGGTCATGGCCGTGACAATGGCCGTCCTTGCATGCTACCACTTCGCTCATGTCCTACTCCGAAATCCTTACGTTCAAACACTCAAACATTCAAACGAACTTTTGATAATAACGAAGTAAACATCACCGGAGGAAACGTGTCAAGAGAGGATTGTGCCGTGATTCTAGTGGGCGGCGTTGAGATCGCCGGGGATGAATCCCTGCATGAGCAGCTGCGCGGCATCGAGCTCGTCGCGGTTGTCATCTTGCAGCGGATAGCGAATCTCCATCTGGTTGATAGAGCCGGGGCCGATGTTGACCCAGTAGAAATACTCGTACTCGTCATCGTACTGGTAGATGATGACGCGGTTGCCCTCGGCACGGGCGATGCTGTCCTCGCTCCCGTTCCACAGCGAGGCGAGAATGGCGTCCGCATCGAGGTTATCGACGTTGTTGTAGCCGGTCACGTTCACCGTCATGCGCAAGGCGCTGTTGGTGAGCACGACACCGGCACCGTTGTCGACCTCCGACCCGAGCACGAAGCCCTCGGGCACGTCGAGCTGATAGCCGAAGAGGGCGTTGACGTAGACCTGCGGCTCGGCCATGGCGACAGAGCCGCTCTCCGACGCCGTGGATTCGGGCGCTTCGGAAGGTTGCGCCTGGCTGGGTTCCTGTTGGGATGCGGCACTGCTCGAGGATGCCGCGCTACTCGAAGACGTGGACGGACTCGAGGCCTGCGGCATGGAAAACGGCAGCTCCACCTTGCCCGTCATCACGAGGAAAATGGCGGCACCCGCAAGCGCGAGCACGAGGACAACGCAGATGACGATGGCGACGACCTTGCCCCGGCCCTTTCGCTCGGGCTTGGGCTCTTCCGGCCGCTTGACGCTGTGCGCACCCTTCATGGACCATCCCCGCCTCTCGTCTACTTGTCCTGATGACCCGAACCCTGCGAAGCCTCGTCGAGAAGTTCCGCGTAGCCCATGATGAATCGATCCACGATACCCTTGAGCTCGTCGGTCGCCTGCTGCTTGTGCTCATCGTAGACGCCGACGACGTAGGCGCCCGTCTCCTTGGCCGAACGGGCCGCCGTGGCGACGTCCTCGAAGATGGCGCAGCGTTCGGCGGGAACGCCCAACTGGCGCGCGGCCTCGAGGTACACCACCGGGTTTGACTTGCCGCCGCACTTCAACTCGTCGCACACGCAGATGACATCGAAGAGCTCGAGCACGCCATTGTTCACGAGCGCCGGTTCGAGCAGGTGGCGTTGCAGGGACGTGGCGATGGCCAGGGGCATGCCCTGCGCCTTGCAATACCGCAGGTACTCGAGCGCGCCGGGCTTGAGCATGACATGCGTCGCGTAGCCCTCCTCGGCTGCCGCCTTCCATTCCTCGATGATGTCCTCGGGCTTCTCGTCGAGCCCGAAGTGCTCGATGGCGAAGTCGGCCCCCAGCTCGAAGCCGAGAACGGCGATCATCTCGCCGAACTCGTCGGTGTAGGGAATGCCCCGCTTGGCAAGAAACACGCGATCGACCTCGTCCCAGACCCACATGGAGTCCGCGAGCGTGCCATCGAAATCGAAGATGATGGCATCGACGTCTCGTGTTCCAATTAGCATGGCTTCCCCTTCTATCAAATACGTCCCCCTGAAAAGCAAGGAGCGGGCCCGTGACCCGCCCCTCAGGTGAAACTGTGTCGCATGCGCGATTACTCGGCCTCTGCGGCGACTTCCTCGGCAACCGCGGCCATGTCGACCTCTGCGGCGACCTCGGTGGTCACGGCATCGTCGGCAGCCTCTGCCGACTCGCCCTCGCCGACGGGCAGCTCGGACTCGGAGTCGATGATCTCCTCGGTCTCCTGGATGTCGATGCTGGCATCATCGCTCACGACGTTGACCTCGAGCGTGGCCTTGATGTCACGATACACCGAGACGGTGAACTCGTGCTTGCCGGCCGTCTTGATGGCCTTGCCCAGGTCGATCTTCTTGCGCTCGACCGTGACACCGAGCTGGTCGAGGATGGCCTCGGCGAGCATGGCGGTCGTGATGGAGCCGAAGAGCTGGCCCTCTTCGCCGACCCTGGCGTAGACCTTGATGGTCTTGCCGTCGAGGGCGTTCTTGAGGACGTTGGCGTCGGTGGTACGAGCAAGCTCGCGCTTCTCGATGTTGTGACGACGCTGCTCGAGCTGCTTGAGCTCGCCCTTGGTGGCCTCGATCGCGATGCCCTGCGGAAGCAGGTAGTTCACCGCATAACCCTGGGCGACATCGACGACATCGCCTTCGCCACCACGGCCCTTGAGTTCCTTCAGCAGAATAACTTTCATGTCTTCTAACCTTCTCTATGTCCCGCTATGGCGCAGGACTGCTTACATATATGTACGCGCCTCATTCGCCCGGATACGGGCTTGGGGCAAGGTGCCGCCGTGCGGCCACCCTGCCGGCCAGCGCACCAAGATGCGCTAGCGGTTCCTGCGGCCACCGCTACCGGAAACGATCTTCACGGTGTAGGGCAGCAGGGCCATCTCGCGAGCACGCTTGATAGCGGTCGCGAGCTCATGCTGGTGCTGGGTGCAGACACCCGTCACGCGGCGGGACTTGATCTTGCCGCGGTCGGTGATGTAGCGGCGCAGCGTCTGCGCGTCCTTGTAGTCGATGAACTCGACCTTGTCCTTGCAGAAGGGGCAATACTTGCGACGCGGTGCGCGAGCGTAATCAGCCATGGTTCCTCCTCACTGATTCTTGAATGCGAAAACGTTACTAGAAGGGAATGTCGCTATCGTCATAGGCGCTCGGAGTCGGAGGCTCCGGGACGACGTTTCCCTGCGGTTGCTGATAGGACTGGCCGCCATAGTTGCCACCGGCATTCTGGCCACCGTAGTTGTTGCCGCCGCCGTAGCTGTTGCCGCCATCGTAATTCTGGCCGCCGCCATTGCGCGACGACATGAATTCGAGCTCGTCGACGGTCACGTCGACCTTGCTCCTCCTCTGGCCAGAGTTGCGATCCTCCCAGGAGCTGTAGTGCAGCCTACCTTCAATGGCCACCTTCACACCCTTGGTGAGGTACTGGGCAAGCGCCTCGGCGCGACGACCGAACATCGTACAATCGATGAAATTTGCGTAATCCTCCCACTCGCCGTTCTGGTTGCGACGGCGATCGTTGACCGCAACGCCAAAGCTCAAGATGGACGTACCCGAGGGGGTGGTCCTCAGCTCGGCATCGCGCGTGAGATTGCCTGAAATCATTACCCTGTTGATGCTCATGTTAAATCGTTCCTTTCAGCTGAGCGCAAAAGCGGTGCTTTACGCGCTCTCAACCGAAGCGGTCTCACCGTTGCGGCGCGTGATCATGTAACGCTGGACGGCGTCCATGATGTGGAGCACGCGGTCGAGCTCTGCAATCGCAGTGGGATCAGCTTCGAAATCGATGAGAGTGTAATCGCCTTCGGCAAGACCGTTGATTTCGTAGGCCAGCTTGCGCTTGCCCCAATCCTCAACGTTGCTCACCTTGCCGCCTTGCTCCGTAATCGCGGTATCGATACGCTTGCTCGTTGCAAGGCGCGTCTCCTCGTCAATGGACGGGTCGACGAAAAACAGCAGTTCGTAAGCCTTCATGTGGTCACCTCCTCTGGGCTATGCGGCTTCGGGACATGAAGGCTGCGCCCGAAGCAGGAAATAACTTTTGCATGCTACCACCTCCACAGGGCAATGACAAGCACGACCTTTGGGTTTTCAGAGTATCGCGTCGCTGTGACATGAAACGCCTCGCGCAGACCAGGACGAGCCCGAGAAGCGCGCAGGGGGCAAGGACGCAGGTACCCGCGACCAGGGCGGGAAGCGTGATGCCCGTTAGGCGCGAGAGCTCCGAGAGTGCCTCGAGAAGCCCGGCGCATTGCCCCGCGCACGCAACGCCCAGCTGCGAGAACCCGTCCATGACGAAGCCCAGGGGTGACGAAACCTGCGACTCGCTTTGGGCAAGTTCGTAGTCGCCTGTCTCGATGGCCCCGAAGCTCTCGACACTTGGCGCAGGGGCGCCTTCGGGTACGGCAACGGGCTCTGACTGCGCTGACGGCACCGGCGCGGACTCGCGGGCCACGAGACCCGCCGCATCGGTGAGGGCAGGTGCGGACGCCTCCACGCCCACGGCAGGGGATGCCGCCTCGGTCGAGGCTACCGGCGAGCCATGCGCCGCATCGGCCGCGCCGCCGAAGAGCAGCATCGGGTCAAGGTAAGTCGATCCCCGTTTGTAGCCCATGTGCAGATGCGTCGCGGAGGTCGAGACATCGCCCGATGCCGCCAGGGTGCCGAGGCTCATGCCCTCGGTGACGACCTGGCCCTCGCGCACGTCGATGGATGCAAAGGGCATGAGGGTGATGACGTGCCCGTCGCCCAGCTCTATGGAAACGGCACGCATCGTCTTGGCAGACGCCATGCCGCCTGTTCGAGAATCGCCGGACGGTACGGCGCCGGTAAAGCGTACCGTTCCGGCTAGTGGGGAAGATATCTGCATTCCGGCAGACGCGGGTATGTCAATGCCGCTATGTACATAGCTTCCGATACCGGCCGAATAGGACTGATGGAACGCGAGCGTTGCGGAAAGCCCCGAGGTGGGAACGGGCCAAGTCGCTGCAAGGGCCGGCTGCGCCATGAGCACGATGCATAGGGAGAACAGGGGCAGGGCACAGACGATACGGGCCAGCCGCGTACGCGCGAGTGAGGAGGAACTCGAGCCTCGCATAGGGCACGCGTCCCGACGCGCTCGTCCGTCTTCGCTTGTGAGGGAACTGTTGATTCGGTTCATGGTGAGCACCTCCTTCCACCTCGGCTTTCCGTGGAAAGATGATGCACCTCGAATCTGTCAAAATCGCCGAATGTTCATGGTCGAATCACCGAATTTTTTCCGAGCGAAATCCGACATGCGTCCGAACGACTTCGGACCAGAATCAGACCTGGACTTCGCCCCTGGCAATCCGCTGCAGGACCTGCGGATAGTATTCGTGTTCGGCCGCGTGAATGCGGGCCTCGAGGTCGTCAATCGTGTCATCGGGCAGCACGGGAACCTCATGCTGGAAGATGATCGGGCCCTTGTCGTACTCCTCGTTCGCGAAGTGGATGGTGATTCCCGTCACCTCGTCACCCGCCTCGAAGGCATCCTGGATGGCATGTGCGCCGCGGTGCTTTGGCAGCAGCGCCGGATGCAAGTTGACCACGCGATTGGGAAACGCGTCGAGCAGGACGGGCGTGACCTTGCGCATGTAGCCGGCCATCGCGACGTACTCGATGTCACGCTCGTTGAGCGCCTCAACAATCTTTGCGTCGACGGCCTGGGGGTCGTCATAGTCGGCCGGGACGAAGACCAGCACGTCGAGGCCTTCGCCACGGGCGTACTCGATGCCCTTGGCATGGTCGTTCGAGGAAACCACGAGCTCGATCGTCGCGTCGAGTTCGCCTTGCTTGATGGCGTTGTGGATGGCGACCATGTTCGTGCCCGTGCCCGAGATGAACACGGCGAGCTTCATGGGTTCCTTAGCCACGGTACACGACCTTTCCGTCACCGGGAATGATGCGACCGATCTTGAAAACCTTCTCGCCCGTGGACTCGAGCTGCTCGATGGCGGCCTGCTCGGCTTCGGATGGGCAAATCACGCACATGCCGATGCCGCAGTTGAAGGTCTTGAGCGCTTCGGCGCGGGAAAGGCCGGCCTTCTCGACCACGAAGTCGATGATGGGCGGCTGCGTCCAGCTCCCCTCGTCGACCTGCGCGTCAACGCGGTCATTGAGGGCGCGGTTGAGGTTTTCGGTGATGCCGCCGCCGGTGATATGCGCGACGGCGTGAACCTGGGGCACGGCGCGGCGCAGCTCCAGGATGGACTTGACGTAGATGCGCGTGGGGGCGAGCAGGGCATCGAGCACGGAGACGCCATCGAGCTCGTCACGCTCGACCGTGAGCTCGTCCATGGTCATGACCTCGGTGACGGCACGGCGCACGAGCGAGAACCCGTTGGAGTGGATACCGGTCGAGGCAAGGCCCAGTATGACATCGCCCTCGGCCACGTCATCGGGATTGAGCATCTTGGGGCGATCGACCGCACCCACGCAGAAGCCCGAGAGGTCGTAGTCGTCCGGGTCCATGACGCCGGGATGCTCTGCCATCTCGCCACCGACGAGCGCGCAGCCCGCCTGACGGCAGCCCTCGGCGATGCCACCCACGACCTGCGCGATGTGATCGCTCTTGAGCTTGCCGATGGCGACGTAATCGAGGAAGAACAGCGGCTCGGCACCGCAGGCCAGCACGTCGTTGACGCACATGGCAACCAGATCGATGCCAACGGTATCGTGCTTGCCGGCCATCTGGGCCAAGGCGAGCTTGGTGCCCACGCCATCGGTGCCGCTCACGAGGATGGGATCGTCCATCTCCTTGAGCGCGGCGGCGGAAAACAGACCGCCAAATCCACCGATATCGCCAATGACCTCGGGACGATACGTCGACTTTACGCTCGCGCGAATCGCATCGACGGCACGTGCGCCCTCGTCGATATCAACACCCGCGTCCTTGTAGGTGATCTGCTCTGCCATGGTTGCCCCCTCGTACAATGAGACAAATACACAGGGTATTTGTCTCATTACGTAACAAGACAAATACCCTGTGTATTTGTCTCATTGGTTACGGGCTACAGGCCGAGCGCCTTCTTGAGAGAGGAGACGCGGCGGCGCGATACGGGAATCTGCTCGTCCTCGCCGGTCAACGTGAGCAGCAAGGTGCCGCCGCTGACGGGGTCGACCTCGCTCACGCAGGCAAGGTTCACGAGGTAGCGACGGTGTACGCGGAAGAAGCCAAGCGGCTCGAGCTTGGCCTCGAGCTGGGCGAGCGAAACCGTCGAGAGATAGCGGTCGTTCTCGGTGTGCAGGTAGGAATAGTCGTCCTTCGCCATGATGAAGTGAATCTTGCTGGCGGGGATGAGCAGCTTCTTGCCGCCCTTTTCGACCGGGATGCGCTCGTTGGTGGTGGAACGCCCCTGGGCGGTGATGAGTTGCTTGACCTTGCCGATCGCCTGCATGAGGCGGTCGGTCTCGACCGGCTTGACCAGGTAATCGGTCGCGTTGACCTCGAACGCCTTGACGGCAAACTCGCTGTAGGCGGTCACGAAGATGATGTAGGGCGGGTACTTGAGCTCGTTGAGGGCCTCGGCAAGTTGCAGGCCGTCAACGCCGGGCATGTTCACGTCGAGGAACATGATGTCGGCACCGACCTCTTTGAGCTGCTCGATGGCCTCGCGTACGTTGGTGGCCTCGGCGGCTACCTCGACCTCGCCAGTCTCATCGAGAAGGAAGCGCAGCTCAGAGCGCGCAGGTGCTTCGTCATCAACAATTATGGCTTTGAGCATAGAGTGTCTCCTTTGTGCATCGTTCGCTTGATTCTAACATCAAACGATGCACGCATGCGAATAATACATAAGCTAGATAATATCCTGCAGGTCACGCGCGTTTGAGGGAGTCTCGGACATGTCCGCTTCGGCGTCCTTCGCGGGGCCGCCGCCCACCTCTTCGTCGCTGATGTCGATGCCCTGGTCGACGAGCGCGTCGTAGAGGTTGAGGTACACCGTCGTGCCCTTCCCGTACTCCGAGTCGATGTAGAGGCCCGATATCGCGCCGAAGAATGCCTTGATGCGCCCGTTGACGTTCTTGAGCGCGATGCCCATGCCCGTCTCGGACTCGCGGTCGAGAAGGTTCTCGAGGCGTTCGGGCGGGATGCCGACACCGTCATCGGAAACCGAGATCGTGACGCTGTCCGACGCACGATAGGCCTTGATGGTGATGTTGAGGGGAGTCCCGTCGTCGCGCCTGCCGTGGCCGACAGCGTTCTCGACGAGGGGCTGCAGCATGAACGACGGCATCTTGAGCAGTTCGAGGCCGGGCTCGACGTCAACGTGCAACTTGATGGCGTCATCGCCGAAGCGCGCGTTCTGGAACATGAGGTAGCGCTCGGTCTGCTCGACCTCCTTGGACAGGGGGATGAAGTCCTCGGCGTTCTCGAGCATGCGGCGATAGTAGGTCGCGAACTCGCGCAACATGACGCGCGCCTTGACGGGATCGGTGCGGGTCACCGAAGCGATGGTGTTGATGGTGTTGAAGAGGAAATGCGGGTTGATCTGCGCCTGCATGGCCTTGAGCTCCATGCGCGCGGCGAGCTCGGTCTGCTGTTGCAGGTAGGAAAGGGAGAGCTGCGTGGAGAGCAGCTGCGCGAAGCCCTCGGCGATGGCCTTCTGGTTCTCGCCCAGGTTGTGCGGATAGCGGTAGTAGAACTTGAGCGCGCCCACGATGCGCTTGTTGACGATGAGGGCGACGACGATGCCCGCCTTGAGCTTGCCCGCCTCGCGGCTGAAGCCCACGGCGCCCGACGTCTCGAGCACGCGCGTGATACCGTCTTCGAGCGTCATGTACGTGCTCATCGTCTGGATGGGCGAGTTGGGCAGGTGGTTCTCCCGGTCCAGACCCGAGAAGCCGAGGACGCGCTCCCGGTTGGTGATGGCGACGGCGTCGGCCGTGGCCGCCGGCAGCAGCAGCTCGCAAACCGCCTGGGCCGAATCGGCGTCGAGTCCCTGGCGCATGAAGGTCACCGTCTTGCTCGCCAGATCGAGCGTCTGGTTGGACTGGCGCGCGCGGGCGTGGTCGGAAGAGCCCGCCGAGCGCAGGCCGATGATCGTGAGCACGAACATCGCGATGGTGGCGACGAGCGCGACCCATGACGACGCATCGTCCTCGTAGAAGAAGATGCCCATGATCGCGATGAGGCTGAAGATGGTATAGGACACGACGAGCAAGATGTAGGCCGTTGCCTTTTGCATGTCCATCGTGATGCCTCTTCTATGCGCGGACGGTTAATCCTGCTCGGCCGTGACCGCCGAGAAACGGCTCGTGTAACTCGCGGACGAGCTCTGCAGCCCGCTCGTTCCGAGCTGCGTGGCGAGCGCCGAGTTGGACCACATGGCGCGTACGATGTTGGGCCACTGGTGTTGCAGCTCGAAATAGTTCGCGCAGTTCTCGCGGGCGAACTCGCCGGCGTCCCTGATGGTCTTGTTGCCGATGCGCAGGTACTCGCCGTGCTCCTTGTGGCCGATGGCGCGCAGGTACGCGGTGAGGCGCGCGCGGCGATGGATGGACGAGTCGAGCCACGGACCGGGATAGGGGTCGAGCGTCGAGGGCGTGATCTGCATGAGGTCGATCTGCGTCTTGGCGAACTCGATCTTGCGCACCTCGTAGAACCAACGGTAGACGTCCTGCTCGAAGCGGCTCGAATGCTGCGAGCCCTCGGGCGGAAGGTGCAGCAGGCTGAACTGGTTGTCGAACCAGACGTCGTTACCGTACATGCGCGCGTTGACGAGGTAATCGAGGTCCTCGCCACGGGCGATCCACGGGTCGAAGGCGATGTTGCCGTAGGAGTCGGCGTGCAGCACCATGCAGCCACCGCAGCAGACGTTGGAACGGCTCAGGCGCGGACCGCGCAGGGCGCCGTCGATGTAGTCGTTGAAATCGGCCGCCTTGTTCCAGAAGTGGTCGTACCAGGGGACGTCCTCGGGGGCCTTGGGACTGTCGTAGCTATCGTAGAAGAAGCCGGTCTTCGCCGTGATGATAGAGCCGGTGGGCGTCTTGCACGCAATGCCGTGCATGGCGCGCTCGAGGAAGTCCGCGTTGGGGATGACCTCGTCGTCGTCGATGAAGACGACCGTGTCGTGGCCGAAGATCGACGCGACGATGAGCCCGAGGTTGCGGATGGCGCCGTACCCCGTGAGGCAGGCCGCGCCCTTGTACTCGCCCACGCCCACCTGCTCGAAGCGACGGTGGATGTGGCGCATCTCGGCATCGCCGATGACCACGATGTTGAGGTCCATGAAATGGTCGACGATGGCACGCACGCGCTCGGCCGCCTGGTTCTCGACGCCCGGCTCGGCCGCGACGAGCAAGATGATGCGGTCGACGCCGACGACGTGGCGTAGCGACTCGAGGCAGCGGGGCAGCTCGCCCGGCTGGTCGATGGGGGTCATGTGATCGTACACGACACCGCGGTTAATCGAATGCGATGATCTGCGACCACACCAGTACGTGGGAATGACGATTGCCGGATTCAGGTTCATGGAAGATGTCTCTCCTCGACTGCGTTATGCATGGCGTCAATGGTCATTTGACGCAACTAGTATAGAGTATCACCGAAAGCCCAGAGCGTGTAAAAGGGTCTGGCCCTTTTACACGTTTACTACGCGAGCGAGAACGATACGCTTCGCTCGCGGGGGTCGACCTCCTCGACACGCACGCGGAGCTGCTGGCCGATGCGGTAGGTGCGCCCCGTCTCCTCGCCCACGAGCGTCTGCGTGAGCGCGTCGAACTCGTGATACTCGCCGTGCAGGTAGTCGAAGCGCACGAAGCCCTCGAGCGTGTTCTCGAGCCGCACGAACAGGCCGCGGGGCACGACCGTCGATATCGTCCCCGTGAATACCTCGCCGATGTGCTCGGCAAGGTACTCGCAGAGCTTGAGCTCGACGCTATCGCGCTCGGCTTGCTCGGCGAGGCGTTCCATCTTGGAGGAGTGCTTCGCGAGCCACTGCAAATGCGTCTCCATGGCATGCGGGTCCTTGAGCAGGCGATGGACCATGAGGTCGGGATAGCGCCTGATGGGGCTCGTGAAATGGCAGTAGAAGGTGGAGGCCAGGCCAAAGTGCCCGAGGGGCTCGGTGTTGTAGAACGCGCGCTCCATGGCCCTGAGCACCAGATGGTTCACGAGCGGCTCCTCCCGCGTGCCCCGGGCCTCGTCGAGCACGTCCTGGAAGGCCACGGGGTTGCCGGTGGCCAGTTCCGAGACGTTGTAGCCCAGCTCGCGCAACGGCGGGAGCAGCGCCTCGAGGGCCGCGGCCTTTGGCGGTTCGTGCACGCGGTACACGAAGGGAATGTGGTTGCCGTGCGCATGGCGCGCGACGGTCTCGTTGGCGAGGATCATCGCCTCCTCGATCATCGAGGTGGCATCGGTCTTGCGACGTAGCTCGACGCGCGTCACCATGCCACGCTCGTCGAGAATGGGCTTGGCCTCGACCGTGTCGAAATCGATGGCGCCGCGCTCGATGCGCAGGGACAGCAGCTTCTTGGCGAGCGCGTCGAAGCGCTTGAGCTTGGGGGCATAGGGGTCTTCGCGCTGCCCGTCGAGAACTTCCTGCACCTCGTCATAGTTGAAGCGACGCTTGCTGCATATGACGCTTGGGTGGATCTCGTAGCGTTTGACGTCGGCCGCATCGTCCAGGTACATGTCGCAGGTCATGGTCAGGCGGTCGACGCCGGGTCTGAGGGAGCAGACGTCGTTGCTGAGCTTTTCGGGCAACATGGGCAGCACGCGGTCGACGAGGTAGACGCTCGTCGCGCGATCACGTGCGCAAATGTCGATATGACCATCCCAGGTGACGTAGTGCGAGACGTCGGCGATGTGCACGCCCAGGCGCAGCATGCCATCGACCTCGTCGAGGGATATCGCATCGTCGAAGTCCTTGGCATCCACAGGGTCAATGGTGAAGATGTCGCGCATGCGCAGGTCATGGCGGCCGGGCTCGGCGAGCGCGCCTTGGATGTCGACCTCGATCGACTCGGCCTGCTCGAGGGCCTGGGGGCTGAACTTCGTGGGAAGGTCGAGGTTGTGGATGATGATGTCGACATCCATGCCCGGGGCGTCTGCCGCGCCCAGCACCTCGACGACGTAGCCTTGCATGGGCTGACGCCGGTCGGGGTAGCTCGTGATGCGCGCTAGCACCACGTCGCCGTCCTGGGCCTCGCCGATGTTGCCGTCGGTGATGAAGAGGTCGTGGCGCACGCGGGGGTCCTGTGCGACGACCACGGCCAACGGGTCGTTGATCTCGAGCGTGCCGATGAGGTATTCGGTCGCGCGGCTCACCACGCGCACGACGCGGGCCTGGCGCTTGCCTCCCTCGGGCACGTCGCGCCCGCTCACGCGTAGCTCGACCTTGTCTCCCGGCATCGCGCCGCCGAGGCCGGAGTTGGGTATGAAGAAGCTGCCCTCGTCGGTATCGCAAAAGGCGTAGCCGCGGGCGAGAATGTCGATGGTCCCGATGGGACCGACGCTCGACCTGCGCGATGCGCCATAGTTTCTATAGGATCTGCGCCGTGCCATGGCACCCCCTAATCGTCGTGGGAGGCCTTGTCGAACTCCTCCTTGAAGCCCTTGAACATGCCCGATGCGCGCCCAAGTTGCTTGCCGAGGAGGTTTGCGGCCTTGTCGACGCCAACGTACTCGCCGCGCTCGGCCGCCTCGCGCTTCTTGGCCTCGTGCTCCTCGGCCGCCTTGCTCGCCTTGTCACGCACGGAGCCAATGACCTCGCCGGCCTTGTACGCGCCCTCGTTGATGGCCTCTCCGGCCCTCTTAGTGCCTTCCGAGGCCGCATGCTTGGTCTTTGCCCAGGCGACGCCCGCCTTGGCCGCCGCACCGCCCGTCTCCTCGACGTCGGCCTCCTCGTCGGCGACGACGATGGCGCCATCGCGATAGCCGATGATCTTCTCGCGCGGGATGAGCGAACTTCCCAGCAGCACGCGATTTGCCGAGTTCGTCGATATGTCGATGTGCTCGATCGTGAAATCGTCAGCATCGAAGGTGACGTTGCCCACGAGGCCGATGTCTTGGCCGGATTCGGTACGCACGGGCATGTACTCCCAGATAATGCAGCGATCGTAATCGACGCCCAGGCGCTTGCAGGCCTCCGCGTCCCAGGAATCCGACGCGTCGATGACGTTGATGCCCCCCTCGACGGGCTCGATACGATCGATGGCCGCGAAGCGCTCCTTGCGCTTGACCATGAGCAAGGCGTCGGGGCGCTTGATGACGAGCCCCACGACGCGGGGCTCGTCGGGATGGAAGACGGTGGCGCGTACGCGGCCGAAGCGCTTGAGCTCGCCTTTGGAGTTGCGCACGTAGACGTGCAGCTTATGGACGTCGTCAGTCGAGGGCATATGCAATTGGCGTTGCAGCCCGCGCGTTACTTGCTCTTGATGGCGTCAGCAGCGGCCTTGGCCGCACCTTCGGCAGCGTCGGCAGCTTTGTCGGCGGCGTCGGAAACGCCAGCGGCGGCGTCGAGCGCGACATCGGAGACGTCTGCGGCGACGTCCTGCGGCGCGGAGCTGTTCTTCGTGATCTGCTCGGCGATGCGGTCGCGGGCCTCGTTGATCTTCTCGCGGATGTCGTCTGCGTCGGCGTTGGTGGCGACGTCTGCCACGCCACGGGCCTTGCTGCGGATGGTATCGGCCGTTTGCTGGAGGACCTGCTCGCCATGGGCGGTGTAGTAGTCGACCTTGTCCGCGACGATCTCGCGGTTGCGCTCGCCGGAATTAGGCGAAAGAAGCAGGGCAGCGATCGCGCCAGCAGCGGCTCCGATGGTGAAAACGAGAGGCTTGTTCATGATAACCACGCCCTTCCTGAGAAAACTGGTGACAGTCATTGTATTCAACTAGAAATACAATACCGTTAGGGTACCACCCCCGTATGCATCTGGGTATGAGAAACCCGCATTTTATCGAACGCACAAATAATGCGCGTCGGGTAGGCCGTCTCACCTCGATGCTCACTCCCCGCCGGACCGCTTTGCGGTGCGCGCCGGCAGGTCACCTCGCGTCGATGGTCGCTTCCCGACAGACCGCTTCGCGGTCTTTACGGCGCGCTCCCTTAACCTCCGCTCGACGACCCGCCGGTGCGTGGTTGGAAGGCGTAAACCCACTAGCTGACGGGAACCATTTTCTCGCGCACGAGGATGAACTGTCCGGGGCCCACCTTGAGGCACACGGGGCAGACGAAGGTATCCATGTCGGTGCCCTTGGGGACCTCGGCCTGGTAGCCGCAGAAGGTGCAGCGCCAAATCTGGATGACCTTGGTCTTGCCCTGCTCCGGCTCCTGGACTGGCGCTTCGCTCTCATGCGTGACCTTGTCCTCCATGCCCGGCGCGATGGGCACGCCGCCTTTGGTGCGCACCGGCTCGACGCTGGGAGGCGCCACGCGCGGCTTGACGGCGCCCACGATGGGCGTGGGTTCGGGGGCGACGTGGCTCACGTCGGCCATGATGGGTTCCTCGGGGTGGCGAATCGAATCGACGATGGCCTGGGCAAGCTTGTCGAGTTCCCCGTCCTGCTCGTCGGTCATGCGCGACTTGATGGTGAAGAGGTCGCCCACGATCTCGTGCTCGGGAATGGCCTCGACAGCTTCCATCATCTTCTTGCCGGCGATGGGGCCCCAGCTACCGTTCTGGATGAACGAGAAGCGGCGGCGGCGCAGGTTATGGTCGACGAAGCAATCGACGAGTTCGCGCATCTTGGGAAAGACGCCCGCATTGAAGGTGACGGATGCGAGCACGATGTTGCTCGCGCGGAAGGCGTCGGCCAGCACGTAGCTCGGATCGGTCACTGACAGGTCAAACAGCGCCAGGTCGTGGATGCCCGCATCGCTCAGCTTGAAGGCGAGCTTTTCGGCAACGTCGCGCGTGCCGCCGTAGACCGAGGCGTAGGCTATGACAACGGCCTCGTCTTCGGGCTCGTAGCTTGCCCAGGTGCGGTACTTGGCCTTGATGAGCTCGATGTTGTCGCGGATGATCGCGCCGTGCAGCGGGCAGATCATCCTGACGTCCAGCGTATCCATCTTGTCGAGCAGTTCGTTGACCTGCGTGCCGTACTTGCCCACGATGTTGGCGTAGTAGCGGCGCATCTCGTCGAGGAGCTCTTCCTCGAAATCGTACATGTCATCGAAGAGCTTGCCGTCAAGGCCACCGAAGGAACCGAAGGCGTCGGCCGAGAACAGGATCTTGTCCTCAACATCGTAGGTGACCATGACCTCGGGCCAATGGACCATGGGTGCCGTCGCGAACGCGAGCGTGTGAGTGCCGGTCGAAAGCGAGTCGCCGTCCCCCACGACCATGGTGCGCGCCTCGAGCTCGGGGCCGAAGAACTGCCCGATGAGCGTCTTGCAGACCTTGGTGCCCACGAGCTTTGCCTCGGGATGCGCCTTCGCCACCGCGCCAAGCGTCGCGCTGTGGTCGGGCTCCATGTGCGAGACGATGATGTAATCGACCTTGCGCCCGTCGAGCAGGTACTCGAGCGTCTCAAAGAAGCGCTCCTCCACCGCACGATCGATGGTGTCGAAGAGCACGACCTTCTCATCGAGCAGCAGGTAGTTGTTGTAGGCCATGCCGTCGGGAACGGGATGACAGCCCTCGAAGAACCCAAGGCGCTTGTCGTCTCCGCCAATCCAATAGAGTCCCTCAGCCAGCTTCTGTTCGCAATGCATGTGTCCTCCTCAGATTGCGGATGATGCTTCTGCACCCAGTATAAAGGGGTCCCTACATGACGGCAAGGAAGGCGATCATGCCATCGACATCGGGCATGTCACCCGTGTCGGGCTCGGACGCCCAGTTGATGATCTCGAGCGCGCAGTTCATCGCGCCGAGCGCGACGAAGTCGTTGGCGAAGGTGACTGTCGTGCGCATGAGCGCATAGCCCTGCGGAATCGTGACCTCAAGCTCCTCGAGCCAGGACGTGTGCCCGGTCAGCTCGCCTGCCTGCGATGACGCCTTGCCCTGCAGCTCGATGATGAGATGCTCGAGCAGATGCGCGAGTTCCGTGCCCACGAGCTCGTCGCCGAAGCTGCCGTCACCCGCACCGTTCACGCAGACGTGATGGGCGAGGTTGGGCAGCAGCTCGAGAATGCGACGCGCCTGCTCGTCGGTGACGTGGAACGCGTCGGCCGCCATGGCGACCTCGAGGTCGAGCGCGCCATTGCGCACGCGAATGCTCTGGATTTCAAGGGTGTTCATGGGATTAGGCCATGACGCGGTACTGGACCGTACCGACGCCATCGAAATCGAGTGCCCAGGCGATTGCGGGCTGGAGGTCGAGGTCGCGACCCGAGACGAAGGGGCCGCGATCGTGCACGGTCGCGTTCACGACCTTGCCGTTGTACATGATCTGGATCTGGGTGCCCAAGGGCAGCGTCTTGTGCGCCACGCCCAGGGAGGTCTCGGTGACGATGGTGCCGTCCGAGCACCCCGAGCCCATGAGCCCGTCCCCGATGCCGTAGGTGCTGGCGCCGCAACTCGTCCATTCGACGGTCTCGTCGAGCCTGACGAGGTAGCCCTCGGCATCAAGGGCCCCACCCGATGCGAGAGCCGCATCATCGAGAGTGCGGGCGACGGCTCCGATGAGCTTGCTGCCGAGCGTTTCGTCGGAATCGGCCGCAAGGGCCGGCGCGCTCGAACCGAGTATGAGCACACCGGCAACCCCGAGTGCAGCCAGCGATCTTGCTACGTTTGCTTTCATGATTCTGTCCGTGTTCGTCGTCTTGTTGTGCTTCGTTTTGCGTTGCAACGGCTAAAAACCCTAGCCGAAGCCCCCGCAACGACGCAAGGAAATATGGAGAATCTGTGAACCTAAAGGCAGAACGACCACGAATGTGAAGAGCACGTGAAGAACAATGAGACAAATACACAGGGTATTTGTCTCATCTCTATTTGCCGGCGAGCTCGCGCTTGTAGGCGATGATGACGTCGCGGTACTCGGGCATGGCGGTGCCGAGTATCTGCGTGGCGAGGATGGCGGCATTCTTCGTGCCGTTGATGGCAACGCAGGCCAGGGGCACGCCCGTGGGCATCTGCACCGTCGAGAGCAGCGAGTCCATGCCACCCAGGTCGCTCGTCTTCATGGGCACGGCGATGACGGGCAGCGGCGTGTGCGACGCGACGACGCCACCGAGCGCGGCGGCCTTGCCCGCGCCGGCGATGATGACCTTGAGCCCGCGCAGCTCGGCGCCGATGGCCCATTCGCGCACGTCATCGGGATTGCGGTGCGCAGAGTGGATGACGAACTCGTAGGGCACGCCGAACTTTTCGAGCATTTCCTTGCAGCCCTCGAACTCCGGGGCGTCGGACTTGGAACCGAGAATGATTCCCACCAGCGGCTTATTAGCGGACATGAACTTCTCCCTTACATTCTGTGGCGCAGCGCATCGCAGATGAGCGCCGCGATGACGGTCTTGGAGTCCTCGATACGGCCGTCGAGGACGGAGTCGATGAGCGAGTCGACGCTCACCCACTCGGCGATGACGAACTCGTCGTCGTCCGGATGGGCAGATCCGGGCGCAAGGTCGGTCGCCATGTAGATGTGGATGATCTCGTCGCTGTAGCCCACGGCCACGGCGATGGATGCCAGGCGGCGAATGTCGCCGGCGACGTAGCCGGTTTCCTCGGCAAGCTCGCGACGCACGGCGCCTTCAGGGTCTTCGCCGGGATCAATCTTGCCCGCGGGCACCTCGATGGTCACGCGCTCGAGTGCCGTGCGGTATTGGCGCACAACCAGGACGCGGCCCTGCGTGTCGAGGGCGACGACGCACACGGCGCCGGGATGGCGGATGACCTCGTGCCTCGTCTTGTGGCCGTTGGGCAGCTCGATGTCGACGGAATCGACCTTGAGTAGACGTCCCTCGAAGGAGCGCGTCGAGCCGATGATCTTCTCGCTGATGGAGGGATCCTCGAAGTGCTCGATTAGTTCTCCCATGCGCTACGGCCCTTCATGGCACGCGCGCCGATGTCGCGGCGCATGAACTTGCCGTCCCAGTTGATGAGATCGCAGGCCTCGTAGGCACGATTGCGCGCCTCCTCGAAGGTGTCACCGAGCGCGGTGACGTTGAGGACGCGACCGCCGTTGGTGTAGACCTTGCCGTCGGCCACCTTGGTGCCCGCATGGTAGACATGCACGCCCTCAAGGGCGTTGGCCTCGTCGATGCCGGTGATCTCGAGCCCCTTCTCGTAGGAGCCGGGATAGCCCTCGCTCGCGAGCACGACGCTCACGGCCCACTCGGGACGCCAGGAGAGCTCGATCTCGTCAAGGCGCTTCTGGGCCGTGGCGACCATGACGTCGACCAAATCGGTCTCGAGGCGCGGCAGGACGACCTGCGTCTCGGGGTCACCGAAGCGGGCGTTGAACTCGAGCAGCTTGGGGCCTTCCGGCGTGAGCATGAAGCCGCCGTACAGGACGCCACGATAGTCGATGCCCTCGTCGCGCAGGCCCGCGACGGCACGCTCCATGATGTCGATCATGGTCGCGTGCTCCTCGTCGGTGACGATGGGGACCGGCGAGTATACGCCCATGCCGCCCGTGTTGGGACCCTCGTCTCCCTCGTAGGCGCGCTTGTGGTCTTGGGACGGAGCCATGGGAAGCACCGTGATGCCATCGGTAAACACGAGCATGGAACACTCGGGGCCGGTCATCATCTCCTCGATGACGACCGTCGAGCCCGCCTCGCCAAAGCGACCGTCGAAGCACTCGCAGATGGCCTCGTCGGCCTCCTCCTTGGTGAGGGCGACCGTGACGCCCTTGCCCGCCGCCAGGCCATCGGCCTTGACGAC
>CATLBX010000002.1 GCA_949879855.1 uncultured Coriobacteriia bacterium
TGGGGGCACCGTGCTCTTTGAGGTATGCCAGCGCGGAATTGCAGTCGGTGAAGGTGCCGTAGGCCGCCGTGGGCAGGTCGTACTTCATCATGAGACGCTTGGAGAAGTCCTTGGAGCCCTCGAGGCGCGCACCAGCGGCGCCGGGACCGAAGCAGTCGATGCCCGCATCACGCACGGCATCGGCGACACCGGCAACGAGCGGGGCCTCCGGGCCAATGACCACGAGCTCGCAGTCGTTCTCACGGGCAAAGTCGACGACGGCCTGACCATCCTCGGCGTCGAGAACGACGTTGGTGCCGAGCTCGGCCGTACCGCCGTTGCCGGGAGCGATGAAGAGCTGGTCGCACGCGGGCGACTCGACGAGCGCCGTGGCGATGGCGCACTCGCGACCGCCGCTTCCCAGAAGCAGAATGTTCATGCTAGTTCCACCCTCTCATGATGGTCTGGTCACGGTCGGGGCCGACCGTGACGATGCTGATGGGAACACCGGCGAGCTCCTCGAGACGCTCGACGTAATCGCGCGCCTCCTGGGGAAGCTCCTCGTAGGTGCGGCAATTGGAGATGTCGCATTGCCAACTGGGCATTTCCTCGTAAATGGGCTTGGCATGATGGAACGCCGTCTGCTGGCTCGGGACGTTCTCGTAGATGACGCCATCGGCCTCGTAGGCCGTGCAAATCTGGATCTTGTCGACGGCACCGAGCACGTCGAGCTTGGTGAGCGCGATGTCGGTGAGGCCGTTGACGTCGGCGGCATAGCGAATGATGACAGCGTCATACCAGCCGCAGCGACGTTTACGACCAGTGGTGACGCCCACCTCATGGCCAGCCTCGCCCAGAATCTTGCCGTATTCGTCGAAGAGCTCGGTGGGGAACGGACCGCTGCCAACGCGCGTCATGTAGGCCTTGGCGATGCCGAGCACCTTGTCGATGCGCGTGGGACCCACGCCCGTGCCCGTCATGGCGCCACCTGCGGTGCAGTTGCTCGAGGTGACGAAGGGATAGGTGCCGTGGTCGATGTCGAGCTGGGTTGCCTGGGCGCCCTCGAAGAGCACCGACTTGCCGGCACGCAGCTCGGCATTGAGCAGCTGGCTCGCATCCACGACGTACTCGCGGATCATGTCCGCATAGCCCAGGTACTCGTCCAGAATCTCGTCAACCGTGAACGTGGGCATGTCGTAGACGTTCTGGAGAATGTCGTTCTTGATGGCGAGCGCCGTCTCGAGCTTTTCGCGCAGGATCTTCTTGTCGAGCAGGTCCTGGATGCGGATGCCGATGCGCGCGTACTTGTCCTGGTAGCAGGGGCCGATGCCGCGCTTAGTCGTGCCGATCTTGTTCGCGCCCAGACGTGCCTCGGTGGCACCGTCGAGCACGCGATGATAGGGCATGATGACGTGGGCGTTGCTGCTGATGAGCAGACGCTTGGTGGAGATGCCCTGATCCTCGAGGCCCTTCATCTCGTCGCAGAGCACCTGCGGGTCGACGACACAGCCGTTGCCGATGAGTGGCGTCACGCTGTCGTACATGATGCCCGAAGGGATGAGGTGCAAGGCGAGCTTGGTGTCGCCGTGGATGACCGTATGGCCGGCGTTGTTACCGCCCTGGAAACGGACGACGTAATCGTAGTTGGAAGAAAGCAGGTCCGTGACCTTGCCCTTTCCCTCGTCGCCCCATTGGGTGCCTACTAATATGGTGCCCGACATGTGATTCTCCTCGATAGGAAGCATGGGCGCTTTTGCGCACAGCATGTCATTGTATCGAATGTGGGAGAGGGGGCACTCCCGAATGAGACAAATACCCTGTGTATTTGTCTCATTGTTAGGAGGTGGCGTACCGCAGGTCATTACAAGAGGGTGGGGGGCGATCTGCGGCACGCCCGAGGAAAAGCGTGTCACATGGCATGGCGGGCCTGGACACTGCGTAAACGCTGAGGATTACTTGCCGCCCAGCGGGATGAACATCGTGTCTTCGGAACCATCCCACTTCTCGCGGGCCCCGATAATCGCATCATGGAGGTTCTTCGCACGCGGCTCGACGAACTGCACGGCAAAGCCAATGTCCTTGCGCATATCGGCGACCATGAACGACGGCTTGCCTGCGTTAGCGCGCACCATCGCCTCATCGGCCCCTGTCGCACGCGCCTTTTCGAGCGCGTTCTCGAGGTCGGGATAGCCCACGGTGATAACGTCGATGCCAAGGAAGTCGCAGGCGTCCTGCGCTTCTGCCAGGCTATCCACGAAGATGTGGATGTGATTGAGGCCGGGCTCGTCTTCCTTGTTGAGTTCGGTGAACATCGTAGGTACCGACCAGTCGTTTTGCGAGACAACCTCGATGGAGTGACTGCCCCACGCGCCATAGCAGGCATGGAACTCAAGGCCCTTGCAGTCGACTTCCTCGCCATGATAGAGCAGCTTGCCGAAGGTGTTGGTCGTGTAGAAGAACGGGCCGGACCCAAAGAGCCTATTGTGGGCGGTCATGAAGCCGCGCCAATCGGGGGCGGAGAAACCGAGCATATGCACCCAGTCCTTGCCTTTGAAGTAATCGGAATAGTCTTTCACGCTCATGGTTCTGCCTTTCGTTTTAAGCGGAGCGCCTTGCGCCCCGTGAAATGCGTTCACTAGTCGAGCTGCTTGGCCATGGTCATGCCGAACTTGCCGCCGTCAAGAATGAGGTCGACGCCAGTCAGGTACTCAAGTCCCGGCTCGAGCAGGCGCACGATGAACTCGGCCATCTCGTCGGGATCGCCCAGGCGCCCGAAGGCCGTGCCGCGTTCGATACCGGCAACCATCTCATCGGATGCCTCGCGCAGCATGGGCGTGTCGAACGCACCGGGCGCGATGGAGAAGATGCGGCAGCCCTTCTCCCCAAAGCGCTTGGTGTTCGCACGCGTGTAGTACTGCGTGAAGGTCTTGGAGATGGGGTAGTACTGGTAGTCCTCGCCCATGGCCCGCATGGCTTCGGGCACCTCGCGCGCATCGATGGCAGCCTTTACCTTCTCGAAGAACTCGGGGTCGTTGGGCTCGTCCCAGATTGCTCGCTCCTCGGGTGTGGGCTGCACAAAATAACCCGTGATGGACGAATAGTTCACGAGCGCCGCGCCATCCTCGAGATACGGAAGGAACGCCTCAACGAAGTTGATTGTGCCCACCATGTTGATCTTGACGATGAGGTCGCCACCGCCGGCATCGACGCCCGCCGCGTTCACCACGTTGCCCAGAGGAGCAATCGACACCGCATAGGCCGCGAACTCGTCGAGCGAGGCACGGTCGGCGATGTCGACCGCCTTTCCGTAGGCCTCGATACCCTCGCTTTCGAGCTCGGCAACAGCATCGGCGAGGCGCCTTTCATTGCGGCCTCCCACGAGCACGGGGCCGAACTTTCCGAGCGCTTTGGCGGTCGCAAGGCCCATGCCCGACGTTCCGCCTGTTACAACTTGCAATTTCTTCATATCGTTTCCCGTCCGCTCGGGCGGCCGCGCATAAGCACGGCCGCCTCATCGACTAAAGCTTGCCGCTAATCCGCGTCTGCCTCTGCCTCGGTGGGCTTCTTGAGCATGAAGGTGATGATGAACAGCACGATCCATGCGATGAGCGATACGATCATGCACAGGCGCATACCCGTTGCCGGGTCCATTGCCACGAGCAGCGTGAAGACTGCCATGCCGACGCCCGCACCAAGGTTCTGGCCAAGCTGGATGACCGAGTTGCCAAGCGTGCGCAGCTGGGCCTTGAGCATGATCTGCGGCGCGGCCGACTGCGTGACGGTCTGCTGGGAGTTGAAGAAGCCGGCCAAGAACGTGAGGATGTAGATGACCCACACGGGCACGCCGGGCACGAGGACAAGGACGAACGCAAACATGATGAGCACACGCCATACGTTGCCGAAGGTCATGACCCACTTGGCCGTGTTCTGCTTGGCGATAATCTTGCCGAAGACGGGGCCGAGGAACAGGCCGAGGATTGCCATGAGCGACGTCGCAAGACCACCGGCAAGTGCAGGGCCGATAGCCTGCACGATGGGATCAGTCGCGAGCGTGCGCATGATGAAGCCGGGGATGAAGAACGAAATCGACATGGCTCCGAAGTTGTGCAGGAAGTTTGATCCCGCCAGGACGAGCGTGTTGCGATCCTTGATGGCGTTGAGCGGCACGATGGCGTCATCCTTCTTCTTTGCGATGATGAAGATGAGGACGACGAGTGCGATTGCCGACACGACGAGCAGGCCCGTATTGAGCGGTGTGCCGAACCTCACGTAATTGCTACCCATGGAAAGCGCGATGATGAGACAGCCGAGGAAGATGGTGATGACCACAGCGCCCGCAAAGTCGAATTTGCCGCCCTTGACCGCGAGAAAGGCGACCTCATCCTTCTTCACCTTGACGCCCATGAGAATGAGCACAGCACCCAGGGCCAAAAACGCGAAGAGGATGAAGCACCACACGCGCCAGCCAATCTGGTCGATGACGAGACCGCCCAGGAAGGGACCGGCGAGCATGCCGACGGACATCATCGTGCCGACGAGGCCCAGGTACAGGCCCGCTTGCTTCTTATCGTAGATATCGCGAATCATGGTGAAGCCGATGGCGAAGACGCCCGCGCTCACCAAGCCCCAGAAGACGTTGGCCGCAATGATGATGAACATGTTGGTCGCGATACCACGAATGAGGAGCACAAGCGCGCCAACGACGAGCGAGCCACCTGCCAGCAGGCGTTTTGCCGCTGGATTACGTGCGCCGATGAAACCGTAAATGGGCATGGCGCATACGCCGATGATGCCGCTGACGCCCTGCGCCAGTCCGTAGATGTCCATGCCTCCGATGTCGGCAGCTGCCGCGGGCAGCATGACCGAGTTGGTATTTGATACAAGCATGTTTGCGATAACGGCGAGGTACAAGCCTATGACCGTCATCATCTTCTTTGCATTGGGAGCGTCCAGAAACGGGTTCCTCGGCTCCTCCTTGACCTGATCCATCAGGTTCTCCCTCCTTTTGTTCCCTATATTCCTGCTTCGCTAACAGAGCTCACCGCCATCGACCACGAGATGCTGACCGGTCATGAAGCTCGATGCGTCGGACGCGAGGTAAAGCACCGCGTTGGCGCAGTCGGACACCTTGCCAGTACGACCCAGGGGAATCTTCGCCAGGACGCCAGGCGCGATCTTCTGGAAGATGTCGTCGGAGCCTTCCGGATGGGTCATGTCGGTCTCGATGAATCCGGGATACAGCGTGTTCATGCGCACGCCCTCGGGTGCCAGCAGCTTGCCGATGCAGGGCGTAAGCGCGCGGATGGCGCCCTTGGTGGCCGTGTAGGCCACGGACCCGGCTGCCTTCCAGGCGGCAAGAGATGCCACGGGGATGATCGCGCCGACCTTGTTCTTGGCGCATTCCTGCCAGCCATACTTGATCATGAACATGACACCGTCGAGGTTGATGCCCAGGACCTTGCGCCAGTTGTCCGTATCGAATGCCGTGCTCAAGCCGCCCGAGAGGGACAGTCCCGAAATACCCGCCGAAAGCACCATGATGTCAAGACGCCCGAATCGCGCGACGCAGGCCTCGACGGCTGCCTTGCAGTCCTCCTCGCTGGAGACGTCCGTAACGCGATAGGCGGCCTCGCCGCCCGCTTCCTCGATCTCCTTCACTGCCGCAATGAGCTTGTCTTCGCGGCGCGCTGTGAGAAACACCTTGGCACCGTGCTCGGCGAGCACCTTGGCCGACTCGTTGCCGATACCATGAGAGCTGGCACCGGTAATGAGCGCGACCCTCCCTGTAAGGTCAAATGGGTTGTCCATGATAACCCCTTTCTTCTTGAGCGTGTGAATTGGAATGACTCGCTACTTGCCTTGCATGAGCGCGGCCATGGGTAAGAGCGCCGGAGCCTCGGCAGGCGAGTTCTCGTGCACTGCCTTGATGCCCTGCCACAATTGCTCACTGGGCGTGTTGACCTCGATGTACTGGCCCAACTGCTCGCGTGCGTCCACGTAGGCGATTTGCAACCCTTGGCCCGAGGTGACGCGCATGGCAAGACTCATGCCCTGCTTCTCCATCTCCTCGACCGCTGCATCCACGTCATCGACCCAGATGCAGAAGTGATGCAGGCCAAAGCGCCCCATCTCGTGATAGGGGTCGGGACCGGCACTTTCGACCTCGATGAGCTCGAGCTGAATATCGTTCATATGACCGAGCGCGGTGCGCATCTTGAGGTCGACATCCTCGCCACGTACCTTGCAGCTCTCGAGCGGATTGCTGCCCAGGTCCACAAAGGGACCCGCGCCGAGTGAGGAGCGCAGGAATTCCGCAGATTCCTCGATGCTTTCGACGTAGTAGCCGATCTGCTTGATTCCGTACTTGTCCAGAAGCTGTTCGTCCATATTCCGAAACACCTCTTCCGTTCCCTCGCAAATATGCAGATGCGTCGATTTCCGCACGGATGGTCCAGCTCCCTTGAGCAGGAACGGACAATCGCGTGCGTCAAGAACTCCCCCATTTCGACATCTTCAAAGATGAAGGAGGCGCTCGGGGCGTTCAATTAACAATGATTCTGGATTGCGGATGATGTTGCGGCATTCGGCATGGCTGAACCCGGAAGGGTTACAGACTGCCGTTACCTGCACCTGTATGGCACAGATGAAGCAGTCTGTTTCCAGACGCCATGCAGGCTAGGATGACACGGGGAATGCTTGGAGCCAAAACTGTCGGGTCATCTCCTCATATAACCCGGCGAGCTCGTGGGGCGTATAGGGCATGCCGTCACTCACCCATTTCTGCATGAGCATGGCCTGGGATGAGGCGAAGAAATAGGCGATGTAGTCTGTCTTTCTGCTATCGCCCGCCCACTCGTACTCGGCAAAGATGTCGATGTTCAGATCGTAGATGGCGTGAGTCGCGATGCGAATGAACGTGTCATCCCTGCCCTTCAGGGGCTTGATGAGATTGCCGTAAAACGAGGCGGAGTCGTAGATCCTCTCGTAGACCTTCTCGTAGAAGAGCGTGTTCATGTCGAAGGCCTGTTCCCGCGTAAGCACCGCGTTGAGGTTTTCGATAGGCTCGATGACGTCCTGCTTGAAAATCGAGGACAGCACGTCGTCCTTGTTCGCGAAGATGTTGTAGAAGGACTTGCGGGAAACGTGCGCGTTCTCGCAAATGTCCGAAACGGTTATGCTCAGATAGGGCTTTTCCTCGACAAGTCCCTTCAGGCTGACCTCTATTGCGCTTTTTGCGTCCCCCATGACGCCTCCCCCTGGCTCGCCACTCGCATTCCCTATGATACTAAATCGCGACGAATGTAGGCGTCATGATTGAGAACGATCGATGGGCAAATGCGGAATACGCTGCGACAACGCGACAATCCGGACACGCGCGAGGCGCATCCGGATCGTCGGTACTCTCTCTTTCGCGGCGCGCTGCTATCCGGCGGCTTTAAGCGACTCCTGCAGCCTGTCGCATCCGCACGTGCATCCTTCGGGATGAAGCTCATGCTCCATGGCCGTCTCGGTTTCCACATCTACGAGCGTGATGTCGAAATTAAGGGCCTGATCCGCGAGCTCGTGATTGCAGTCAAGCACGACCTCGTCGTCTCTTACCTCCACCACGCGAACGCGCACGACATCACCCTCAGGTGTCTGGATGCCGAGCATGGCTCCCACCGGCAGCACCTCGCCGTTAGGCAGCGACGTAGCCGGCATGGTAATAACCAGCCCCTCGTCACGCCAACCGTAGGCGCGATCGACGGGAATGTGGATACTGCGGGTCTCGCCCACGTTCATACCCATCACCGCCAACTCGAAGTCGGGAAGCATGACGCCACTGCCCACAACGAACTCGAGCGGCGATCCCTGTGCCTTCGTGCTCGCGAATTCGGTACCATCGGCAAGCTTGCCGCGGTATTCGACAACAACACGATCACCTTGGTTGACCATGCCGGCCTCCTTCCAAATACATGTTCACCCATTGACCATTGCGGCGCACGTAGAACGGCTTGAGAACGATGTGGCCGCCGTGCGAACCCGAAGCATGGCACGCGACGCATCCTTCGCTGACAGCGCCATCCAGAACGAAGATGTCGTTATCGATCTCGAAGTAGCAGTTGCCGTCGGAGCCAAGAAACGCGTGCGTTTCCTTGTCAATGCCGACAACTGGTATTTCGCCTCGTGCCATGCTCACGGCAATCCTTTCAACCAAGCATCGGGCCGCCGGCGTTTTGCCAGCGGCCCGATGCCCCAGACTTACGCAAGCGGGATGTCGCCCAAGCCCTTGTCTTCCTCAAGCGTGCTCACTTCGAGAGCGGCCTTCTTTCCGCCTTTCTCGATCTCGACACGCCACTGAGCGTCCGGCAAGTCCTCGAGCCAGAAATCGCCCCAGCTGTCGGTCGTCGCGGTGGCCGTGCCCTCGGCACAGGTCGCGGTAACCGTCGCGCCTTCGATGATTTCCTCGGCCTCCGGGTCATACACGGTGCCGGCAATGAACTTCTTGGGCAGCTTCGTGTAGTAGACGTGCGGGTCGGTCTTGTACTCGGGATGAAGCACTTCGCAACCCGTCAGGTCGAAGTCCTCGGCCTCGCCAAACTGGATGACATCGAGGTGGCAGTTATCCATGCAGCGAGGCGTGTGGATGGGCTGCTCGGGGTCATCGATCAGATGCGCGCAACCGGTGCACTTCTGCGGAATCTCCTTCTCCTCGTTCCAGTAGATGACGTGGTATGGGCACGCGTCCACAATCTGCTTCTGGCCCTTGGCCTTGACCGGATCGATGATGACCAGACCGTCGTCGCGGCGATAGACCGCGTCGTCCTTGGCCGCCCTCATGCAGGGGGCGTTGCCGCAATGGTTGCACAGACGCGGCGTATAGCTCACCTTGACGTGGGGCTTCTGACCGCGTTCCTTTTGCTCGACCTTCATCCAAAACTGACCGATTTCGGGCTGTGCCTCGGCATAGGGCATCCAGCAGTTGCCGCAATGCTCGTCTTTGCAACCGATCTGGCAGTTATGGCAACCGACACAACGGGCGGCGTCGATAACAAATACCTTCATAGTTTGACCTCTCTCCTACTTCTCGATGACCCAGGACTTGCGGTTGATGCCGATTGCCGGGTCGTAGTCGCGGGCGAATGCCTCGGGGTAATCGCGCTTCCAGCCCTCGTACTCCTCATCGGTGACCTTGGCGACCTCGGCCAGATAACCGGTGACTGCGAAGCCCTTGCAATGCTTGGAAACCTGGTTACCCGGGCAGATGAGGTTGATGGCACCGCCACGGTCCAGATGCGGGGCGATGGGATCAACGCGGCTGCCCTTGGCGATGACGACGCTGCGCTCGGCCACGCGCTCGGAGATGCGGGCACCCAAAAGCACCGTACCGCGCTCGTTGAAGATCTTGACGATGTCGCCGTTCTTGATGCCGCGGGCCTCGGCGTCCTCGGGGGCAATCCACAGCGGCTCATAGAGGTAGCCGTCCTTGCCCTTCACCTTGCAGGTCTCGATCTCGCGGAACCACTTGATGTCGTCGCCTTGGACATGCACACGCCACTTGGCGGGATTGGCCGTGACCAACAGCGGGTACTTCTTGCAGCGCTCGCCCCAGAAGGTCTCATCGTGCGTCCAGCCTTCCTCGGCCGGGCCGCCAACGATCCACTTCGCCATCGGCTGGCGCTCCTTGTCGTCGGGGAAGTTGTCGGCCAGCGCCTGGGACCAGAACTCGATCTTGCCGGTAGGCGTGTCGAGCGGATACTGCTCGGGGTCCTCGTAGAAGTTGCGCATGCCGGGGGCCATCTGCTCCCAGTTCTCCTCAAGCTTGGGGTAGTAGTAGCCCTTTTCCTTGTAGGTCTCCCAATCGATCTCCTCGACCAGACGCGAGCTCTGGAATGCCGTCTCGATCCACATGTCGTCGGTCATGCCCTTGTCGATGTCCTCGCGCACGCCGAAGCGCTCGCCGATGGTGCAGGCGATCTGGAAGTCGGACAGCGACTCGCCCTGGTGCTCGATGGCAGGGGGCGTGAGACCCGCATGACGCACGGGAACCTGAGAGGAGGCGCCCATGTCGTCGTTGTCCTCGAGACAGGTGGTAACAGGAAGAACGAGGTCGGCAAACAGCGAGTCGTTCTCGAGCCACTGATGGTTGGTGATGAAGCACTCCACCTCATCCGTGCGAATGGCATCCTGGTAGTTGAAGCCGCCGTCCCAGCAGTTCATGTTGCAGGGCTTCTCCGACCACAGCAAGTGGATGCGGTTGACCTTCGGCGCCTCCGTGGGAATGGGCTTGCCGAAGCGCTCGGCCATCGCCTGCTCCATAGCAAGAGCAGCCTGGGGATTGCCGGGATAATTGAACTCCTGGAACTGCTCGCTCGTCTCAACGTAGACGATGCAGGGGCTGCCCCACCACTTCGCCTTGCCGGTTTGCAGGGCCTCGGCAATCATCGTTCGCGGCAGCGACTGCGCACTCGGGAAGAACATGCGGCACTGGATGGCCATGGTGAACGGAGCCGTCGTCGAGCGGGCAATCTTCTCCTTGGCCGTGACCTGCGCGCTCAGGTGATACTGCTGCACGCCCGGCTTGCCCAGGCCCTGCATGGCGAGCAGGTAGGCAGAGGTGCGGGCAGGCTCGTGGCTGTACGGCGTCTTGATAGAGCCCGAGCTGTAGTGTACGTGCGAGGTCGTCTTCTTGGCGACGTTGCGAGCGAAGGCCTTGATGGTCCAGGCGGGAACGCCGCAGCGCTCGGCTGCCCAGGCCGGCGTCTTGGGCTCGCCATCTTCCTTGCCCATCACGTAGTCGACCATCTTGTCGAAGTGCACGGTGTGCGTCTCGACGTAGTCCTTGTCGTAGAGGTCCTCGGTCAGCCAGGTGTAGATGACGCCGAAGTGGAATGCGGCATCCGTGTTGGGCAGGATGGGAATCCACTTCATGGTGTGGCACACCGACGTGTAGTTGCAGAACGGATCGACGCAGACCATCTCCTTGCCGAGCTTCTCCCAATAGCCCATGACCTGCGAGAGGAACATGGACGCGTAGTTGGTGGTGAGCTCGTAGTCGCCCGCGTCGAAGACGAGCATCTCGGAGTGCTGGCAGATGTCGAGCAGCACGTTCCACGAGTTGTAGCCTGTCTCTTGCGGAGCCACGAGACCGAGGCCCTTGTTGGCACCAGCGCCCCAGACGTGCTTGGCGCCCCAGTACCAGCCCTCAACGGAGTCCGGCGTACGCGTTTCGCGGGTGTAGCCGCCGAGCTTGTCCATGAGGGTCGCATGCATGCCGCCGCCGGCGTGCAGGTCCTTGGACTCACGGTGGCCGTCCTCGCCGATGCAGATGACCGAATAGGGGCCATAGGTGTCGATGACGCGACGAAGCTCGGACTCGACGATGTCGAGTGCTTCGTCCCAGCTAATCTCGACGAACTTCGACTTGCCGCGATTGGCGGAATTCATCTTGGCGGGATCTCCGCCCGGCTCCCAGTCAACGCGCTTAAGCGGCTTGAGTACGCGGTTCTTCGAATAGACGCGGTTCTTGTAGGCCAGTGCCATCCAGTTGGGGCACGTTTTGATGGTGGGCTCGAACACCTTGCCATCGACCTCGATCTTCCACATCGAGGGTGCCAGCTCCTCCTTGGTGTAGGCGGTGTCGTTCCTGAACGGGCGGATACGCACGATCTTGCCGTCCATGGTATCGACCGCCGTTATCTCACCGCCCGTGCCACCACACGCGATGCTCTGGAGCGTAGTCTTGATCTCCTTCATTGCTCTCCCTTCCCTTTCGTCTCGTGAGCGGACACGTGCGTGGGGGAGTTCGCACATGCCTGTCCACCTTCGATTTCATCTTGCGGAAAGGAGAAAACGGCATCAATTATCAAGCGATGCCTTTCGACGCCGATGCAAGGCGGCACCTGCGTTCTGTGCAGAAGCAGGTAACAAATTGGGTGATGTGTGAAGCGAGGCTAGTGCCTGTCGTTAGGTGGGTGGGGTTTTCGCTGTATGTTATACTTTATAACATAGTACGGATGGAGGTCGTCATGCCCCAGCTTTCGCTCTACCTCACCGACGATGCGGCAAGCATCCTACGCGAAGACGCAAAGCGTTCCGAACAATCTGTGTCCCGCTATGTCTCCGGCTTGGTCATCGATCGACACAATCACGCCTCTGCCTGGCCGGACGGATACTGGGAGTCTGTCTACGGCTCCCTGAAAGACCCGTCGTTCACGGTCCCGCCCGAGCTTGACCCCGCGCTCGATGGCCCGCTCCCCGAGTTCTAGGAGCGGCCGTGTTCTTTCTCGATTCCGACATCTGCATCAACCTGATGCGGGGCAAGTTGTCCACGACGTATGGCCACATCAGAAACAACAGCCCGGAAATCTTCGGGATACCAGCTGCCGTCGAGGCGGAGCTGCGCTGTGGTGCCGCGAAGAGCAACAACCCCGTCGAGAACCTACTACTGCTTGAGCGCTTCCTCGTGCCCTTCACGAGCGTTCCCTTCGACAGGCAATGCGCCATAGCCTATGGTCGCATCAGGGCAGACCTCGAGCAACGTGGCATGAAAATCGGCCCGAACGACCTCTTCATCGCCGCCACGGCACTTGCCCATGGAGCCATTCTCGTCACGGGCAATGTGCGCGAGTTCGGACGTATCGACGGACTCGTCGCCGAGTCATGGGACGAAGTCGAACTAGACTAGGCGCCTGTGGCGGATGCCCTCCTGTCAACATTTTTGGAAAATGGGGCGGCACAGGCACTGGCAAAAAACGCGGGATTGTGGCGCGTAGGCGAAGGTGCTCTGGCAAGGAATCGCGAGTTATGGCCCACTGGATGGGACGCAAGTGTGCGAATTATGCCAATTGCGACAAAGACCGCGCAGTTGTGGCGCGTTGGACGCGCCACAAACACATGATGCTTGCCAAGGGCGGGGATGACCTCTAGTTGCTGCCTCTAGTACCTGTCGTCGGGGCGGGCGAGGTTGTCGAAGCGCGTGAACTCGCTTTGGAACGCGAGGCTCACGGTGCCGATGGGACCGTTGCGGTGCTTGGCGACGATGACGTCTGCCGTGTTGAGCGCGGGGCGGTCCTCCTGCTCGGCCTCCTTCTCTGACAGCGAGCGGTCGAGGAACATGACGATGTCGGCGTCCTGCTCGATGGCGCCGGATTCGCGCAAGTCTGACAGGATGGGGCGCTTGCCCTGGCGCGACTCGACAGCACGGGAAAGCTGCGAGAGTGCGATGATGGGCATGTCCATTTCCTTCGCGAGAATCTTGAGACCACGGGAAATCTCCGCGATTTCGACCTGGCGAGACTCCGTGCGCGTGTTTTGCGGCTGCATGAGCTGCAGATAGTCGACGATGATGAGGCCCTTTTGCGGCTCGACGTTGCGGAGCTGGCGACGGGCCTTGGCGCGCACCTCGAGAATCGAGGCGCTTGGGGTGTCGTCCACCCACAGGTTGAGCTTGGACAGCGTGTCTGACGCGTTGACGAGCGTCACCCAATCCTGGCCGCTCATCTGGCCCGTCTGCATCTTCTTGGAGTTGATGCGCGTCTCGATGGAGAGCACGCGCTGAACGAGCTGGGTGGCCGACATCTCGAGCGAGAAGAAGGCGACCGAGGTGCCGAGCTGGGCGGCGCGATTCGCGATGTTGAGCGCGAGGGCCGTCTTGCCCACGGAGGGACGGGCGGCGAGGATGACGAGGTCTCCACCGCGCAGGCCGCCGAAGAGATCATCGAGGTCCTTGAAGCCGGTGCGCACGCCGTTGTAGCGGCTCTTGGTGTTGGCGAGCTCCTGGAGCTCGTTGAAGGTCTCGACCACGAGCGAGCTCATGGACTTGAAGTTGGTGGAAACGCGCTTGTTGGTGACCTCGAAGAGGAGCTTCTCGGAGGTCTCGACGACCTCGTCGAGGTCGTCTGGCGCGTCGTAGCCCAGCGCGGTGATGCGCACGGCGGCGCCGATGAGATCGCGCAGCATGGCGGCACGCTTGACGATGTCTGCGTGGTGGGCCCAGTTTGCCAGCGCATAGGTGTTGTTGCCGAGCTCGACGATGTAGGGCTTGCCACCCACGGCGTCGAGATCTCCGCGCGTCTTGAGGCGGTCTGCCAGGGAAAGCTGGTCGATGGGAGCGTTCTTGTTGTAGAGCTCTTCCATGGCCTCGAAGATCTTGCGGTGCGCGGGACGGTAGAACTCCTTGGCCGAAAGCTTCATGAGGGCTTCCTCGACGACCTCGGTGTCCTGGCCGAGGAGCATGGCCGCGAGGACGGCCTTCTCGGCATCGACGTCCTGGGGCATGATGCGCTCGACCGAACTGTTGGCATTCGATGTGTAGGCAAGCTCTGGCATGGTGCTTTCGCGTCTCCTTGTTGGGTGGTTCCTCCTCGGGGGTGAACACCATACCCGTTTGGTGAGACACGAACACCCTCGTTTGCGCTCTTCAACACCCGATGTGGAGAGCAGGGCGCCATCACAAGGGGAAAACGCCGGGTTTTCCACTTATAAACGGATTTTCGGACTTTCTCGAGCGGCAAAATGTCATTTCGACCGGAGGCGCGAAGCGCCGGAGTGGAGAAATCTCCTCCGTTGCAATAAGCAAGGTGCCGCCCGCAACGAAAGGGCGAGATTTCTCGACTCCGCAGCCTTCGGTTGCTGCGCTCGAAATGACAAGAAGCTAGATGTGGGCGGGGGCGTCGGTGCCGCTTTCGACACGCTGCGCGTTGTGGCGATGCTGGTCGATCATGCGATTAAGCGCGTTGACGTAGGCCTTGCCCGAGCTCACGGTGATGTCGCGATCGCTGCCGCGACCGATGAAGATCGAGCCGTCACGGTCCATGATGCGCACGGTCACTTCGCCGAGGGCATCGATGCCACGCGTCACGGCGTTGACCGAGTACTCCATGAGGTCGTTCTCGGCCTGCACGATCTTGTTAATCGCCGAGTACATGGCGTCGATGGGGCCCGACCCGATCTCGCAGACGGTGCATACCTCTCCGTCTTCGTCGGTGATGGTCACGGTCGCCGTCGAGACGAGCGGCTGGCCGCAGGAAATCTGCACGGCATCCAACCGGTAGATGGCATTCTCGTTACGGTCCTGCTCTCCCATGAGCGAGTGCAGGTCGTCGTCGTAGATTTCCTTCTTGCTGTCGGCGAGTTCGAGGAAGGCGCCGTGAATCTGCTCGAACTTGTCATCGGGAATGCCCGCGTACCCCAGGTCTTCGAGGCGCTTGCGCAAGGCGGCGTGGCCGCTGCGTGCGGTGAGCACGATCTGGCTGCCGGAAACGCCCACGTCCTCGGGTGCGATGATCTCGTAGGTGGTGCGGTTCTTGATGACGCCGTCCTGGTGGATGCCCGAGCTGTGCGCGAAGGCATTGGCGCCGACCACGGCCTTGTTGGGCTGCACGTTGATGCCCGTGATGGACGAGACGAGACGGCTCGCGTGCGCGAACTCGGTCGTGTTGATGTCGGTGTGGGCGTCGAGCTCGGCCTCGTGCATCTTGATCGCCATGACGACTTCCTCCATGGCGGTGTTGCCCGCGCGCTCGCCCAGGCCGTTGATGGTGCACTCGACCTGCGTGGCACCGTTCATCACGCCCGCGAGCGAGAGCGCCGTGGCCATGCCCAGGTCGTTGTGGCAATGCACGGAAACGCAGACGTCCTCGATGCCGTTGACGTGCTCCATGAGGTAGCGGATGCGCTGGCCGAACTCCCAGGGCACGCTGAAGCCCGTGGTGTCGGGGATGTTCACGACCGTGGCCCCGGCCTTGATGACGGCCTCGAGCATGCGGGCGAGGTCCTCGTAGGGCGCACGACCGGCATCTTCGGCGTAAAACTCGACATCCTCGACGAAGCGCCTGGCGTGACGCACGGCGGCAACGCCCTGGTCAATGGCCTCGTCGAGCGTCATGCCCTTGAACTTGAAGCGAAGGTGCTCGGGCGAAACGCCGATGCCCGTGTGGATGCGCGGACGGGCCGCGACCTCGAGCGCTTCGGCGCACACGTCGATGTCATGCTCGACGGCGCGCGTGAGGCCCGCGACGACGCACTGGTCGCCACAGGTGAGGGCGATATCCTGCACGGACTTGAAGTCACCGGGACTCGACACTGGAAAGCCCGCCTCGATCACATCGACGTTGAGGCGCAGGAGCTGGCGCGTGATGTCGAGCTTCTCCTGGGCGTTCATGCTCGCACCGGGCGATTGCTCGCCGTCGCGCAGCGTGGTATCGAATATGGCGATCTTTCTGCTCATGGCGTCCTCCCGCGAATCTTGAAGCGAATACTACCTGAGACGTGCGCAAACGCAAGGAAAAGCTTGGGCTTCGTACCGCGAGAACGATGTCGTACCACCCGTCTGAATTCACTTACCCCTCTTTTTCGGTATATGTATGCGCGCGTGCATGCATTACCATACGCATCTATACATAGCGAGTTTCTCATCATGGGGAGGAGAACATGCGCATAGGCATACCTCGGGAGCCAAATCCCGAACAGACGCTTGTCGCCGGAACGCCCGACAGCGTCAAGAAACTCATCAAGCTCGGTTATGAAGTCGCTGTCGAAAGTGGAGCTGGCGCCAGAGCGAGCTATTTCGACGAGGCGTACGCAGAGGCGGGCGCGAAAATCGTGAGCCGCGAGGAGGCATGGGGCGCCGACATCGTCGTGTGCCTGGACACGCCGCCGGAGGCGGAACTCGCCCTCATCAAGCGTGGCGCGACGCTCATCGCGCGCATGAACCCGGGTGCGAACCCGGAGGTTATCGAGAAGTTCGAGGAGATGGGCATCACGGCGCTCGCCATGGACATGGTGCCGCGCCTGTCCCGTTCGCAGTCCCTCGACGTGCGCTCGTCCATGGCCAACGTGGGCGGCTACCGTGCGGTTATCGAGGCGGCCAACGTCTTCGGGCGCCTCTTCACCGGCCAGGTGACCGCCGCCGGCAAGATGCCCCCGGCCCACGTCTACGTCATCGGCGTCGGCGTCGCGGGTCTGGCGACCATCGGCACGGCCAACTCCATGGGCGCCGAGGTCTCGGCCACCGACGTGCGCGCGGACGTGGCCGACCAGGTCGAGTCGCTCGGCGCGACCTTCGTCGAGATTCCCGTCAAGCAGGAGAGCTCGGACGGCTACGCCAAAGCGCTTGACGAGGACGAGCAGGCGCGCGTCCTCAAGGTCTACGAGGACCAGGCCGCCGTCAACGACATCGTCATCACGACGGCGCAGGTACCGGGTCGCCCCGCACCGCTGCTGCTCACGGAGGCGGCGGTCGCCGCCATGAAGCCCGGCAGCGTCATCGTCGACATGGGCGCAAGCCCCCTGGGCGGCAACTGCGCGCTGTCCAAGCCGGGCGAGGTCGTCGTCACCGACAACGGCGTGACCATCATCGGCTACACCGACCTGCCAGGCCGCTTGCCCGGTCAGGCCTCGCAGCTCTACGGCCAGAACATCGTGAACTTCTTCAAGCTCACCACGCCGGGCAAGGACGGCGAGCTCGTGCTGGACGAGGATGACGAGGTCATCCGCGGCGTCACCGTCACGCTCGACGGTACGGGCATGTGGCCGCCGCCCGCGGTCAGCGTCTCGGCGGCCCCCAAGAAGGAGGAGGCACCCGCCGAAGCCGCTCCGGTCGAGGAGCCGAAGGAGAAGTCGGCGTTCGCGAAGTGGTGGTGGAAGGTGCTCGCCGTGCTGTTGGGCGCGGTCGTCGTCATGCTCGCCCCGCCGTCCATGACCTCGCACTTCGTCGTGCTTGAGCTGGCCATCGTCGTGGGCTTCTACGTGATCGGCGGCGTGTCGCATACGCTGCACACCCCGCTCATGTCGGTGACCAACGCGGTCTCGGGCATCATCATCGTGGGTGCAATCCTGCTCATCAGCTCGTCGAACCTCGTGGTCACCATCCTCGCGTTCATCGCCATGGCCGTGGCCTCCATCAACATCTTCGGCGGCTTCCTCGTGACGCACCGAATGCTCAAGATGTTCGAGAGGAGCTCTGATTAACGATGAACTCTACGATTCTCGACGCCCTCGCGCACTTCGAATCGCTCGCGTACCTTGTCGCGGCGCTGCTCTTCATCCTCGCCCTTGCGGGGCTCTCCAAGCAGAAGACCGCCCAGCGCGGTAACTTCTTCGGCATCGCGGGCATGGTGCTCGCGCTCGTCGCTGTCATCCTCGTGACGCTCGTCTCGTCCACGCAGCCCCTCGGCCCCGTCATCGGCTTCATGGCTGCCGCCATCGTCATCGGCGCCATCATCGGCATTTGGCGCGCCAAGACCGTGCAGATGACCGCCATGCCGCAGCTCGTGGCCATGCTGCACTCCTTCGTGGGCGCGGCTGCCGTGCTCGTGGCCTTCGGTTCGTTCTTCACGACGCCGGGCCACCTGGCCGGAGGTGCCGAAAACGCCTTCCACATGGCCGAGACCGGCCTGGCCGTCTTCATCGGCGCGGTCACCTTCACCGGCTCGATCATCGCCTACCTCAAGCTGGCGGCCCGCATTTCGGGCAAGCCGCTCACACTTCCGGGGCGCAACATCCTCAACCTCATCATGGTCATCGCATCCATCGCGCTCATCGTGTGGTTCGCCAACACCGAGGGCGTCGATGCAGGCCTCGTGCCGCTCGTCATCCTGACGGTCGTCTCGCTCGTGCTCGGCCTGCACCTGGTCATGGCCATCGGCGGTGGCGACATGCCCGTGGTCATCTCGATGCTCAACTCGTACTCGGGCTGGGCGGCCGCCATGGTCGGCCTCACGCTCGGCAACGACCTGCTCATCATCACCGGCGCGCTCGTAGGCTCGTCGGGCGCGTACCTGTCCTACATCATGTGCCAGGGCATGAACCGCTCGTTCGTGTCGGTTATCCTGGGCGGCTTTGGCTCCGCGCCCGCTGCCTCCTCGGGTAGCGGCGCCACGCAGGGCGGCGAGCACACCGAAACGACCCCCGAAGAGGTCGCCGAGATGCTGCGCAACGCCAAGAGCGTCGTCGTCACGCCCGGTTACGGCATGGCCGTGGCCCAGGCGCAGTTCCCCGTCGCCGACCTCACGCGCAAGCTCATCGAGCGCGGCGTGGACGTGAAGTTCGGCATCCACCCCGTTGCCGGCCGCATGCCGGGCCACATGAACGTGCTGCTGGCCGAGGCCAAGGTGCCCTACGACGCGGTCTACGAGATGGACGAGATCAACGACGACTTCGGTGACGTGGACGTGGTGCTCGTCATCGGCGCGAACGACACCGTGAACCCGTCGGCCGCCACCGAGCCGGGCAGCCCCATTGCCGGCATGCCGGTGCTGCACGTGTGGGAGGCCGGAAAGGTCATCGTCTCCAAGCGCAAGATGGGCTCGGCGGGCTACTCCGGCGTGGACAACCCGCTGTTCTACAACGAGAACACCGACATGCTGCTGGGAGACGCCAAGGAGAGCGTCGACGCAATCATCGCCGCGCTGTAAGCGCGAACGGCATAGAGTTTCAAGCGATGCGGGCCTCGCGATGCGGGGCCCGTATTCGTGTTTGTAGTGTAGAACACTGTAACTTAGCCTTTATTCTGGCTATAATTATAGACACTTACGAAGGGAGCACACGATGGCTGCACTGACGATGGGACTTGCAGAAGCAAAGAACAACTTTTCGAAAGTCACCTCTGAGGTGAACAAGACTGGCCGACCTGTCACCGTCCTCAAGAACAACAAGCCGTGGGTCGTCATACAGCCCGCGTCTGCGGCGGGCAGCATTGTCGATGTTGCCGTAGACTTCATGGACGAGTACTCCGAGGTCTTTGAAGAGCTCGCCAAATGACCGCAATCGAACCGATATCCGAAGAAGACGCACTTGCAGTTCACTCTGCTGCAATCCGCAAGTTCGGCGGTCTTGACGGCGTGCGCGACTGGGAGTTGCTGAGGTCGGCACTAGCCCAACCACACCAAACATTTGATGGCGTTGACCTCTATCCGGATACCGTTGCAAAGGCTTGCAGGTATGCCTTCGGAATCATACGCGATCATCCGTTTCTTGATGGAAATAAGCGCGTGGGTACAGCGCTGCTCGGCGCATATCTACGAAAATGCGGGTTTACCTTTATGCCGCGATCAGAAGAGCTGCTCTACACCATGCTCCGCGTGGCGGAAGGAGAGCTGGGCTTCGAAGAACTCATCGAGTGGGTGCGTCTGAACGTCTCTTGATAAGACGGCACACTTACGGCTTGCAGCTGCCGCAGGGTTTGTAGCCTGCGGCGATGAGCTCGTCGCGCGTCTGCGTGCTGGCCCGCTTGTTGTTGGCGCCAATCGTGGGCACAGAATCGCAGGTGGGGAGGTGAAAGCGCTTGCTGCGCGTGTTGAGGATGTAGCTCGCCTCGACATCCTGGACGGCGGCCGTGCTTGAACCGCTTTCGCTTCCCGACCCCGCCGCTTCGCCAGAAAGCCAGTTGGCACCCGTCGCGTAGTCTATCTCGATACCATCCTGCTCGTTGGGAATGAAGACGTTGAAGCTGATACCCCTGCCGCCATCCTCGACAGACAGCGCCTCCATCTGCACACCACGCGCCACCAGCTCGCGTTCCTCGAACACCGGCGTGACCCGGTAGAGCACGTGATTGCCAGTCGTATCGATGTAGCGGGCGACCTGGTTCTCGAACTGCGTCATCGCCAGGTTCATCTGCCGCGTGCCGGTTATGAGGTTGCGGTCGTTGAGGTCTTCGGCCGCAAGGCTGTAGGCAATAAGATGGCAGCGGTTGTAGAGCAGGCCTCCGTCGATGAAGTCGTATTCGGCTCGCTGCCAGCCCGTGGGCTTGATGGAGCTGATCTGCTCGCGCTCCTTGGTGGGCATCGTGTCCTGGCCCAGGCACGCCGTGGCAGGCCCGCAGCGACCCAGCCAGTCGAGACTGCTGTAGTCCTCGAACGACGAGCGAACGTCCTCGTAGCCGGTGAAGTCCGGAGCTCCGAGGTCCTGCGCGTATTCGGTCGAGAAGTCGACGTTGGTGCTGTGGTCTTCGAACGAGCAGCCCCAAAGGAGCGCGGACGCAAGCACGAGGGCAAGCGCACACGCGCAGGAAAGCGAGCGAAGAGGGGCCGTTCGCTGATTGCGGTTGGGCTGTGAGGATGCGGCGTTCATGGATCCACTGTATCACGCCGGTCACTTTGTGTGACAAGGGGTCTGACCCCGTGGCACACGCGGTATGATTGCCCCATGCAAAACGAGGAGAGAACATCGCGGAAAGACGCGGCCAAGGCTGCCTGGCTACGGGAGCTTAGACGGCTGTGGCTCCTGGTGCCGGGCGTCATCGCGCTCGTGCTCACGATGCTCGCACGGGCGAATCCGGATACATGTGAACATCTCTTCAGTCGTAGCGTCTACCCGTGGGTTTCGAGCGTATGGGGCTACCTGCCATCACTTGTGGGCTTCTCGGTGGCGCAATGGGTAGTGATCATTGCCGTCGTGTCGATTGCATGCATGCTCGTCCATTACATCATGCGCATCATCAGGCGCGACGGCGAGCGCTTGCGTTACATGTACCGCCTGGTCATGAGTGTGGTTGGCATCGTGTCGATTGCGTTCTTTCTCTACGCCATGCTTTGCGGACTCAATTATTACCGTTACACCTTTGTGCAAAACGAAGGCTTCGACGTACGCGAGTCCACCACGCAGGAGCTGGTCGGTCTGTGTAACGAGCTTGCCGTCGAGCTCAATGCCACGCGCGCCGAGATTGGCGATGACATGCAGGCGCATATCGACGAACGTGGAGGGTTTGCAGGTTACGCCGCGCGCAGCGTCGACGAGATGAAGGCCCTCGCGGAGGAGTACCCCACGCTCCAGCGACCGGTCTACTCACGACCCAAGCCGGTGACGCTGTTCTCGCAGCTCATGTCCTATGGTGACATCACAGGCATGTACTTCGCGTTCACGGTGGAGAGCAACATCAACACGCTGCCGCCGTTCTTCACGATTCCGGCGACCATGGGTCACGAGCTCGCCCATCAATGCGGGTACATGCGTGAGGATGAAGCGAACTTCATCGGCTACCTCGCATGCAAGCAAAGCGGTGACCCGTTCATTCGGTACAGCGGTTACTTTCACGCATATTCCTATGCGTTCTCGGCGCTCTATCAGGTTGACAAGGAGGCTGCCCGCACGATTGATGCGCAGCTTTCGGATGCGGTGCGCGCGGATTATGCGGCGAACCGGGAGTTCTGGGCAGGCTACGAGGGGCCATTCCGCGAGGTGGCCCAGGGCATGAACGACGCGTACCTGAAGGCCAACGACCAGGCCGATGGCACGCGCAGCTACGGCCGCATGGTGGACTTGCTGCTGGCGGAGAGGCGCGGGTAAGCGCAAGATTTCTCGACTACGCTCACTTCGTTTGCTTCGCTCGAAATGACATTGGGGGTGCCGCTTCGCGCCTTCGCTCGAAATGACAGCTCGCTAGTACCTCGCGAAGCGCTCCTGGCGCTGGGCGAGCAGCTCGTCGGGCGAGAGCTCGCTGAGCTCCTCGAGGGTTTCGTTCACGTAGGCGAAGACGACCTCTGCCGCCTGCTCGGGATTCTCGTGCGCCGCACCTTCGCCCTCGGGCAGCACCGCATCCACGATGCCCAGCTCGAAGACGTCGTTGGCGCTCATACCCATGACTTCCGCCGCTTCGGGCGCGCGCGATCCGTCCTTCCAGAGAATCGACGCGAAGCCTTCGGGGGACAGCACCGAATACACCGCGTGCTGCTGCATGGCCACGCGGTTGGCGAGCGCGAGCGCAAGTGCGCCGCCGCTGCCGCCCTCGCCGAGCAGGACGCTCACGACCGGCACATGCAGACTTGCCATGAGCTCGAGGTTCTCGGCAATGGCATTGCCCTGACCGCGCTCCTCGGCCTCCATGCCGCAAAACGCGCCTTGGGTGTCGACCAGGCATACGATGGGACGGCCAAACTTCTCGGCCTGGCGCATGAGGCGCGCCGTCTTGCGATAGCCTTCCGGCTGCGGACAGCCGAAGTTGCGCTTGATGCGCTCGGGCAGCGTCGCACCCTTCTCCTGCGCGATGATGGTGACGGGGCGTCCGTTGATGCGGCCCAGACCGGCGACGATGGCCTTGTCATCGGCAAACTCGCGATCGCCGTGCAACTCGAGGAACGACGGCGAGAGCACCTTGATGTAGGAGCTCGCCGTGGGACGATGGGTGTTGCGGGCAATCTGCACGCTCGCCCAGGCGCTTCCGGGCGCGGGCTCGGCCACGCCATCGACTTGCTCGGCGCCACGCTTGGCGCGGAACGGGAGCTTCTGGTTCACCTTGTCGATGCCGGCCTCGGCGCCCTTCCTGATGTTCTCGACGAAGGGCAGGCGGTCGATCTGGTCGCCAATCCACTTGCGCGCGGCATCGCCGACCTTCGCCTTGTCCTCGTCTTCGTATTGCTCGGCCTTGAACGAGCCGAACAGGGCGTTATGATCGTTACCACGCCAGGGACGGTGAAACGCCACGCCGGCGCGTAGCACGTCTCGCAACTCCCCCCGCTCGACGATGGCGTCGATGAGGCCGTGGTCGAGGGCGAACTCCGCCGTCTGGAAGCCCTCGGGGAGGTCCTGCTTGATGGTGTCGCGGATGACGCGCTGCCCGGCAAAGCCGATGAGCGCGTTGGGCTCGGCCAAGATCATGTCGCCAAGCATGGCAAACGATGCGGTGACGCCACCGGTGGTGGGGTCGGTGAGCACGGAGATGTAGAGCAGCCCCGCGCGGTCGTGACGCTCCACGGCGCAGGAGGTCTTGGCCATCTGCATGAGCGAGGCCAAGCCCTCTTGCATGCGGGCACCGCCCGACGCGCAGAAGATGATGACCGGCAGCCCCTCCTCGGTGGCGCGGTCGAACAGGCGGCTCACCTTCTCGCCGACGAGCGTCCCCATGGAGCCCATGAGGAAGTCCGACTCCATGAAGCCGAAAGCCACGGGCAGGTCGCCGAGCATGCCGCGACCGGTGCGGACGGCCTCGTGCTTGCCGGTCCTCTCACGATACGAGGCGATCTTCTCGGCATAACCGGGAAAGCCGAGCGGATCGACGTCCTCGAGGTCGGTGTCCCACTCCTCGAAGGTCCCCTCGTCCACGATGAGCGCGATGCGCTCGTCGGATGTGAGGCGCGCGAGGGTATCGCACGAAGGACACGCGTAATCGTTATCGACGAACTCCGCGTTGTCGAAGGTGAGCTTGCACTTGTGGCAGGTGCGCCAGCGGGTGGGCTGGGCCGCATCGGCATCGCCCGACGGCTGGCATTCGACCCAGTTCTCGAAGGTCGTGTCGATGTCGAGCGTCTTGAACACGCGCAGGCCCGCATCGGCCGCACGCTGCAGAAAGCGGTTGTCGTCGGCAAGCGCGAGCGAGTCGGTGCCAAGCAAGATGCACTGCACCTGGGCGTCGTCGGCCGCCTTGAGAACGGCGTAGGCGTTGGTGAACAGCTTGCGCGTGGGCTTGTTGCCCAGCTCGACGGTCGTGTAGGCAAAGCGCGGGTTGCTATCGAGTCGCCAATCGCCCGTGAGCGGCATGACGCTCGCGATGCCAGCGCCGTTGATGGCGTTGTGGGCTTGCTTGACGGGCTTGCCCTGCACCATGACCAGGGCCGACGGGCCCGTCACGGAGAGGCTGTCGTCCTCGTCCGCGGGAGCCGAGAGGTGAATCAGCCCCTTGTCGTGCATGTCCGAGGCGATCTCGAGGGCGATGCGGTCGAGTCGATAGACGACGTCGACGCCCTGGTTGTTTACGGTCTTGCTCGCTTGTTCTTCCACGTCAACACTCCGTTAGCAGCTTTGCTACGCAACCTGTTCGGCGGTAGCAAGCACGTACTTCTGGGTTGCGGTCGCGCATACGGTGTCACCGACCGAAGCCTTGACCTCAGCGACGCACAGGCGACGCGACGACTTCACGATGGTAGCCTCGAGCGTCACCGTATCGCCGGGACGCACCTGGTTGCGGAACTTCGCGTTGTCGATGCCCGCGAAGAAGCCGAGCGCCCCTTCGGCATCGCGCGCGACCAGGATGGAGAACGAGGCCGCCTGAGCCAGCGCCTCCATGATGATGACGCCCGGCAGCACGGGGTAATCGGGGAAATGGCCCTCGAAGAGCGGCAGGTCGGGCGATACGTCGAGTTCCGCCTTGACCGAGACGCCGGGCTCGCACTCGAGCACGCGGCTCACCCACACGAAGGGATCGCGATGGGGCAGCACGGACTCGATGACGTCACGTCCCGCGGGATAGCTGATTTCCATGACTCTTCCTTTCAAAATGAGACAAATACCCTGTGTATTTGTCTCATTCGTAGGGGCTGAAGGCGAGGGTCGCGTTGTGACCGCCGAAGCCGAGCGAGTTGGAGAGCGCGACCTTCTGCGGCGTGTTCTCGAGAGGCTCGACGACGACGTTGACGGCGCACTCGGGGTCGGCCTCGGCAAAGCCGGCCGTGGGCGGAACGCAATCGCGGGCAACCGAGAGCGCGCAGACGATGGCCTCGACGGCACCGGCCGCACCGAGCGTGTGGCCCGTCGTGCCCTTGATGGAGGTCACCGGAATCTTCGCGGCGAGCTCGTCGTCATCGCACAGCGCGTAGAGCGCGATCGACTCGGTCTTGTCATTGGCGGGCGTGCCCGTGCCATGGGCGTTGACGTGGCCGATGTCGGCGGGCGTGAAACCGCCCTCCTCGAGCGCCTGGCGCATGGAGCGCACGATGCCGGCGCCCTCGGGGTCGGGGGCCGTCATGTGGTAGGCGTCGCCGGTCGAGCCGTAGCCGGTTATCTCGGCGAGGGGCGTCGCGCCACGCTTGAGCGCATGTTCAAGTGATTCGATGACGAGCGCACCAGCGCCTTCACCGGCGACGAAGCCCTTGCGGCGCACGTCGAAGGGAAGGGATGCCTGCGTGGGATCCTCGGTCTTGGAGAGCGCGCCGAGATTGGTGAAGCCGGCGATGCAGATGGGCGACACCGACTCCTCGGAACCACCGACGAGCGCGGCGTCGGCATAGCCGTGGCGAATGGCGTGAACGGCCTCGCCGATGTTATGCGCACCGGTCGCGCAGGCCGTGACCACGTTGATGCAGGCGCCATGGATACCGTAGCGGATGGCGAGGTTGCCGGCGGCGATGTTGCCGATCATGGTGGGGACGAACAGCGGGCTCACGCGCTTGGGGCCCTTGTCGGAAAGCGTCTCGAAGCCCTTCTGCAGCTCGTCGATGCCGCCGATGCCCGTGCCGAAGGCGATGGCGACGCGCGTGGAGTCGACCTCGTCCATGTTCAGGCCAGCCTGAGCCATGGCCTCGTCGGCCGCGACCATGGCGTACTGGACGAAACGCTCGAAGCGGCGGGCCTCCTTCTTGGAGAGGCCGTGCTCGGTGGCGTCGAAGTCACGCACCTCGCCGGCGTTGTGGACCTCGTATTCGGAGGTGTCGAAACGCTCGATAGGTGCGATGCAGCACTGCTTGCCCATGACCGCATCCCAGAGCGCGTCCACACCGACACCGGCCGGTGAGACGGCGCCCATGCCCGTGATGACGACGCGTTGCGTGCCATCGGGACGGCGTAGGTTCATGTTCTCGTTTGTCGTGCTCATAGGGAAAGTCCTCCGTCGATGCTGATTACCTGGCCGGTGATGTAGGATGCCGCGGGGCTTGCCAGGAAGGCCACGAGGTCGGCCACGTCCGCGGCCTCGCCCAGACGGCCAAGGCCGATCTGGGACGTGATGGCTTCCTTCTGCTGGTCGTTCAGGGCATCGGTCATGTCGGTCGCGATGAAACCGGGGGCAACGGCGTTGACCCTGATGCTGCGACGCGCGAGCTCCTTGGCGAGCGACTTGGTGAGGCCGATGACGCCGGCCTTGGAGGCCGCATAGTTGGCCTGGCCCGCGTTGCCCGCGATGCCGACGATGCTGCTCATGTTAACGATCGCGCCACTGCGCTGCTTCATCATGTACTTGGCCGCGGCCTTGCAACAATTGAAGGTGCCCTTGAGGTTCACGTCGATGACGGCGTCGAAGTCGTCCTCGCCCATGCGGGCGATGAGGCCGTCGCGCGTGATGCCGGCGTTGTTGACCAGCACGTCAATGCGGCCGAGCTCGGCCACCGTCTCGTCCACGAGCGCCTTGGCGGCATCGGCATTCGCAACGTTTGCCACGACGACCAGCGTGCGCACGCCGTAATCGTTGGCAATCTGCTCGGCAGCCTGGGTGGTGCGCTCGAAGCTCGACTCGCTCGAGCAGTTGAGGCACACGTCGTGGCCGCCTGCGGCAAGCGCCTGCGCACAGGCAAGGCCAATGCCACGGCCTGAGCCGGTGACAAGGGCGACGGGGGCGGCCTGATCGGTGTTACTCATCGCTTTCCCTCCACGATTGTTCGAGCTCCTCGAAGCTCGGTCTATCTTGCACGCAGCTGCGCTTGGCCTCCTTGTCGATGCGACGCACGAGGCCGCTCAGCACACCGCCGAAGCCGACCTCGATGAAGGTGTCCGCGCCGGCCTGCCCGAGCGCCTCGACGCTCTGCTGGAAGCGCACCGGATGCGTGAGATGATCGACCAGATGCTGGTGCACGCTCGTCGCGTCGAGCGGCTTGGCGTCGGTGTTGCAGATCACGGGAATGGACGGCTCCTTGAAGTCGACCGTCGCAAGGTATTCCGCAAAGGGCTCGCACGCCGACTCCATGAGCGGGCTGTGAAACGCGCCCTGCGTGGCCAGGCGACTGAGCTTGCCACCCTGTTCCTTCCAGGCCTCCTCCGCACGCTCGATAGCCTCGACGCTACCGGCCACGACAATCTGGCCGGGGCAGTTGTAGTTGGCGGGCGCGAGCACGTCGCCTTGGGCACATTGCTCGCACAGCGCCGTGACGCTTTCCTCGTCGCCCTTGAGCAGCGCGGTCATCGCGCCGGGATGGGAGCGGGCCGCCTCGTCCATGACGCGCGAGCGCACCTCGATGAGGCGGAAGGCCTCCTCGTCGGTGAGCATGTCGGCGAGCGCGAGAGCGCTGATCTGGCCGAGCGAGAAGCCGAGCAGTGCGTCGGGCGTGATGCCGCGGGTCATGAGAGCGCGGCCGATGCCGATGGAGAGCGCGGCGATGGCGACCTGTGCGTTGCGCGTCTCGTTGAGCTGCGCCTGCGCCTCGTCGCCCTCGCTGTTGACGAGCGCGGCGATGTCGCGGCCGAACACGTCGGATGCGCATTCGAGCGAGGCCTTCACCTCGGGCACGCCAAAGAGCGAGACGCCCATGCCGGGCTTCTGCGAGCCCTGGCCCGAGGCCATGAACACGGTCTTCACGGGACCGATTCCTTCGAGTTGATCCATGATGCTCGTCTTCCTAAACGTCAGCGTCTTCCAGGCAGCGACCCTGGCGAGCGTTGAGCTCGGCCATCGCGGCAAGGTCGAGCGCGCCAAGCGTCTCGGCCTCGGCCATGAGCTCGGCGATGAGCTCGCGTGCCGTGCCGCGCTTCTTCACGATTGCGGCAATCTGACCGGCGAGGATGGAGCCGTTCTCCATGTCGCCCTCAACTGCACGTTTGAGCGAACCTGCATACATGCCCTCGAGGTCTTCGGGGTTGCTGCACTCCATCTCGCGCTTGCGACAAGCGCGGGCGAACTTGTTCTTGAGGCCGCGCACGGGATGACCCGTACCGCGCCCGGTCACGATGGTGTCGGAATCCTTGGCGCCGAGCACCTTCTCCTTCCACGGGTCGCAGACAGTGCACTCCTCGATGGTGAGGAAGCGCGTGCCCATCTGCACGCCCTCGGCACCGAGCGCGAACGCCGCGCAGATGCCGCGACCGTCGGCGATGCCGCCGGCGGCGATGACGGGGATGGAGACGGCCTCGCGCACGGACGGCACGAGTGCCATCGTGGTGAGCTCACCGACGTGACCGCCGGATTCGGTGCCCTCGGCGACCACGGCGTCGACGCCCAGTCGCTCCATGCGGCGGGCCTGCGCCGTCGTGGCGATGACGGGGATGACCTTGATGCCCGCCTCGCGCCACAGGGGCAGGTACTCGACGGGGCTGCCGGCGCCCGTGGTGACAACCTTGACGCCGAGCTCGACCATGAGCTTGGCGACCTCGGGGGCGAGCGGGTCCATGAGCATGACGTTGCAGCCGAAGGGCTTGCTCGTCTGGGCCTGGGCCTGCTTGACCTGGTCGGCAATCCAATCGAGCTTGGCACCGCCGCAGGCGATGATGCCCAGGCCGCCGGCCTCGCTGACCGCAGCGGCAAGGGACGCGTCCGCGACGCGCGCCATGCCGCCTTGGATGATGGGCGCTTCGATGCCCAGCAGTTCAGTTACTCTCGTCTTCATGAAGCGCGTCGACCTACTTCAGGGAGTCGATGTGGGCGACGATGTCGCCGATGGTCTTCAGATCGCCCGGCTCGCCAAAGTCAATCTCGCACTTGTCCTCGATGTCGCAGACGAGCTCGACCATATCGAGCGAGTCAATGCCCAGATCCTCGATGACGGCATCTTCGGTGATAGCCTCCGGATCGAGATCCTGATTCTCGACCAGCACCTCGCGAACGATGTCGATTGTAGCCATGACGGTTCCTTTCACACGTGTCTAACTTTCGAGCGCGATAATTGTAGACGAAGTTCACGCACGCAAGCCACAATGGAAAATCTTGCGCAAACATAGGTGGGCATGTCCCGTGAGCGGGAGACATGCATTAAGATTGTCACGCATTGTCCCGCTTGAAGCGGGACGTCGGGCTATCAGCAAGGAGATGCGGTAATGGGATGCAAGATCGTCGGACATGGTAAAGCCCTACCGGAGCTCATCGTGAGCAATGACGACATGGCGAAAGTCGTCGACACCAGCGACGAGTGGATCGTCGAGCGCACGGGCATCCACAACCGCCGCATCGCCGTGGAAGAAACGACCACGAGCCTTGGTACGGATGCGGCACGCAACGCCCTTGCCGACGCTGGCCTCGCAGCCGATGATATCGACCTCATCGTCTGCATGACCATCTCGGCTGACGCCGTGGTGCCCTCCCAGGCCGCCCTCGTCAAGATGCAGCTGGGCGCGAACAACGCCGTCGCCTTTGACCTGAACGCCGCGTGCACGGGATGCATCTACGGCATGGACGTGGCCTCCACGATGATCGAGGCATCGGTTGCCAGCGAGGACGGAAGTGGCATCGGGCATAGGCGCAACGCGATGCGCCGTGCGCTCGTCGTGGGTGCCGAGCGCCTCTCGCGCATCGTCGACTGGACCGACCGCGCCACCTGCGTGCTCTTTGGCGATGGCGCCGGTGCCGTCGTGCTCGAGTGGGACGACAACGCGCCGGGCATCATGGCGAGCGTCCTGAAGAACACCGACGACGAGGCGCTGTGTCTGACCGTCGACGCGAACCACGACCTGCGCACCTTCCCCTTTGGCGATGGCGTGCGCATGGAGAGCCTGGGCGAGGTCATGGACATCCGCAACGACGACGGCGAGTTCTGGCCGCAGCTGCCCTGCATCCGAATGCACGGCCAGCGCGTCTTCAAGTTTGCCACGGCCGCCATCGTGGAGGCAGGCCGCGAGGTGTGCGAGCGCGCGGGCATCAAATTCGAGGACGTTGCCTGCGTCGTCCCCCACCAGGCCAACGACCGCATCATCCGCTTCGCGGCCAAGAAGCTCGGCGTGCCCTACGAGCGTTGGCAGGTCTCCATCGGCGAGACCGGCAACACGAGCGCGTCGAGCGTGCTCATGGCGCTGCATGATGCCTACGAGTCCGGGCGCATCCAGCCGGGCGACTACGTGATGTGCGTGGGCTTTGGTGGCGGCCTCACAAGCGGCGCGCTGGTGTTCGAAGCGTAGGGGACTGACGAGAAGTCGCAACCAAACAAAAATGTTCAGCGACTGAACATTTTTGTTCAATGACTGAAATAAATTTGTTCAGTCGATAAGAGTCCTCTTCTGACCAGGGAAATGCGGCGATTAGCACCTTATTCGCCGCACATTTTGCGGTGATTATCTTGCTATTCGCCGCATCGACATCTAAAATCCTCGTATGTACCTATACGAAGAACAGGACTGGACCAGCTTCACATGGGATGACGAGGTCATTATCCCGCTGCTTTCCAGCGTGCGTTTTCTGCAGGGCTCCTTTCTGGCGCGCATCGAATCCCTTGGTTTCGAAACAAGTTCGCAGATAGAAGTCGTTGCCGTCTCGAATGAGGTCGTCGCTTCCTCGCAAATCGAGGGTGTCAAATTCGATACCGAGGAAGTGCGCTCGTCGGTGGCCAGGAATTTGGGAATCGATCGCCCTGGTGCTCCAAAACCAACAGCCGCCGTGGACGGAGCAGTCTCAATCATCATTAACGCGACGCAAGATTACGAAAAGCCCCTAACCTACGAACGCCTCTGCGCTTGGCATGAGGCGCTGTTCCCCGCTGGCTATGGCGAGCTTTACAAGATTGACGTTGGGCAATATCGCAAAGGTCCCATGAGCGTGGTGAGCGGCTCCATCGGACATGAGAAGACGCATTACGAGGCTCCCGCGGCAGGTCGTGTTCCTGCCCTTATGGAGGATTTCCTCGAGTGGTTCAATGACGGCGGCATGGAGCCCCTAATCAAGGCGGCGATTGCGCACCTCTGGTTCCTGACAATCCATCCTTTCGATGACGGAAACGGCCGCATTGCCCGCGCGATTACCGAAATGCTGCTAGCGCGTTCCGATCATAGTTCACGCAGATACTACAGTCTCGCTTCTCACATCCTTGCACACAGGAAGGACTATTACGTTGCAATTGAGACAGCCGAAAAGGGATCTAGCGACGTGACCACCTGGATAGCCTGGTTCCTCAAGGCGCTACATGGCGCACTGGAGGAGAGCGAGGCATCAGTATCCGAAGTGCTTCAACGGGATGCATGGTGGCATAGGGCAGCAGGCATAAAGCTCAACAAACGCCAGAAAAAGATGCTCCAACTTCTGCTGGATGATTTTCAGGGCAAGCTCACATCCGGAAAGTGGGCGAAGATCTGCAAGGTCTCGAGCGACACGGCCCTGCGTGATATCAATGATCTTGTTAAGAAGGGTCTCCTCAAACGCGACGAGAGCCGCGGCGGAAGAAGCACGTCGTATTTGCTGGTTTCGGAAAATGGGGTGGTGGCTAACACGTCGTTGACTCAACAGCGTGTTATTAAGTCAATCGCCGACATAGCCGCACGCTTTCCGGGAATCGAACGCGCGTGGTTGTTTGGCTCTTTCGCGCGAAACCAGCAAACACCGGATAGCGACATAGATATCAGGCTTGAGCTCAAGAAGAACGCGAGGTTTAACCTGCATGACCTCGCCTCCTTCTCTAAAATGATAGAGCAGGCGACTGGCAAAGAGTGCGACGTGATCACATCGCGAACGATAAAGAGCGAGTCGCTTGCACAGGCTATCGAACGAGACGGAGTATGTGCGTATGAGCGCTAAGAAGAGCGAGCTCGGGCGGATCCAGGAAGTGTATGACATCGTCATAAAGACGCGCGCGCAGATAGCGAATACGCAGTTCACCAAGGAGCGCTTCATTAACCCACCTAATGACGCAGATGATCTTATGGCGGAAGGAATACTTAATCGTGTTCTCCGGCTTACTGAAGAGCTGGGCAGCATAGAAGACGCTACTGCACAGAAGCACTCGCTTAACGATAAAGGTGCTCGCGGCATCCGCAATCGGCTTGCACACGCCTATGGCGAGGTTGATCGCGAGGTCGTATGGGACGTCATTGAAAATGACTTCGATGAAATCCTCGAAGGCTGCAAGGCATACTGTGAGGATATGGGAGTGGAGATCGAGTGAGGCTCGCAGCTTTGCGGGATATCAACAACATCATTGCGAAGAGGGACGCTGAAAAGAGAAGCATGCCATATCTGCTGGTGAGAAGACCAGTCGTCCCCCTCAATCTATAATGCCCTTATGCACATGAAGAGAAAACAGCACTATCTTCCTAAGTTTTATCTTAAGCACTTTGCTATGCCGAATAACCAGCTTTGGTGCTACAGACGCTCCGCAAACCGTTTTATAAGCAATATTAATGACATCTGTCGTCACGGAAGCCTTTATGAGGCAAGAAGCTCGAGTTCCCATTGTCCTGGCAAATTCGTAAACCCAAACTATATTGAAAATGCATTGAGCAAGAAGGAGGCGGGGCTTGCCTGCGATTATGAATACTTTTTAGACTCCTGTACTTGCCAAGATTTTTCTAATCCTCGCTTCCAGAAATCACTCAGTACAATCTCTCAGCTACCTGGATTCTTTATTGAGCGCCAGCCGTATTCAATAGAAAACTATCGTGAAATGTCCAACGAGCTCGCCAGCGAATTCAATGACAGGGACGTTCTTTCGGAAAACGATTTGTCGCTTTGCAAAAAACAAGGCTATGAAAACGAATTGCCTGCGATGATTCATCACTATATTGTGCAGGAAACAATTATAAATTCAGATAAGAGTAATCTTCCGGTCCACAGATTTTCGAAAGCCCTGCAATCGCTCAGCCTTTTTGTTGTCGAGGCTCCAGTCGCAACACAGTTTATTTCTTGTTCTTGTCCTGTATGCATCACTCTGGAAACGAATGACTATACAAGGATACGTCAAGCGTTTTTTCCTTTATCTAATAGATACTGTGCGGTGTTCACCAAAGGAGAAAGCTCTTGGGGAGGAACAAGCATGGCAACACGCAGTGATGTGGCTACCATAAATCGACAGCTTCTTTTAGGCGCACCTTTATGGACCACAGCATTTTCGCGAAACGAATTCCCCCTAGCAAAAGCGCAGACAGCCTATGAGCTCTCTGGTTGTCCAACACCCTCACTGTGTTCCTAGTCCCCAGTCAAACTGCGACAAACTGATATTTCTTCACAAACCATATGATTAACGCAGCAAACCGGCATTTGAAGCTACATACGTGGGGTTTCGTCGAATGCGTTTATGCACCAGAAAAATATGATACGTTTAGGCGCAACATACATAAGTATTACTTAAAACCGCTAGGGAACTCGTCATGCAGCATTCCATGAACATCGATAGGTCAACGAACGAGCTTGAATACAGCGCCGTCGATTTTGCCGAAAGCCTAAAAGCGAGCTTCATTGGCGCAGACAAGCCCGCTGATGAGCGCTATGCTCCTCGCATTCTGACCAACGACAAAAGTTCTGGAACCGACGTTCTCTCAATCCTGAAACGCGAACTCGTCGATTGTGTCTCCTTTGATTTCTCCGTTGCCTTTGTCACAGCTGGTGGCATCCAGATATTGGTCGATATTCTCCGCATGATGGAGACTCGCGGCATACCCGGAAGAATCCTTGTTTCGACATACTTAAATTTCAACGATCCAGCGGCCCTCTCCAAACTGCTTGAATTTGGCAACATTGAAACACGTGTCTACCAGGGCGAAATGCATGCCAAAGGTTACTTCTTCAATAAAGAGCAGCTTTCGACAATCGTGATAGGGAGTTCGAATCTCACGCAAAAGGCGCTCACCTGCAACAAAGAATGGAACGTGTTGTTCCGGTCCTTTGGTGATGGAGAAATGCTCGGTCAAGTACGCAGGGAGTTTGAGAACCTTTGGGATTCCGATGACACCGCCTTGCTGACAGATTCCTGGATCGATAAATACCGTGACTATCTGGCTGCAAGTACGCTCGACGCGAACCCAAAGCAGATACAGCAAAAGGCGTTCTCTATAGAAGAATCATCAGCGCTATCTCGGCCCCGTTCTACTAACGAAATTGTTCCCAACAAGATGCAAGCCCAGGCCCTTGAAGCTCTGGCAGCACTTCATGGCAGAAACGAACATCGTGCGCTTCTCGTTTCGGCAACGGGCACAGGCAAGACGTATCTTTCTGCGCTCGACGTAAGAGCGTGCCATCCAAAACGCGTTTTGTTCATTGCCCATCGCAAGCGCATTCTTTCAGCCTCCATGAAGAGCTTCGAACGCGTGCTCGGTTCAAGGTACACATACGGCATCTACGGGGAAAGTTCGTATTGCAAAGACACGACCTGCGTCTTCGCCATGGTCACAGCTCTTTCGAAGCACCTTGAGGAATTCGACCCGCATGAATTCGACTACGTCATCATTGACGAAGCACACAGGACAGGTGCACAGAGCTATCAAAAGATACTCGACTATTTTGAGCCCCGGTTCTTTTTGGGAATGACTGCAACGCCCTCACGTACAGATGGCTACGACGTGTATGGCCTATTCAATCATGTAATCGCCTATCGAATCACTCTGCAAGATGCGCTCGATAATGAAATGCTTGCTTCTTTTCACTACTTTGGAATCGCCGACCTGGACATTGAGGATGAAGAAACAGATGATTTCTCGCTCTTCGCAAAGCTAACCTCGGAGGAACGAGTACGTCATGTGGCCGCTATGATCGAGGAGTATTCTGTGCTTAAAGAAGGTAGGCGCGGCCTCATCTTTTGCTCTCGAAACGAAGAAGCAGCCGAACTTTCCAAAAAGCTCAACGACATGGGCTATCGAACGTGCGCTATCTCTGGAGAAACCTCTGAAGATTCGCGAAACAAGACCATTGCTCAGCTAGAATCAGGTGCACTCGAGTACATCTTGTCCGTGGACATTCTCAATGAGGGTATTGACATCCCCTCCCTCAACCAAATCATCATGCTGCGACGCACAGATTCGACAATTGTATTTACGCAGCAGCTTGGCCGCGGGCTTCGCAAGACAGCCGACAAGGAGTACACGCTCGTCCTTGATTTCATAGGAAATTACCAAAACAACTTCCTGATCCCCATGGCCCTTTCAGGCGATAGGACATACAACAAAGACACGCTTCGAAAAGTTGTCAAAGAAGGAAGCACGATTATCCCAGGCGCCTCTACAATCTCCTTTGATGAGATATCTGAAAAACGCATCTTCAGAGCTCTCGAAGAGGGCCGCTTCAGCGACACGAAGCTCATACGAGGCGAATACGAAAACCTGAAGCAGATTCTAGGACGTATCCCGACCCTCATTGATTTTGATGAAAACGAGGCCATGGACCCTATGATCCTCATCAGGAAATTCGGATCCTACGCGGCTTTCCTGCAAAAGTATGAAGAAGACTATGCTGGAAAATTCGACACCAGAAAGCTTAATGCGCTCAAGTTCATCTCTACGAAGATTGCCACCGGAAAACGCGCTGAGGACCTTATTGTGCTCAAGAAGCTCGTTGAAAAGAACGACACAAGCCACTGCACATATGAGCCTCGAGACAAAATGGCGGCAGAGACCATATCAGTCGCCCGCATGCTCGGAGGCCAGTATTCGAAGACGGGGGAAGAGCTCACCGTTTTCGAGAATGGGATATTTGTTCTTGCACCATGGTTTGCAGGGGCCTTGTCAGACATTTCTTTCCGTGCAGCCGTTCTTGATGTCATTGCGTTTGGATTACGTCGAAACGCTCAGCTCTATTCGAAGCTTTATAAAGACACGGACTTCGTTTTGTACGAAAAGTACACGCGCGAGGAAATATGTCGTCTGCTGCGCTGGGAAAAGGAACCGAATTATCAGAATATCGGCGGCTACTTCTACGATGAAAGGACCAACACCTTCCCAGTGTTCATCGATTATGAAAAAGATCCGACTATCAGCATCACTACACAATATGAAGACAGATTCATATCGGAAAACAGGCTCATAGCTATCTCGAAAAGCAAGCGCACGCTGGAGTCGCCCGAGATTAAGCGCCTCATGAACAATACGACTAATAAGATGCGCTGCTTTCTGTTTATGCGCAAGAACAAGGACGATGCGGACCAGGGCAAGGAGTTCTACTTCCTTGGCGAGATGCATCCAACAGGGGAGTTTAAAGAAATCACCATGGCCGACGGGGCCACAAGGGCTGTCGAAATAGGATATGAGCTCGAAGAGCCGGTGCGCGCAGATCTATACGATTACCTGACGACGAACCTGGATGAGTAGATATAAGCTAAATGGTTTTCTTCTTCTTTATCGTCTCAATAACCTCTTCGTCTGCCGCCAGCCAGTCCACATCATCGAGCTCGCTAGCCTCCAGCCAGCGGGCGTCGCTATGCTCGAGCAACTTCATCTCACTTTCGAGCTTGCAGACGTAGCAGTGCATGGTCATCGCGAATTCGGGATAGTCGTAGTCGACCGTTATGAGCAGCGGCCCCACGTCGATGGTCGCGTCAAGCTCCTCGTGAATCTCGCGCACGAGCGCCGCTTCGGGCGCCTCGCCCGGCTCGATTTTGCCACCGGGAAACTCCCAGCTGCCAGCGTAGTTGCCGTACCCTCGCTGCGTCGCGAGTATCTTGCCCTCGTGAACGATGATTGCCGCTACCACTTCAATGTGCTTCATAAAACTCCCCTCACGTCCGCGGACGCACGCGGTAGGTCACGCCCAGCTCATCGCAGAGCTCCTGGCATGCCGCTTCCTGCTCGTGGGTGATTGTGCCACCCACCGTCGTCATCGTCACCGTGGGCACATGCGCGCTAGCACGCCGCGCGAACTCGAGCATCGCGGGATGGGCCTTGTCGCCAAACCTGCTGCGGGTCAGCGCAAGGTACTCGTCAGCATCGGGACTGTTGAGACTCACCGACACCGCATCGATAAGACCCTCGAGCTCGGGCGTAATATCGCGTCCGGCAACGAGCGAGCCCTGGCCGTTGGTGTTTATGCGCACGGGCAACGCGCTGCTATCCTTCACCCAACGCGCGACATCCTTGAGCACGTCGAAAGCCTCCGTGGGTTCGCCGTAGCCACAGACCACGAGCTCAGAATAACGACCGAGGTCGAGCTGGCGCAGCTCGGAAATAACCTCATCTGCCGTGGGTTCGTGCTCGAGCCACAGCACGTCGTGCCCGTTGACCGTATCGCCCTCATCGCGAATGCAGAACGTACACCGGCATGGACAGCGATTGGTGAGGTTGACGTATAGCGTGTCACCAATCTCGTACAGAATGTTCATTGCCTTGGTCATCGGACGGCTTGCCTCGTCTCATACTCGTTGCGAAATGCTAAGGAAAGGATATCCCTTCGGCTTGCTGACGAAAATCATAAGATTGCGGCACCTTCGACCAAAGCTCGTGACAGAAAAGCGCGCTTTGTGACGCATCCCATGTGCCACAAACATGCGGTTCTTGGCGCGATAGTCAAAAAAGTACACTTGTGGCACACGGCGCGGGTCACAAGTGCAGGTTTTCTGCTATCGCCACCTGGGCATGCGCCACAAGTCACAATTCGTGACACAAGCCTCCGACTCTCGCTTCATTCCATCCAAATTGCCGAAAACCGCGCAAAAAGCCGCGGGCGTGGCACCCGCGGCCTGCTAGAGCTTGGCGAGATTTCTCGACTCCGCTTCGCATCGCTCGAAATGACAGTGGGAACGCCGCTGCGTCCACTTCGGTCGAAATGACACCGGACCGCCTCGCCGCTCGAAATGACATTGGACCGCCACTCCGCTCGAAATGACAGCACGCCGTCGCGTTCGAAATCCCTACAGGTCGATATACCAGACGCGCTCGGTGTCGACCGTCGCCTCGAGCTCGCGACGCACGTTGGCGGGCACCGGCTGGTTCAGGTTGATGAGCACCTCGACCAGGGGATGCTCGAAATCCTTTGCGATCTGCATGGACTCGACGTTGATGTCGGCATCGCCAAACACCGTGCCAATCTTGCCAATCTGGCCGGGCTTGTCGGCGTACTCGAGCACCACGAAGTCCTTCATCGGCACGAAGTCGACGGGCAACCCCATGAAGTTGACGATGCGCGGCATGTCCGAGGTCATATCGCGCGTGACGCTGATGGAGTACTCCTCGTCGCCGCACGATGCCACGATCTCGATATAGCTCGGATAGCTCTCGGACAGCGGGTCGGTGGCGGTCTCCACGACGATGCCACGCTGCTCGGCGATGTAGTTCGCGTTGATGATGTTGACGGAAACCTCGCTGTTGAAGGTCACGCCGCCAGCCAGAGCCGCGGTGCCCAGAATCGCCGGGTCGGTCTCCGCGATCTTGCCGCAGGCCGTCACCTTGAGTTTGTCGATGCCACCACCGACGACCTGCGCCAGAATCTCGCCGCCACGCTGGGCAACGGGGATGAAGTACTTGAGCTGCGCCATGACGTCGGCCGGAATGCGCGCGGCATTCACTGCCGTGGCAACGGTCTTGCCCTCGAGGCCGGCAATGACGTATTCGGCGATCTGCGTCGCGGCACGCACCTGCGCCTCCTTGGTGGACGCGCCCAGGTGCGGGGTGATGACGGCGTTGTCGAACTTGTGGATGGGCGAGTCGGAGACGGGCTCGTTCTCCCACACGTCGATGCCGGCACCGGCCAGATGGCCGTTCTCGAGCGCGTCGGCAAGCGCATCGAGGTCGACGAGGCCACCACGGGCCACGTTGAGGACGATGGCACCCTCGGGCATCTCGGCCAGCTGCTTGGCGCCTATCATGCCCGTGGTCTCGGGGGTCTTGGGCATGTGCAGGGTGATGAAGTCGGATTGCTTGCACACCTCGTCGATGTCATCGAGCAGCGTGATGCCGTAGTGAGCCGCGCGCTCGGGCGGGCAGTACGGGTCGTAGCCGATGAGCTTCATGCCAAAGGCGGCGGCGCGCTCGGCCACCAGAAGACCCACGTGACCGGTACCGAAGATGCCGAGCGTCTTGTCCTGGAGCTCCTTGCCCGTGAACTTGGGGCGATCCCACTTGCCTTCCTTCATCGAAGCGCTCGCGGCCGCGGTGTTGCGTGCGGTGGCGAGCATGAGGGCCATGGTCTGCTCGGCGGCGGAAACGACGTTGGACAGCGGGGCGTTGCACACGATGATGCCGCGCTCGGTCGCCGCCTCGCGGTCGATATTGTCGACACCCACGCCAGCGCGTCCGATGATCTTGAGTTTGCTACCGGCCTCAATGACCTCGCGAGTGACCGTCGTGGCCGAGCGAACGATGAGCGCATCGTACTCGGGAATCAGCTCGACGAGCTCCTCGGGGGTGGTGTCGGGTTTGAACGTGACTTCGTAGCCGGCATCTTCGAGGACGGCGATGCCCGCTGCGTTGAACTTTTCCGGAATGAGGACCTTCACGGTGGACTCCATTTCTCCTGCCGATATTGACCGAGTAATATAGCACACTAAAGTGCTGCATGCTGTATACATATGGCCACATTACAGTACCCTAAAGTGTCATAAACGCTACATTTGAAAGGACGACCCATGGCCTCATCATACGACGTCATCGTCGACACTCCCAAGTACCACCTTCAGGGGAAGGCGAAGCTCGAACTCAAGGGCGATGCTGCCTGGGCGCAGCTCGACATCACCGATTGGGGTTCGCTCGAGGGCGAAGGCACGCGTAACGGCAAGGACTTCGTCGTATCCGGTGTCGCGCATATCGAAGGCAAGGACATCGAGTTCACCGCCCATGGCGCCACGTGGGCGAACAGCATCGACGTCAAGGCACAGACGAGCATCGGCGAGGTCGTCATCTACGGTACGATGACTGGATACTCCGCAGGCGACGTTGTCGGCAACGACGCCGGTTTCGCGGGGCGTTGGGCCGACGTTCAGTAAGCGCAGGTTCCCATAAGCCATAACCTGCGCAAACACGGGCGTTTTGCTTGCATGGCACACGGTCACGATATATCCTCAACAGCAATTCCGCTCCAGAGAAAGGTCGATCATGTCAACTGATTTCATCGCCATCGGGCAGCGCATCCAGGGCATTCGCGAGGCCTGCGACGTCACGCGCGAGGACATGGCAGCCGACCTCGACGTCGATCTGGAGACCTACACCAAGTGGGAGGAGACCGGCGCCGACGTGCCCATCTCGGCCATCTATCACATGGCCAACCGCTTCGGCATCGAGTTCACCGAGATCCTGACGGGCAAGTCGGGACACCTCGACACCTTCCATCTCATCAAGGCGGGCGAGGGCCGCGAGGTCGACCGCATCCCCGGCTACCACTTCGAGGACCTGGCCTGGCGCTTCACGCAGAAGGACTTCCAGCCGCTGCTCGTTACGCTTGACCCCCACGACGAGCCCGCAGAGCTCGTCGACCACCGCGGCCAGGAGTTCAACTACATCCTCGAGGGTTCCATCGTCTTCACCTTCGACGACCGCGAAATCATCCTCGATGCGGGTGATTCCATCTTCTTCAATCCGGAGCACATGCACGGGCAGCGCTGCAACAGCGATGTGCCCGCCAAGTTCCTCACCATCATCAGCGAATGAGACAAATACACAGGGTATTTGTCTCATTTAGGAAAGAACAGGATAGACCGTGGACTACATACTCAAGAAATATTGCCCCCGCATCGAATTCGATTCCTACGAGGACTTCTACGAGAACTTCCAGATAGAGGTTCCCGAGAACTTCAATTTCGCCTACGACGTCGTTGACGAGTGGGCGCGCGTCGAACCCGAGAAGAAGGCCCTCGTGTGGATCAACGACGCCGGCGAGGAGCGCACCTTCACGTTCACGGACATCTCGCGTCTCTCGAACCGTGCGGCCAACGCGTTTTGGCAGCTCGGCATTCGCAAGGGCGACGTCGTCATGATGATGCTGCGCCGCCGCTGGGAATACTGGGTGTGCGCGGTGGCGCTCGCCAAGATCGGCGCCTCGATCATCCCCGCGACCATCCAGCTCACCTCGAAGGACATCGCCTACCGCGCGAATTCCGCCGACGTGAAGATGGTGATTTGCGTTGACGACGACTACGTGGTCGAGCAGGTGGAAGGCGCGCTGCCCAAGGCCACGAGCATCAAGGACAAGGTGCTCGTCGCCGGCACGCACGATGGCTGGCTGTCCTTCGACGAGCTCGTCGAGGGCGCGAGCGACGAATGGGAGCGCCCCACGGGAGACGCCGCCACGTCCATCGACGACATCATGCTCATCTACTTCACGAGCGGCACGACCGGCAACGCCAAGGCCGTCGAGCACAGCTTCAAGCATCCCCTCGGCCATATCCTCACCGCCAAGTACTGGCAGCAGGTGCGCGAGAACCGCCTGCACATGTCCGTGACCGACAGCGGCTGGGCCAAGTTTGGCTGGGGCAAGATCTACGGCCAGTGGATCGCCGGCGCGACGATCTTCTGCTACGACATGGACAAGTTCATACCCGCCAAGCTGCTGCAGGTCATGCAGGACTATGACCTCGCGACGTTCTGCGCGCCGCCTACCATGTATCGCTTCATGCTGCAGGAAGACGTCTCGGCCTACGACCTTTCGTCCATCGAGAACTTCGCAACCGCAGGCGAGCCCCTCAACGGCGAGGTGACCATCCAGTGGGAAAAGCTCACGGGCAAGAAAATCCGCGAGGGCTTTGGCCAGACGGAGGGTCCCGTGCTGCTAGCCACCTATCCGTGGATCGAGCCGCGTCCTGGCTCGATGGGCAAGCCGAGCCCGCTGCTCAACATCAAGCTCCTCGACGATGACGGCCGCGAAGTCGACGATGGTAGCGAAGGTGCTATCTGCGTCACGGGCCTCAAGGAAGCCTATCCGCCGGGCCTGTTCGTCGGCTACTACAACGAGCCCGAACGCACGGCCGAGGCTGTGGGCGGCGAATACTACAACCTGCACGACATGGCGTGGCGCGACACCGATGGGTACTGCTTCTTCGTGGGTCGCAACGACGACGTCATCAAGTGCTCCGGCTACCGCATCGGCCCCTTCGAGGTGGAAAGCGCGCTCGTGGCGCATCCGGCTGTCGTCGAGTGTGCCGTCACCGCCGCTCCGGACCCGGTGCGCGGCAAGGTCGTGAAGGCGTCCATCATCCTCGCGAAGGGCTACGAGCCGAGCGACGAGCTCACCAAGGAACTGCAAGACCACGTCAAGCACACGACGGCGCCGTACAAGTACCCGCGTATCGTGGAATACGTCGATGACCTGCCCAAGACCATTGGTGGCAAGATCAAGCGCAAGATGATCCGCAACGCCGATGGGGTTACGGACTAAGCCCAGATTGAGGGCTGGCTCTCGCGCCCAATTCGATATTTTCGCAACACCGCGAAAGAACTCGCGTGCAAAGACCGCACGCTCAAACACCTTTCGCTAAACCCGTGTTGTGTAAATATCGAATCTGCTCGAGATGCCCTCAATCTGGGCTTGTCCTCCACGGTTAAATAATGAGAAGTTTGCTCAAGACAGATTTCTCATTGCGCCGACCAAATGGTTGCTAGTCGGGCACTAGTCGTTCGCCAGGGCGATCCTGCCAGTGCGCATCACTTCGCGGATGCCGTAAGGGCTCAGAAGCGTCTCGAAAGCCTCGAGCCTTCCGGCTGTCTCGGTCAGCTCGATGATGAGCGAGTCGCTTGCCCCGCCGTCGATCTTGGCCCCGAAGTTCCTCGCAAGCTCGATAATCTCGCCACGCTTCTCGGGGGGCGCATCCACCTTGAAGAGCACGAGTTCGCGCTCGATGTGGTCCATGTCGGTGAGGTCGGTCACCTTGTAGACGTTGATGAGCTTATGAAGCTGCTTGGTCACCTGCTCGACGATATGCTCGTCGGCGTCGACCACCATGGTCACGCGGCTGCGCACGTCCTCCTCGGTATTGCTGACGGCCAGCGATTCGATGTTGAAGCCACGACGCGAGACGAGGCCGGCGATGCGGGCCAGCACGCCCGGCTTGTTGTCGACCCATACCGAAAGAACACGCGACATGGCTACTCCTCGTCTCGCAGGTCTGACACGCCCTTGGCCGAGCCGTCGCACGCGTCCTTGGGATACACGTCCTCGTCGCTCGTGATGGGAATCCACAGGAGCGACGGCCCTTCGTCCGCAAGCCATTGCCGCATGGTCGCCTCGAGTTCCGACGGGCTTTCGGCCTTGCGCCCGCTCCACCCGTAGGCGCGGGCCAGCGCGACGAAATCGGGATTGCCGGTGAACAGCGTCTGGCTATAGCGCTCGTCGTGGAACTGTTCTTGCATCTGGCGCACCATGCCCAGGCAGCTATTGTCGAGCAACAACACCTTGACCGGCAGGTTGTTCTCGCGAATCGTGGCCATCTCCTGGATGTTCATCTGGATGGAGCCATCGCCCGTGATGCAGATGACGCGGCTGTGGGGCAATCCGAGCTGGGCACCCATGGCCGCCGGCAGGCCGAACCCCATGGTTCCCGCACCGCCGCTCGACGCGAAGCCGCGCGGCCTCGTGGTGTGGATGAGCTGGCTCGCCCACATCTGGTGCTGGCCCACGTCGGTCGTGAAAATGGTGTCGCGGTCCTTCGTGAGATCGTCCAGGAGCATCATCACCTGCTCGGGGCGAATCGTCTGCTCGTCGCGCATGATGCGGTGGGGCTGCTCGCGCTTCCATTGCACGATGCTCTCGAGCCATGCGGAGGTTTGCGGTTGCGCGTCGTTCTTGCGCAGCTCCTCGATGAGGGAGCCGAGCACCGTCTTCACGTCGCCCACGATGGGAATGTCGGCGCGGTGGTTCTTGCCTATCTCGGCGGGATCGATATCGATGTGTATCACGCGCGCATGCGGCGCGAATGCCTCCGCATCGCCCGTGGAGCGGTTCGCGAAGCGCGTACCCACGGCCAGCACGAGGTCGCTTTGGTGCATCGCCTCGTTGGCGGCCGGCAGGCCATACATGCCGAGCATCCCCAAGTTGAGCGGGCTATCCTCGGGAAAGCCGCCCTTGCCGGTAAGCGTGGTGGCGACGGGAATCTGCATGGATTCGGCAAGCTGCGCGAGTTCGGACGTGGCGCCCGAGGCGATGACGCCGCCTCCCGCGTAGATGACGGGGCGCTTCGCCTGTTCGATGGCATGGGCCGCCTGCTTTACCTGCCTGCTATTGCCCTTGTAGGTGGGCTTGTAGGATTGCAGCCTGACCTCGGCGGGATAGCTATAGGCAACGTCAAGCTCGCGGGCGAGATTGCTCGGGATGTCGATGACCACGGGGCCCGGACGGCCCGTCGAGGCGATGTGATAGGCCTGGGCGACAGTCGCGGGAATATCCGCCGCGCTCTTGACGAGATAGCTGTGCTTGACGATGGGAAGCGTGATGCCCGTCATATCCGACTCCTGGAACGCGTCGCTGCCCAGCGCGTCGGTAGGCACCTGCCCGGTGATGACGACGAGCGGGATGGAGTCCATGTAGGCGGTGGCAATGCCCGTGACGGTGTTGGTGGCACCGGGGCCGCTCGTGACGATGACGGTGCCCGGCTTGCCGGTAGCCCGCGCATAACCGTCGGCCGCGTGCACGGCGCCCTGCTCGTGGCGCACGAGGACGTGATCGAGCTTGCTGCTATCATAGAGCGCGTCGTAGATGTCGAGGGCGTGGCCGCCGGGATAGCCGAAGACGGTCTCGACGCCGGCATCCTCGAGTGCGCGAATGAGGCACTGGGCTCCGGTCATCTTCGTTTCGTTGCGCTTGGTCATCGCGATACCGTCGTTTCCCTCGTCATTGGGCTTTGATAGCGTAATCGTTCATTATAACCAGCCCCCAATGTCATTTCGACCGGAGCCACCGTCAGACTTGCTCTCCATATCATTTCGACCGGAGCCGCCGTCAGGCGGCGTAGTGGAGAAATCTCGTCCTTCCGCTGTGGTTGAGACCGAGATTTCTCGACTCCAGGGCTTCGCCCCTTCGCTCGAAATGACAGTGGGGGCGTTGCTACGTCTCCTTCGCTCGAAATGGCACTCTACGCGAGGAAGAGCTCGTTGACGACGAGCATCACGGCCGCCACGGCGAGCAGACCCGAGAAGATGAAGCGCAGCGTGCGTTCGGGCACGCGCGGAACGAGCTTCGCGCCCAGCACGGCGCCGGGAATTGCGCCCACGCACAGCATGACGCCCGCCAGGTAATCGATATGGCCGAGCATGGCCTGCTGGATGACGCCCGGAATCGCCAGAATGATGATGGCGATGAGCGAGGTGCCCGAGGTGTTTTTCATGGGGATGCCGAGCCACGCCGTCATGAGCGGCACCATGATGAAGCCGCCGCCCACACCCACGTAGCCCGAGGCGAAGCCCGCTATCAGGCCGATGACGATGCCGAGGACGATGTTGCGTGCCGTGAGCGCGGGGGGCACGGGACATGACACGTGAGGGTCTGTCCCCTTATTGTCAGGCGGCGTGGATTCGAGGGTTTGTCCCCCGATTGCCACCTGCGGCGAAGTACGAGGGTCTGTCCCCCTCTTGTTGCCGCCCATGCGAAGGGCTTTGCTGAGCATGGTGAACGCCGAATACGCGATGATGACCGCTGCCACGAGCATGATGAGCCACGCCGGCGATATCGATCCCAGGTACACACCGGCAGACGAGGTGATAGCACCCGCCACGCCAAGGACGATGCCGAGCTTGGGAATGCAGGTGCGCGAGCGAATGTGCGTGACGGCACCCGCGAGCGAGATGGGGATGATCGCGAAGAGCGAGGTCGCCGTGGCCATGAAGGCGTCGAGTCCGTAACCCAGGCGCAGGACGGGAATAATGATGGTGCCGCCACCGATACCGAGCAATCCCGACAGCACGCCAATGCCGACGCCCACGACGATGAGCACAATAGATGTGATTACGAGCTCCATGGCACCATGATAAATGAGACAGATTTGTCTGACCAATCTGTCTCATTATTTGACGGTACTTGTCAAACCCTGCATTAGATGAGGGCCATTTGCTCCGCACAGGTGCTATACCAATGGCCGGCGTTGGAAGGGCAGTACGTAGCAGCGGCCTCGCGCGTGAGATAGCCGCCGTACAACGACCCGCCCAGCGCGGAGACGACCCTGTTGATGCCCTCTTCCCATGAGCCGAAGCTGTAGCTGCCGTATCCCCATGCGTTGTGCGAGCGGAAGCACGCGGCGCCCTTGCTGCTCTCGACATAGGAGATGGCCGGCGCCCAGCGCGGGTCGACGCCGTTGTCCCAGGCGGCAGCCGCGTAGTACTCGCCCGTGCCGGCCATGGGCGAACCCGAGAGGTACGCGTCGATGCGCGGTGCCCAGCTGTCGACGAAATCGGCCTTGTCGGCCGACCATCCCACATGGGAGGCGCTTGCCGACGATGCCGCGCTGCTTGCCGCACTTGCGGCCTGCTTTTCCTCGGCACTTGCCGAGGATGAGTTGATGACGTACTGGTTTGCCTGCTGCTCCGCGGCCTGGGCTGCGGCGGCCCGTGCCGCCACGCGCTCGCGGGCCTCGCGGGCCTGCTGCAGCGACGCGAGTGCGTCCTGCGCCGCCTGGTCTGCACCCGCCTTGTCGCTTTCGAGCTGCTGCCTAGCGTTCTTGAGCTCGGATTCCATCTGGATGGCGTTCTGGATTTCCGCCGTGTTGTACTCGAGGATCCAGTTGTAGGAATCGACGATGGCCAGCATGTCGGTGACGCTCGTGGACTCGAGCAGCATCATGAGGATGCTCGACGAATCGTACTCGTACTTGTAGAGCGCCCGCACGCTCTCGTCGGAGCGCTCGCGCTGTGCGGGGAGCTTGGCTTCGAGCTCGGCAATGCGGGCATCGAGCTGCGCTATCTCGGACGCAAGCTCCTCCTGGCGCGAGATGGCGTCGTTGTAGGCATCGGCGCTCGACTTAACCTGCGCCTCGAGCTCGTCTGCTTCTTCGTCTGCGATGGATGTCTGCACAAACCCGCTGCCGACAAGACCAAACACCAGCGCGATTAGGGATGCAAGCGCCAGGACGATGCCTCGGTTGAGTGCGTGTTGCAGCAAAAGGTGACCTCATTTACGCTTCGTTTACGTGCATGTGGCATATCACTTTAGCGTAAGCCCGTGACATGCTCAAAAGCCGTCACATTCCCTACATATCCCCTTCACAACTGACGTTAAGGTGTTCGCGAGCAATCCCGTCCCATTAGAAGGCGCTTCGTCGGCAACTTCTGCCATTTCGAGCGAAATGACAGGTAAGAACAAAAAGGGCGCCCGCGCGATGCGGACGCCCCTCCGAAATGAGACTACTACCCCGTGTATTTGTCTCATTTGTTGTTGGCTTCGAACTCACCCATGAAATCGACGAGAGCCTGGACGCCCTCGATGGGCATAGCGTTGTAGATGCTCGCACGCATGCCACCCACGCTGCGATGGCCCTTGATATTGACCAGGCCGGCGGCGGTCGCCTCGGCGATGAACTTCTTGTCGAGCTCCTCGTCGCCCGTGACGAAGGGGACGTTCATGATGGAGCGGTCCTCGGGCACGACCGTGCCCTTGAAGAGCTCGCTCTGGTCGAGGAAGTCATAGAGCAGCTTGGCCTTGGCCTCGTTGCGCTCCTTCATGGCCTCGAGGCCACCGAGCTCCTTGATCCACTTGAACACGAGGCCGCACACGTAGATGCCATAGCACGGCGGCGTGTTGTAGAGGCTACCGGCATCGGCCTGCGTCTTGAAGCGCAGCATCGTGGGCACGCCGGGCAGGTCGTCCGGGATGAGGTCCTCGCGCACGATGACGATCTGCACGCCGGAGGGACCCACGTTCTTCTGCACGCCCGCGTGGATGAGACCGTACTTGCTCACATCCACCGGCTCGGACAGGAACATCGAACTCTGGTCGGCCACGAGCACATGGCCCTTGGTGTTGGGCAGCTCGTGAATGCGGTTACCCTGGATGGTCTCGTTCTCGCAGATGTAGACATAGGACGCGTCATCGCGGATGTCGAGGTCGGAGAGGTCGGGGATGCTCGAGAAGTTGTCGTCGGCACCAGTCGCCACGACCTTGGGGTCACCCAGGATCTCGGCCTCCTTGAGCGCCTTCTTCGACCAGCTGCCCGTGACGATGTAGTCGGCCTTGCCATTGGTGGCGAGGTTCATGAACACCGATGCGAACAGCAGCGAGTCACCGCCCTGCAGGAAGAGCACCTTGTAGTTGTCCGGAATGTTCATGAGCTCGCGCAGGTCGGCCTCGGCCTCGGTAATGATCTTGGTGAAAGCCGCGGAGCGATGGCTCATCTCCATGACGGACATGCCGCAGCCCTCGTAATCGAGCATCTCGTCTGCGGCCTGTTGCAGGACCTCCTCGGGGAGTACCGCCGGACCGGCGGAAAAGTTGTACACGCGTGCCATGTGAGTCAGCTTCCTTTCAACCTGAATATGCGAGCGGACTTGCAGTTTAAGCAAGTCCGCTTTCACATCATAGCAGGTTGTGACTGGCACGAATGTAGCATTACGCACAAATGGCCAGATGGGCACCCGCGTGAATACATGGAGCGCAATTGCTCGCGCTCCATATCGCGTTACCCCTAGGCGTTGACGATGGGCCTGATGATGCCGTAACCGCCGTTCTTGCGATGGTAGATGACCTGGACCTGATGGGCGTCCTGGTCGAAGTAGACGAAGAAGTCATGGCCGAGCAGGTCGGTCTGCACGAGGGCGTGCTCCTCGGTCATGGGCTCCATCTCGACTTCCTTCAGGCGTACGAGCAGATCGTCGTCTTCCTCGGGCTCGGTGGGAATGACATCGGGGATGTCGAGCTCTTCGGGCTGGAGGTGACGGATGGTGCTCCTGCCGCCGCGACGCTCGACGAGACGCGTCTTGTACTTGCGCAGCTGGCGGGCGACCTTGTCGGAGGCCAGGTCGATGGCCGCGTACATGTCCTCGGCGGATTCTGCCACGCGGATGACGGCACCCTTGGCGTTGACCGTGACCTCGCAGATGGCGTTGAGCGAGATGGCCGGGTTCTTCTCGGTGCGCAGGACGACTTCGGCGTCCATGGCGGCGCTATCGAAGACCTCGAGCGAGCGGGCGATCTTCTCGTCGACGTAATCCTTGATGGCAGGGGTGACGTTCATCTTTCGCCCTGAAACTGTAATAGCCATGATAAACCTCCTTGATCGTGGGCTGACTCGTTCTACTCGTCGCCGGATTGCTGGCCCGCATCCTCCTCACCTGGGTCTTCCGGCGTGTCGGGATTGGGTTCGTCCGGGTTTTCGGGAGCGGGTTGCTCGCCAACGCCAAAGGCCTTCGCCGGCAGAGTTGCCAGGTCGGTCTTGCCCGCAAGCAGCGTGTCTCCGTCGGAGCCCAGCCACTTGGTCGCGATGACGCGCATGACGCCGTTCTCGTTGATGGTCTTGATGGCGGCGTTGACGCCGCTCGAAAGCGCGGAGCTCTGCGTGAGGGTCACCGCGTAGATGGGCGTGACGCAGTCTGCGCCGAGGAAGCCCATGCGGATGACGTTCTCGTAGTTGCGCGCGAAGTAGTCGCCGATGACCGCATCGGTCACGAGGAACTTCTGCTCGCCGTTGCTAAGCGCGTCGAACGCGGCCTGCATGGTGGGCATGGCGACGACCTTGTCGATGCCCAGGAGCTCCTGCACCTTGCTCGCGGCGGTGGTTTCGGCCTGGACGAGGATCTTGGCGGTACCGGCGTTGGCCTGCGCCGCGACGTCCTCGATGGAGACGGGGCGATTGGTGCTCAGACAGAACAGCGAGAGGCCGTCGGTCAGGTAGGGATCGCTGTAGGTGACAAGGTCGCCCGTGCCGGACTTGGTGAGCCCGAGCGCGACGTCGACCTGCTTGTTGCTGAGCGCGAAGCGGCCACTCGAACCCACGTCGATGATCTGCATGCGCAAGCCCAGTTCCTGGGCCACGGCTGCGGCGACGTCAACGTCGATGCCCACGGTCTGGTTGCTCGAGTTGGTGCCACCGTAGGGGGAGTTGCTCGTGTTGATGCCGACGGTGAGCACGCCCTCGGTGATGGTTGCCGAAGCGTCCAGCTTGGGCGTGAGGTTGCTCTCGACCTGGGTTTTGGTCTGAAGCTGGCATGCGGACAGCCCGATCACGGCGAGCATGCAGGCGGCGAGCGCCATGGCGATTGCGGATATTCCCTTGGACTTGATTTGCTTTGCGAACATCTTGCTCCGTTTGTCATGGGCCAGTGGAAGCGCTCCTCCCAACTGACCTGGTTTTTGACCCCACACTCGCATACAGAAACTTTTGCCTGATACTATCTCACTACTCATTTTCTCGCCCGGGCCACCGTATGTGACCTTAACGGACGGTACGTCTTACCCCTAAGATGCGCCATGCTCACGTCCGGGAAACCCGCACGCTTACGTGGATCCTTTCGACCGCATCTGCCTTGGACTAGAGCCGTTTTACCAGCTCGCAACCACAGACTTGGGAGGAGCACATCTAGTGTATCACGCAGCAGATAAACGCGTGCGCTAGATTCTCCGCAAAACAAAACAATGGTGGACCTTGGCGTGACGCTCGAAATCCAACGGTATGGTCTTGTCGGTGATGTCCACGACCTGCACGCCCGCGCGTTCGATCGTCTCCCGGTCGAGCTTGAATCCACGCAGATTACACGAGAAGACGGCGGCACCGCCACGGGTCAGCAGTCGGCTCACGCCGATGAGCAGTTCCGCGTGGTCGCGTTGCACGTCCCATCCGCGTTGGCGCATCTTCGCGGAATTCGAGAAGGTGGGCGGGTCGACGAAGATGAGGTCCCAGCGCATCTTGGTGTGCCGCGTCTGGGTGACCCACTCGACGCAATCGGCGCGCACGAACTCCTGATGGCCGTTCATGAGGCCGTTGAGCTCCATGTTGCGCTCGCCCCATTGCAGGTAGGTGTTCGAGAGGTCGACGCTCGTCGTGAACTTCGCCCCGCGTGCGGCTGCATAGACGCTGGCCGTGCAGGTGTAGGCGAAGAGGTTGAGGAAGCTCTTGCCCGCGGCGAGCTTGCCGACCAGCTCGCGCGTGTCGCGATGGTCGAGGAACAGGCCCGTGTCGAGATAGCTCGCGAGGTCCACCTCGAACAGCAGCCCGTTCTCCTGCGTAACAAGTGCCCCTGACCGGGCGAATGAGACAGATGTGTCTGACCAAACTGTCTCATTTCTTGCGTATTGCGAACCGCCCTTGGCCCGAACGCGACGCTTCACGAAGATGTCGTCCGCGGGAACATCGAGCACGACGCTCGCGATGTTGAGGGCATCGGTCATGCGGCGCGCGGCCTTGGCCGCATCGATGTTCTTGGGGGGCACGTACTCGGCAACGTGCACGAGCCGCCTGCCCGCATCCTTGCCCGCTCCCTCGTAGAGGTCGATGGCCATGTTGTAGTCGGGAAGGTCGGCATCGTAGATGCGAAAGGCCGAGACCTTGTTCTTGGCAGCCCATTTGCGGCGATGCTTGAAGACCTTGTTGAGGCGGTCGGCGAATTGCTGGGCTCCCGCGTCGTAAACCGCGATGTCGCAATCGCGCACACTCACCTGCGTCCGTTGCCCCGCGCTCGCATGCAGGTCGAAGAGCGCGATATCGCAGGGGGCAGAGCCGTTCATGCACGCAAAGCCCTCGCTGCGCTCCATGCCCAGATAGGCATCGGCATCTTGGCTACCCACGAGCATGACGGCCGCATCGAGCTGCTTGTAGCCAAGGAGCTGGCGTGCAAGCTGCGCATAGCATGCGGGCAACGTCGCCTCGGGAACCTCGGCGGTAACGAAGAGGCAGCTCGCGAACACGCCGCGAACATCATGATGTCGTGCGAGCGCGGTATCTAGCGCGTTCTCGTCTGCCAGGAACTCGATGAGGGATGCCACGGCGGCGGCCTTGGCCCGGGCTTGCGCGCAGGCTATCTCTCGTTCGCGCGCGTCCGTCGCGTATATCGCGACCGCGCGCCGCCCCTCTTGCGCACGGGCGTCGGCTGCATCGAGGGCGGCTTCCCAAAGCCCCTCGTCGTGACCGAACCACCCGGCAAAGCCCCAGTTGGAGCGCGTGATACCCGGAGCTATGTCGGCTGCTATCAAGGCGGCCTCGATGGCGAGGGTGCCGGCAGCGGCCATGCTATCCACGAGCACTTCGCCACGGCGCGCGCGTTCGGGCCAGCCGATTGCAAGCAGCATGCCCGCCGCAAGCGTCTCGTGCACGAACGGGGAGGTGCCTCGCGCGGCTTCGCGATAGCCGCGGTCCTCCAGCGACGTTCCCGACAGGTCGAGGTAGATGGTCGCGCGGTTGCCACGCAGGTTCACCTGGATGCGCAGATCGGGATGCTGGGCGTCAACGTCCGGACGTTCGCCGCGCACGTCACGCAGCCGGTCGCAGATGGCGTCCTTCACGCGCAACGCCGTATAGCGGGTGTCGCGCAACTGGTCGTTGGTGCCACGGGCACTCACGGCGATGGTCGCCCCCACGGCGACGTAATCCTCCCAGGCAAGCTCGTGCACGCCCGCGTAGATACTATCGGAATCCGACGCCTTGACGCGTTCGACCACCAGGAGGATGCGACTCGCGACACGCGACCACAGCAGGGCGGTGTAGATCTGCTCCAGGTTCGCCGTAAACGCGACACCACCGGTCAGGGGTCGAACCTCGTCCATTCCGAGGTCACGTAGCTCCTGACCGAGAATCGGCTCGAGCCCGCTGCCGCATGTCGCGAAGAGCTCCATGGCACCGTGCTCGTCTAGTTCTTCGAGAAGAAGCCGTCGATGGGCGGGGGAGCGCCGTGCGAACGGCCGGAAGACCCCGGCATGTCGTTGTCATCGAAGAGGTCCGAGCCGCCGAAGAGGTCGTCGAACCGCTCGCAGCGTTCGTTGAAGCCGTCGGCGAGCGCCCAATCCAGACCGTAGTCGGCGCAGGTCTGCTCGTCTTCGTAAAGCAGCGCGAGCGCCTGGATGCTCATTTCCTCCCCGCCGACCACCTGCAGCAGTTCGTAGAGCTGATAGGCGGTTTCGGTCATGGGGATGGTCACCTCGAGCTCTTCGGCGACGTCCAGCGCCACGTCGAGCATGTCGAGGAAGCTCGCGATGTCGATGGCCCCCGTGTAGTCATGACCGAGCACCTGCGGGATGTAGTCGACGAGCGCGCGGGAGCCACCCGAAGTCGAGGCAAGCACGTTGAGCGCGTTCTTCTCGGGAAAGCCCGCGATGTGCGCGAGCGAAATGGCCTCGACGGCGCCCATGAGCGACCCGGCCAGCGCGATGATGCTGATCATGGCCGCGAACTGTCCGTCGCCCGCCGCCTCCTGCGGCATGATGCGGGGCGCGAGGAACGGGAACAGCGGCGAAAGGGTCTCCTGCGCCTGCGGGTCGCCACCCACGAAGGCCACGGGCTGCTCGTGCTCGCCCACGCAGACGATGGGGGCGTCGAGCACCTCGATGTCGGAGACGGCGGCAACCGCCTGGATCTCGCGGGCGAGACGCGGGCTCGATATGCTCAGGTCGATGCAGAAGGTACCCGGATCCATGAGTTCGAGCAGGCCCTCGTCGCCCAGGTACAGGTTCTCCACGTCGGCCGTGGTGCGCAACGAGGTGATGACGACCTGACTGCCGAGCAGGGCCTCCATGCGGTCATCGACGAAGACCACGCCCGCATCGCGCAGAGCAGGAGCCTCGCGCGGGTCGTGGCTCGCGACGACGACGTCGTAACCCGCCATCTTGAGCCTGACGATTGCCTCGACGGCGGCTGGCTGCGCCGCGCCGCCAAAGAACGTGATGCGCGTGTCGAGCGGACTTAACATCGACTACTCCCCACTGTTTATCTTGTTTGCGATGCGATCGGCGATGGAAATCTTCTCGCGGCGGTCATCGCCCCAGAACACGACCGCGACCATACCCGGACCGACGTGTGAGCCGATGACGGGGCCAATCTGGCTGCGGATGGCGGGGATGGCGCCATCGGGACGGTCGAGGTGCTCCTCGACCCACTTGACGTCACCGTCGGCATCGGCCGAAGCCGTGAGCACGACGCCATTTGACCCGTGCCCCTCGGCATGGTTCTCGTCATAGCACTTGACCAGGGCCTTGAGGGACTTCTTGCGGCCGCGGGCGACGCCCGTGAGCGAGAGGGCTCCGTCGAGGTCGAAGGCGAGCAGCGGCTTGATGTTGAGCTTCGCGCCGATGGTGGCAGCAGCTGCCGGAATGCGACCGCCCCTGCGCAGGTACTCGAGCTCGTCGACGGTGAACAGGCAGTTCACGAACCAGCGCGCCTCCTCGGCCCACGCCGCGAGCTGCTTGGCCGAAAGGCCGCGGTTACGCTGGTTGATGGCCTCGTAGGCGAGCAGACCCTCGGCAATCGACGCGAGCTTGGTGTCGATCACGTATATCTCGAAGTCGGGGTACTGCTCCCTGATATCTGCGACAACCTGCTCGACGAGGCCGAAGGTGCCGGAAAGCGCGGAGCTGAAGCCGAGGTACACCGTGGGCGTGCCCTCCTTGGCGTAGGCTTCGAAGCGCTCGGTGATTTCGGAGACGGGGACCTGCGCCGTGCCCGAGACCTCGCCCTTGCGCATGCGGTCGTAGAACTCCTTGGCGGACATGCTCTTCCACATGTCGTCGAAGTGCTCGCCGTCGTTCATGTTGAACGGAAACTCCAGGAAGTCCACCTTGGCGTTCTCGAGTATCTCGAGGGGTAGGTCACAACATGAGTCGAGAACCAAGCGGCACTGAATCTTATCTTCTGGCATTACCTGTCTCCTTCTTCTGACCGGGTAAATGAGACAAATACACAGGGTATTTGTCTCATTAGCTAATCGTACAGCGAGCTGTTTCTGCCCGTGGCGATAACCATGTCGTTGCGCCTCTGGAAGAGGCCGCGCTCGATGCCGCAAGGGTATTCGTGCGGGTTCATGAAACGCTTGATCGAATCGTCCAGAATCGCGAGCTGCCCGATACATCTCTCGCGCGCGCTTTGGGCCGAGAGGTCGACGTCGTTGACCCTGCCGTCGCTCACGAGCGGCTTGAGCAGTGTCTCGAAGCATCCCTCCACCTTCTTGCGGCGCGTCGCATCGAGCGGGTCGACCATGATGGCGTCCGCGGGCACGTCGTCGTTCACATCGATGATGAGATCGCCGGCCAGTCGCCCGTCGGCATTGAAGTAGCGGCGCACGTCGAGCACGCCGGGGATGGTGCGCTTGTAGAGCTGCTCGGAAATCTTGAGGCGTGGGCTCCATTCGTCTTGCCCCGGCTCGCGAATGGCCGAGAGCTTGTAGACGCCGCCGAGGGCCGGCTGGCCATAGGCGGCTGCCAGGTGCGTGCCCACGCCGAGGGACGTGTACTGGGCCTTCTGGTCGTTGAGCGACATGATCGTGTACTCGTCCAGGTCGTTGGAGAGCACGATGCCCACGTCGGGAAAACCGGCGCGGTCAAGCATGGAACGCGCCATCTTGGAGAGCCAGGCGAGGTCGCCCGAGTCGATGCGAACGGCCTGGAGCCTGTGGCCGTTTTGCGCGAGCTCGCGGGCGACGATAATGGCGTTGCTCACGCCCTGCCTGACGTCATAGGTGTCCACGAGCAGCGTGCAGTTGTCGGGCATCTCGGCCGCATACGCCCTGAAGGCGGTGAGCTCGTCGGGAAACGACATGACCCACGAATGCGCATGGGTGCCGCCAACGGGAATGCCGTAGCGCTTGCCCGCGAGCACGTTGGCCACCGAGGCGCATCCGCCCACGTAGGCGGCACGCGACGCCGACATCGCGCCATCGGGGCCTTGGGCGCGGCGCAGGCCGAACTCGGAGACGGGGCGTCCCTCGGCCGCCTTGCAGATGCGCGCGGCCTTGGTCGCGATAAGCGTCTGGAAGTTGATGCCGTTGAGGATGGCCGGCTCGAGCAACTGGCATTGCAGTAGCGGGCCGGTCACGCGCACGAGCGGCTCACGCGGGAAAACGGGAGAGCCCTCCGGCACAGCGCATATGTCGACCGACAGCTCGAGCTGGCGCAGCCAGGTGAGGAAGCCGGGATCGAAAAGAGGCGTCTTTGCCGCGGTGGTCAGGGACGCGAGGTATTCGATGTCGTCATCGGTGAAGCCAAAGCCGTCGACGAGCTCGGCGATCTGGTTGGCGCCGCAGAAGACGCCGTATCCTCCCCCGAAGGGGTTGTCGCGATAGAACGAATAGAAGCACGCCTCGGTGTCGAGCTTGCCCTGCGACCAATAGCCCTGGGCCATCGTGATCTCGTAGAGATCGGTCAGCAGCGTCATATTGCGTGCCATGTGCTTCTCCTGCCCTGCGCGGATTACTCGCTCGCCTTGCCCTCGCCCGGCTTGCCCGAACCGTTGCCGTTGCCTGTGCCACCGCGACGCCTGCGACGGCGCGGCTTGCTACCTGAACCATTCGAACCGTTCGAGCCGTTGCCCTGGGACGCGTTTCCGCTCACGGTCGACGAATGCTGACCGGGACGCGGACGCGACGACCCCTGGCTCTTGCCCTGCGCGTTGTCCTTGTTCTGCGTGCCCTGTCCGCCCTGTCGCGGCTTGCCGCTCGAGCGCCTGCGGCGGTTGCGCGAACGGCTACCGTTACCGGAGGATTGGCCGTCCCTGGAATCATCCGCCTTTTTCCGCGCGGAATCATCGTGCTTGATTTCGCTGCCGTCGGTCGCGGAGACGGAACGACGGCGCTTGCGCTCGTCACGGGGCTTGGGCTCCGACGACGAGGAGGCACCGCGCTTGCGTGGCTTGCGCCCCGAATCTCCCGACGAACCGCGGGACGAGGAACCCGAGGAGCCGCGCTTGCGGCGGTGGACGCGCTCGAGGGAGCCGCCCTCGGCCGTGGCATCGGCAAGGTTGGGATCATCGGAGAACAGCTTCTCGCCCATCATGGCAAGATTGCTGTCGTTGCTCAGCTCCTCCATGATCTTGTCGAAGTTCTCCTGGGAGATATGGCAGGGGCGAATGCGCTCGCCCTCGCGGGGAACCTTGTCGCCCGTATCGAGGGACGAAACGGGAAGGATGAGGCTCGAGCCGTCCTCCATGCGCAGGCGCACGGTCTCGCGCGGCGTGTCGAACTCGACGACCTTGCCCATGCCGGCCGGCGTGTCGATGAGGGCGTTCTTCTTGGGAGCGCGTCCCTTGAAGTCCTTGTAGGCCTCGTATTCGTAGCGTAGGCAGCACATGAGCCTGCCGCACAGGCCCGAAATCTTGGTGGGGTTGAGCGGAAGGTCCTGCTCCTTGGCCATGCGTATGCTCACCGGCTGGAACTCCCCGCCCAGACGCGCGCAGCACAGCTCCTCGCCGCAATGGCCCAGACCGCCGAGCATGCGGGCCTCGTCACGCGGGCCTATCTGGCGCATGTCCACGCGCGTGTGGAACTCGGCCGCGAGGTCGCGCACGAGCCCGCGGAAGTCCACGCGTTCGTCCGAGGTGAAGTAGAACGTCGCATGGGACTCGTCGAACGAGAACTCGACCGCCGAAGGGCTCATGTCGAGGTGATTCTTCTCGACGAGGTCGTGGAAGATGGCAAGCGCCTCCTGGTCACGCGCGGCTATCTCATCGCTCTTCGCGAGGTCCTCCTCGGTCGCGATGCGCACGACCGGCTTGAGCGGTTTGGTGACCTCGGCTTCGTCGACCTCGGTGACGTCATGGGTACACAGGCCGATTTCGGTACCCTTGCTCGTCTCGACCAGCACGTGGTCACCCGCCTTCAACTCGAGGCCGGCGGGATCGAACCAATAGTCCTGGGACGCGTAGCGAAGTCGAACGGACGCTACTAATGGCATAAAGCCTCCCTGATTTCCAAGAACATTGCGTCAATGGCAAGTTGTGGTGTCACATTATACGAGATGCGCGCAGAAGCCCCCTTGACGGCATCGAGCGCATCTATCAGCCCGGATACGCGCGTGGTCTGCGCCACCCGGGAAGTCTGGTCGGCACATTCGGGATACGAAAGCAGCTCCGAGCTTCCCTCGCGCGTGACAAGACAGTCGCGCAACCAGGCCCGCGAAAGCGCGCAGAACTCGAAGAGGGCCGCACGCTCGTGCGCCGTCGCCTCGCGCTTGCCCGCGAGCTCGATCTGCTTCTTGGCTCCCTGCGAGAGGTAGTCGTCGTACTTCTCGATGTAGGCCTCGGCATCGAGCCCGTCATCGTCCATGGCGGCGGCCCGTTCGCGCGCGAGCTCGACGAAGCGCTTGGAGTTGCCCAGCAGCGTGCGGTTGTCGCAGTTGCGGGAAAGGGCGTAGAGCATATCGAAGACCTGCGCGTTTCCGGCGCGCACACCCGATGCTGCGTTGAGAACGAGTACCTCGCAACGGCTGCGAAGGGTCTCGAGCACGGCGGACTCGCTCTTGGCCACGAGTATGCAGGTGACGTTGAGCGGCGGTTCCTCGAGGGTCTTGAGAAACGCATTGGCCGGAGCACCCGACAGACGATGGGCATCCTGGATGACGTAGACCTTGTTCGTGGCGCGAATGGGAGCGAGCTCGGCATCATGGGTGAGCTCGCGAACCTGCTCGACGAGGTAGCCGTCGGCGCCACCGGGCGTGTAGACGTGCAGGTCGGGATGGACGCGACGCAGGGCCTCGTCTTGCACCTGCGCATCGCCATGGGCGATGAGACCGGCCGCGAAGCGCAGCGCGATATCGGCGCCAAGGCCCTCATCACCGCCCGCAATGAGGTAGGCGTGCGTGGCGCTGCCCGTGTCGTGCACGTGCTGCAGGTACGACGTGACCTGGTCCTGTCCGACGATTCCCTCGAAGAGACTACTCATCGCGACCACCCAGCAAGTCGGCGATGTCGGCGCAGATGCGCTCGTGCACCTGCGCGACGCTTCCGTTGGCGTCGATGACGTGCACGCGCTGCGGCTCGGCGGTGGCTATCTCGTCGAAGCCCGCTCGCAAACGCGCGCGAAACGCGTCACCGGCGGATTCCATGCGATCTCCCGTGCCATCGGTCGAGCGGCCCTCGACCCGTTCCCGTGCCACGTCCGGATCGAGCGCGAGCAACAGGGTTCGCGTGGGATAACGGCCGCCGCAGGCCAGGTCGTTCGTCGCGCGGACGAGCTCGGCGCCCAGCTCGCGCCCGTAGCCCTGGTAGGCCAGGGTCGAGTCGGTGAAGCGATCGCAGACGACGACCTCTCCGCGGGCGAGCGCCGGCTCGATGACCTCGCTCATCACCTGGGCGCGGGCCGCCTCGAAGAGCAGGAGCTCGGCGAGGGGCGCCATGGCGTCATCGTCCTTGTCCAGAAGCAGCGTGCGGATCTTCTCGCCCAGGCGCGTGCCGCCGGGCTCGTGCACACGTAACACCCCATGGCCCCGTTTTTCGAGCCAGGCGGCGAGGAGGTCGGCCTGCGTCGACTTGCCGACGCCATCGTCACCTTCGAGCGTGAGGAACAGGCCCTCGTTGCTATCTGATTTGCCATCCATGCGGATATGGTGCTCCGTCTACTTCTTGGCCGCGGTCTTCTTCTTTGCCGTGGACTTCTTCTTGGCCCCGCCGCTCGGCTTCTTGGCCTTCTCGGCCTTTTCCTTCTCGCGCTTGGGGCAGTTCATGTTCACGCAGATGCGCCACGGTCCGCGCGTCGTCGAGACGATGACCTCGGGAGCTCCGCATTCGTCGCAGACCTCGCCGGTGGCGGTAATGTCACCGCGCTGCGGGAGCGGATAGCTCACGTCGCACTGCTCGAAATTCTCGCAGCGAATGAAGCGCTTGAGCGTGCGCGGGTTCTTCTGGGCGATGAGCTTGCCCTCGCGGCCAGCCTCCTTGCAGACCGCGCACTCCCCGACGACGATCTCCTCCATCTTGTTGGTGGGGCACTCGGGGTCGAGACAGTGGTTGTAGGCCTTCTGCCTGAAGGGCGTGACCTTGATCTGCGGGCCACCGCAGGTGGGGCATGGCTCCTCGAGGGCTTCGTAGCGGCCCTGGGGCAGCGGGTAGGTGACGTCGCAATCGGGCCAGTTGTTGCAGCCCACGAAGCTCGAACGCGTCTTGGCCGAGGTCTTCACGCACAGGTCACCGCCGCACTTGGGGCAGGCGCCCACGCGGCTGTCGGCCGTGACGGCGTCGCTGATCATGTCCGCGATGGCGTCCTTCTCGGGAATGAGGGCCTCGATGATGCCGCCCAGCAGCTCGCGCGAGTGCAGCACGACCTCGTCGCGCTGGCGCTTGCCATCGGCGACCTGCGTCATCTCGCCTTCGAGCTCGGCGGTCATGTTGGGCGTGGTGATGGGCTCGGCGAACTTCTCGAGCGCGTCGATGATGGCGATGCCGAGCTGGGTGGGCTCGATGGGATCGTTCACGATGTAATGGCGGCTATAGAGGCGCTCGATCATGTCGTGGCGCGTGGCCTTGGTGCCCAGGCCCTTGGCCTCCATCTCCTGCACGAGCTTGCCTGACGAGAAGCGCGCGGGCGGCTCGGTCTGCTTGTGGGCGCACTCGGCGTCCCAGAAGTCGAGCGTCTGGCCCTCGGAAAGCGGCGGCATCTGCTCGTCCTTCTTGAGGCCGTAGGGATACACGCTGCGATAGCCGGGCTCCACGAGCACGTCGCCGCGCGCGTTGAAGGGCTCGCCGGCGACATCGAGAGTGACCTTCGTCGACTCGAGGACGGCGGGCTCGGACAGCGTCGCCATGAAGCGACGGCAGATGAGGCTGTAGAGCTTCCACTCCTCGGGACGCAGCTTGTCCGGGTCGGCCGCCCCCGTGGGGTAAATGGGGGGATGGTCGGTCGTCTCCTGCTTGCCGCGCGTGGCGGTGAGCTTGTCCTTGGCCAGCAACGACTCGGCTCCCTCGCGGAAGTCGGGAACCTTGGCGAGGATGTCCAGGACCTCGCGCAGGTCGAGGTTGTCGGGGTACACCGTGTTGTCGACGCGGGGGTACGAGGTGTAGCCGTTCATGTAAAGCGACTCGGCGATGCGCATGGTGCGCGCGGGCTTGATGCCGATGGAGCTTGCCGCTGCCATGAGCGAGGTGGTGTTGAACGGCGCGGGCGGATTGGACTTGCGGCGCTTCTTCTCGATGGCGCCGACCGTCGCCTCGCTCGTGCCGGATATGCGCGCCATGACGGCGTCGGCCTCGTCCTTGTCCTTGAAGCGCGCCGTGGCGTGCGTGGCGACGAAGGCGTCGTCACGCGCGTCCTTGGGGGCGGCGTTGCCGGTGATGACCCAGTAGTCCTCGGGCACGAAGGCATCGCGCTCCTTCTCGCGCTCGACCACGAGGGCGAGCGTGGGCGTCTGGACGCGGCCGGCGGAACGCGTGTTGCCGATGCCGCTGTACTTCACGCAGGTGAGGTAGCGCGTGAGCACGGCGCCCCAGATGAGGTCGATGTACTGGCGCGTCTCACCCGCATGGGCGAGGTCATAGTCGAGCGTGGTGAGCTTGGCGGGGGAGAACGCGTCCTCGATCTCCTTCTTCACGAAGGCCGAGTAGCGCGAGCGCGTGATGGGGGCGGTCTCGTTCACCTCGCGCACCACCGAGATGGCGTCAAGGCCGATGAGCTCGCCTTCGCGATCGAAGTCCGTGGCGATGACGATTTCATCGGCCTTCTTGGCGAGGTTCTTGAGCGAGCGGATGATGTCCTTCTCGGCGGGAAGCTTGATGATGGGCGCGTAGGTGAGGTAGGGCAGCGACGGGATCTTCCAGCCCTTGAGGTTGATGCCTTCGGGCATGTAGGGGCGGCGCTTGGACTTCCACGGCGGCGTGGGGAGGTCCTTGGGGACATCCGGCGCGTCGATGGTCTCGCCGCTTTCCTCGAGACCCATCCACCCGTTCTTCTTCTTGTAGACGAGCTCCTGCGGGAAGTCGAGACCGAGGATGTGGCCCTTGAGACCGATGGCGACGCATTCGTGGCCATCGCGGTTGAAGCGGTATACGGGGGTGTTGTAGACCTTGTCCGTCTGGGGCTTGCCGCCTTGGGCGAGAAGACGGGAGATCTGCTGGGCTGCAATGTTCTTCTCGGTAATGATCAGTTCCATGTTGTCCATCACTCACTCGTTTTTGCTGCGTATCTGAAGACAGCTATGGCTTACAATTACCCGCGGAGACAAGCGGGCGGGGCCGGAAGGCCTCAGTTGCACGATTTTAACCATATATATAAGGTTCTGGCTACCTCCATTTTGGAAACGATTAGCCCCACGCGCTGTATCGCGTGCGACGTTCCCGGCGACGTGCTTTGCCCGAGCTGCGCCTCATCCCTCCCCTTCATCGACCTGTCGCTTGCATGCCCCCGCTGCGGGGCGCCCTACGGTCGCGTGCTGTGCACCGAATGCCCCATGCCCGGCAGCGAGGAGGCATTGCTGCATCCCGAGGAGGCGGTCCCGTTTGCGCGGGCGCGGGCGGCGCTGTCGTTCGAAGGCGGTGCGAAGAAGATCATCCGCACGTACAAGGACGGCGACGAACTGCGCCTCGACGCCGTGATCGCGTCGCTGCTATGCGCCGCCATCCGGGGGAGAAATGAGACAAATACACAGGGTATTTGTCTCATTCCGCAGGTCAGTGAGCCGCTGGGAGACTGGTCACAGTGGGCAGATGCGCTGGCATTCGTGCCGGCATCGCCCGAGGCGGTGCGACGGCGTGACTTCGACCACATGGAACGCGTGGCGATGCGCGTGGCCACGCGCACGGGGCTGCCGCTGGCGCGGTTGCTCACGAGCGAGCGCAAGACTCGCGACCAGCGGGAACTCGGCCGCGGCGAGCGCTTTGCGAATCGAAACGGGTCATTTTCGCTGGCAGCGGATGCAGCAGGCCCGATACCGCGGCGAATCATCCTCATCGACGACGTTTTCACGACGGGAGCAACGCTCTCGGCAGCATCGCGGGTACTCCTCGACGGCGGAACCGAGGAGGTGAGGGCAGTGACGTGCTGCAGGGTTTGGTGACGAAGGAGACAAATACACAGGGTATTTGTCTCATTTTGAAAGGAGATTTCATGGATCGGAAAAGGAAGGCAAGCGAAGGCAACATCTACCATGTGATTTCGCGTGGAACAGGGCGGCAGCTTATTTACGAGACCGATGATGACCGCCGCGTGTTCTTGCATCTACTTCGTCAGACAATCGAGGAAGCTGAAATCGAGCTGTACGCATGGTGCCTCATGGGAAATCACTTTCACCTCCTCATTCATGGAGAGATGGAAAGAATAGCTACATGCATGCGTCGTCTTTGTAGCTCTTATGCTCGGTGGTTCAATGGTCGGGCTGGCCGTGTGGGCCATTTGTTTCAAGAAAGGTTTAAGAGCGAGCCCATAGACACTGATGCTTATCTCCTTGCAGTCATTCGCTACATTCACGACAACCCCGCAAAGGCGCGCCTCGACCGGACATCGGAATACCGATGGTCAAGCTATCGTGAATACGTCGGCAAGCCGACTTTGTGCGCCACGGAGTTCGTCTTGGATATCTTCGGAGGCAAGGAAGCATTTCTGAGATTCCACGAGGAGTCAGGAAGCTCATGTGCGTGCCTTGATTTCGATGTCCCGAGAAACAAGACACGCCCAATGGATGATGACATGGCCATCGGCATAATGCATCGCGTTCTGGGGGATGTGGCACCAACGGATTTAAAGACGCTTCCCAAGAAAGCGAGAAACAAACGGCTCAGTGCGTTGAAGCAGAGTGGTCTCTCAGTACGGCAAATCGAACGCCTCACGGGCATAGGACGCAATATAATTGCTCGTGTGCAAAAATGAGACAAATACCCTGTGTATTTGTCTCATTTCTCGATCTGCTCGGAGAGCCAGTTGGCCCACGCGTCGCCGCCGTCGCCCTTGGTCGCAGCGATGGGGAAGCTCGGGGCACTCGGGTTGAGGCGTGCGATGTGCTCGTCGAAGAGGTCCTTGTCGAAGGTGAAGGCCGGCATGACGTCGACCTTGTTGAGGATGATGGCATCGGCCACCTGGAACATGCCCGGGTACTTGAGCGGCTTGTCGTCTCCCTCGGGCACCGAGAGAATCATCATCTTGATGTTCTCGCCCAGGTAGAAGTCGGCGGGACACACGAGGTTGCCCACGTTCTCGATGAAAATGAGGTCGATGTTGTCCAGGTCGAGCACGTCGAGCGCGCGGCGCAGCATGTCACTTTCGAGGTGACAGGCGCCTGCCGTGTTGATCTGGACGGCGGGAATGTCCATGGCCTTGATGGTCTGCGAATCGACGTCACTCGCGATGTCACCCTCAATGACGGCGATGTTGTACTTGTCACGCAGGGCGTTGATGGTCGCCACGATGGTCGAGGTCTTGCCCGATCCGGGACTGGCCAGCACATTGACCATGTAAACGCCCTTCTCATCGAGCAGGGCGCGGTTCGCTGCAGCGCCTTCGTCGTTCTTGTTCAGGATCTTCGTTTCCAGGTCGATATGTGCCATCTCGGGCCTCCTTTTGTGAAAATGAGACAAATACCCTGTGTATTTGTCTCATTCGTCGTCATCGGGCGTTTCGATTTCCATGGACGCGACCTCGAGCTCGCGTCCCGCTATGAGCATGGTCGCCGCCGAGTCGCAGGCGGGGCAGTGGTTGTGGAACCGGTCGTGCTCGAACTCCTCGTCGCAGTCGAGGCAACGCGACTTCGGCCTCACGAAGTCCATTTCGAGCACGCAGCCGTCCAGCAGCGGGTCATCCTCGGAAAGCGCCTCGAAGGCAAACTCCATGGCCTCGGGGACGACCATGGTCATCTCCCCGATGGTGAGCTTGATGCCCGTGATCTTGGTGGCGCCGTTTTCCCGCGCGACGGGCACGACGGACTCGAATATACCCTGGACCAGTGAGAGCTCGTGCATTACGCGGCCATCTCCGCTTCTTCCTCGGCACGCTGGCGCTTGATCTTGCGCGCAAGCGCGATGCGCGCGGCCGCAAGCGACAGCTCGTAGAGGGCGAGCAGCGCGGCGAACATGATGCCCATCGTCACCGGTGACGCATCCGGCGTCACGACAGCGGAAACCACGAGCAGACCGACGTAGATGCCGCGCCAGCTGGCGCGCATCTTCTTGTACGGGACGATGTTGAACAGGATGAGGAAGAACACCACGAGAGGCAGCTCGAAGGCCAGGCCAAAGGCGAGCTCGAACAGGATGATGTAATGCAGGTAATCGGTGGCCTGCGGCAGAATCTGGCCGATGGACATGCTCTCGGTCGTGAGGAACTGGAATGCGGGACTCAAACAGAAGCAGTAGCAGAAGACCATGCCCAAGACGTAGAGCGCGACGGCGATGAAGAAGGTCGGCAGCACGTAGCGACGCTCGTTGGGGCGCAGCGCCGGCAGGAAGAACGCGAGCAGTTCCCAGAAGATGAGCGGGCTACACACGAGCACGGACATGAAGAGCGCGACGCGAAACTTCAGCGAGAAGCCCTCGAACGCACCGGTCACGTAGACTTCCTGCACGTAATCGCTCACGGGCAGGATGAGGAAGTCGATGAGGTACGGCGCGAGCAGGTACATGAAGCACACCGTGACCGCCAGGGCGACGACGATGATGACGATGCGGCGACGTAGTTCGCCGATGTGGTCCATGAGCGGCATGCGCGCGGGTCCGATGGGCACGTCACTCACCGCCCTTGTCGTCATCGAGGTCATAGAGGCTCGCGGCCATGCTCTGCTTCTTGACGGCGCCGCCGGCCTCGGGAATGGGCTTGCCCTCGGGCTGGGGGGCGGGCGCGTCATCGAGGACCGCTGCAAACGGGTCGTCGGGAACGGCCACGGCGGGCTTTGCCGCGGACGTGGTCACGGGAGCGGGAGGCTCGCCGGGCATGCCGCCCGGGATGGCGGCACCGGGCTTGGCGTTGGGGGCGCTCGGCGATGTGCCGAACATGTCCTTGAACGGGTCGGTGAACATGCTCTTCGTCTCGTTGAGGGTGTCGGTGATGGCGGAGATGTCTTCCTGGATGGGCTTGGTCGATTCCTCGACCTGGTCCTTATAGGGCGCAATGGCTTCCTGGAAGGGGTCGGCGACCTCTTCCTTGAACTTCTTGTTGGCCGCCTCGGAGGCGTTCCTGAACTGCCTGATTGCCCGTCCCACGGTGCGCCCCATCTGGGGCAGCTTCTCCGGTCCGAAGATGAGGAAACCGAAGAACAGGATAATCACCAGTTCCGTGCCACTGATTCCGAACACGAAGACATCCTTTGCATGACAACGTTCGATTTCCCTGCAAGCTCGCTACTTTATCACATGCGAACTGGGGAAACGACCCACCGCGGGCAAGCGGCATGAGACAAATGCCCTGTGTATTCGTCTCGTTTACTCGCCGGCGAACTCGATGCCGGTCTCGGTGATGACGCCGGTGATGAGCTCGTTGGGCGTGATGTCGAAGGCGGGGTTGAAGACGTCGCATTCGGTCGGGGCGATGGGAAGCCACTGGTGGCCGTAGGGCATGCAGCGCACCTCGGTCTCGTCGCGCTGCTCGATGACGACCTCGTCACCCGTGACCAGCGACTTGTCGAAGGTCGAATGGGGCGCCGCGACGAAGAACGGCACGCCGTGATAGCTCGAGACGACGGCCAGCGGATAGGTGCCGATCTTGTTCGCCACGTCACCGTTGGCGCAGACGCGGTCGGCTCCGACGATGACGGCGTCCACGAGTCCCTGGCCCATGATGGACCCGGCCATGTTGTCGCAGATGAGCGTGTAGGGCACGCCCGCCTGCTCGAGCTCCCAGGCCGTGAGTCGCGAGCCCTGCTCGACGGGACGGGTCTCGTCAACCCAGACCTTCTCGATGTCGCCGTTCTCGAAGGCGTGGTAGATGATCGATGTCGCCGTTCCCCAGGCGGCAGTGGCGAGCGCGCCGGCGTTGCAGTGCGTCTCGATGCGCAGGGGACGTCCGAGGCGTTGCGCGAGCGTTGAGATGATGACGGCGCCGTTTTCGCCGATGAGCTTGCAGGAGTAGATTTCGTCTTCCATGAGCTGGCAGGCCTGCTCCTCGAGGTCCTCGGTAATCTTGTCGACGCTGCCGCCCTGGTAGGCCGCCATGCGCGCCGGTGCCACGAGCTCGTTGATCGCCCAGGCGAGGTTGACCGCCGTCGGGCGCACCGCCGCGATCTCGCGTCCGCGTTGCTCGAGCTTGCTCGCGAACACCGTGACGGAATCGACGTCGCTCTTGGGATTGGCCTGGCGCTTTGCCTCGCGAATGACGGGCCACTCGTTCTTGGCCCAGAGCACGAGGGCGAACGCGCCGGCGATGCCGATGGCCGGAGCGCCGCGCACGGCAAGCTCCTCGATCGCATCGCATACCTGCTTGGAGGTGAAGCAGTCGATGTACTCGATCGAATAGGGAAGCAGGCGCTGGTCGAGCACCGTCAGCCTTGCCGCCGCATCGTCGAGATTTGCCGTGGTCAGCGCACTGGGAACCCACCCCTCGAGCGCCGGTTGCCATTTCAGGGAACGCGGAAGATTCTCTCCCACCATGCTAGTTCGCACCGCCTTCACGTAAAAACACTTAGGCGGATGATACCACCAAGCGCCCGTATACGGCGGGTTCACGCCAGACGATAGTTTGTCTATCATGTGCGGCATGGATAAGAAGCCAAATGCAAGGGCCCTGTTGCCCATCGCCGTCTTCCTGGTGCTGTACCTCGGATGCGGCATCTACTTCGAGTACATCGCGCCAGCCGAGGGTCAGATGGGCTTTTACGTGGTGAGCGTCGTCGTGGCGTTCGTCATCGCGCTCATCGTCGCGCTGCTGCAGAACCGCTCCCTTTCCTTTGACGAGAAGATACACGTCTGCGCACGGGGCATAGGCGATGACAACATCGTCATCATGCTCTTCATCTTCCTCATGGCCGGCGCGTTCTCGGGCATCGCGAGCGCGGCGGGCGGTGCCGAGAGCACGGCGAACCTCTTCCTCGACATCCTGCCGGCGCAGGTCGCCATACCCGGCCTCTTCGTCATCGCCTGCGTCATCTCGTTGGCCATGGGCACGAGCGTGGGCACCATCACGGTGCTGACGCCGATCGCGGTCACGGTCGCGACGAGCGCCGGATTCAACCTGCCGCTGTGCGTGGGCACCGTCGTGGGCGGTGCGATGTTCGGCGACAACCTCTCGTTCATCTCGGACACCACGATCGCGGCGACGCGCACGCAGGGCGTCGCGATGAAGGACAAGTTCTTCAACAACTTCCGCATCGCGCTGCCCGCGGCGCTCATCACGCTCGGCATCCTCATCGTGATGGCGCTCATGGCCGGCGAACCGACGCTCGATGACTTCGATTACAACGTCTGGCAAGCGATTCCCTATTTCGCCGTGCTCATCGCCGCGTTGTGCGGCATCAACGTCTTCGTCGTGCTGGGCGGAGGCATCGTGCTCTTCGCCATCGTGGGCGTCGCGACCGGGACGCTCGATTTTGCGAGCGCGTTCTCGGCGATGGGAACGGGCACGAGCGGCATGTTCGAGACGATGATCGTTACGATTCTGGTGGCGTCGATCAGCGCCCTCATGGACGAGTACGGCGGGTTCGCCTCCGTGCTCGCCTTCATCAAGCGTCATTTCACGGGCAAGCGCGGCGGCGAGCGCGGCTGCGGTCTGCTCACGTTGCTGCGTGACGTCGCTTGCGCGAACAACACGGTCGCCATCGTCGTGGCGGGCCCCATCGCCAAGCACATCGGCGAGAAGTACGGCATCGAGCCCGTGCGCGTGGCGAGCCTCATCGACATCTTCAGCTGCATCGGCCAGGGTCTCATCCCCTACGGCGCGCAGCTGCTCGTCGCCGCGAGCCTCGCCGGCATCGCGAGCGTCGAGATCATGCCGTTCCTGTTCTACCAGTTCCTATTGCTCGCCTGCGTACTCGTGAGCATCGCCTTCAGCGGCCGCGGAAAGAAATGAGACAAATACCCTGTGTATTTGTCTCATTACACCGTGCCGAGGGTCCAGGAGTTGAGGTAGGCCTCCTGCTCGGGCGTGAGGGTGTCGATTTCGATGCCGAGCGTGCCGAGCTTGACGCGGGCGATTTCGTCGTCGATCTCTGCCGGGATGTTGTAGCACTGCGGTAGCAGCTCGTCACGATGCTTGAGCACGTACTCGGCGGCCAGCACCTGGTTGGCAAAACTCATGTCCATGACCTCGGCGGGATGTCCCTCGGCAGCGGACAGGTTCACGAGGCGGCCGTCAGCCAGCAGGATGATCGTGCGACCGTCGGGCAGCGTGTACTCGTCCACGAGCGGCTTGAGCGTCTCCTTCGATACCGCGTGCTCCTCGAGCCACGGGATGTTGATTTCGCTGTTGAAGTGACCGGAGTTGCAGATGATGGCGCCGTCCTTCATGTTCTCGAACGCCGGCGCGTCGATGACGTTGAGGTCGCCCGTGACGGTGACCCACACGTCGGCGTACTTCGCGGCCTCGGCGCACGGCATCACGCGGTAGCCCTCCATGTGCGCCTCGAGGGCCTTGAGCGGGTCGACCTCGCAGATGATGACGGACATGCCCATGCCGGCGGCGCGCTGCGCGAGGCCGCGGCCGCAGAAGCCGTAGCCGCTCACGACGAGCGTGCGGCCCGCAAGCAGGCGGTTGGTCGCGCGCACGATG
>CATLBX010000003.1 GCA_949879855.1 uncultured Coriobacteriia bacterium
CCCGGCCGCGGCTGGTACCTCGTGGGCTGGGACGTCACCTACGTCACCGGTGACGGCTCGGTCAACACCCAGACCGGTCTCGACGTCAACGCGCCGGCCACCTTCCAAATCCTCGGTCCCACCACCTTCCTCGCGCGCTGGAAGGAAGCCATCATCGTCAACTACCTGCCGGGCGACCACGCTGCCGACGGCGCCTTCCCCGATCCGGCTGTCGAGAACGAGACGATCTTCACTCACGTGGCTCCGCTGGGTAAGTTCCCCGCCTACGCCAACAGCATCGGCGCGCTGCCCGAGGGTGCTGTGGATGCCGACGGCGCGAGCTGGTACTTCGCCGGTTGGGAGATCCATTGGAAGCTGCGTGGCCAGGAAGGCTACGTGGGCGATGCCGTGAGCATCTTCCAGGTCGACCTCTCCCAGGTCGCCGACCTCACCGTCGTGTTCCCCGGCAAGGCCGAGGGTGACGAGCGCGTCTACGACATCGACGTCATCGCCCTGTGGGCACCGGCTGACTACTACGTCATCTTCGACGCCAACGAGCCCGAGGGTGCCGATGCCCATACGGGCATCATGCCTCCCAAGCAGGGCTTCCTCTTCGACTCGAAGATCGCGCTCACCAACAACGCCTACGTGGTCAGCGGCTACACCTTTGCCGGTTGGAACACCAAGGCCGACGGCACGGGCACGTCCTATGCCGACGGCGCGGTGACCGGCATCCTCGAGAGCTTCTCCGACTGGTTCAGCACCGATCCCGAGAAGACCCTCAAGCTCTTTGCCCAGTGGACGGCCAAGACCTATGACGTCACCGTCGACCTGCGCGACGGCGCTCCCGGCACCCTTTCCGCCGGCACGAGCGGCGTCAAGGACTTCATCGCCCAGACCATCACCCTGGGCACGGCGAGCCACGTGGTCTACGTCGCCACCGAGACCTACGGCGTGGGCGTGGAATCGGCCATCAACCTGGTCGTCAACAAGGGCTATCGCCTGGCTGGCTGGGAGTGGAGCGCCGTCAAGGACGATGGCACCACGGTCACCGGCACCGTCACCGTGGACGACGGCGATGCCAACTTCGGCCTCGGCAAGCTCACGGTGCTCGGCACCGTCACCGCCTACGCGGTCTTCGAGCAGCTCTCCAGCGTGAGCTATCTGCCCGGCGACCATGGCAATTGGACCGGCACGGCCACCACGGGCGGCACCGGTACCTTCTTCGACGACATTCGCATCGGCTCGGCCGTCCCGACCTTCGGCACCGGCAACGACGCCCTGCTCGTCGACGTTCCCGGTCTGGGCAAGCTGCCCGGCGCCGATGACGACTCCAACTGGCTGTTCAATGGCTGGCGCGGAAGCGACGGCAAGGTCTATGCCAATTACGTCATTCCCACCGACGTGCTGGTCACCGCCGGCGGCATGACCTTCACGGCCCTGTGGGTGGCCAAGGACCAGACCCTCACGCTCAACGCCAACGGCGGCGCGTTCGCCAACGGCACCGCCGACACCATCACGGCCATCGCCAAGACCGACGTCACCCTGCCCGGCACTACCGACGTCGTGCTCACCGGTTGGATTCTCGACGGCTGGTCGCTCGCGGCCGGTGGCGCGATCCTCTACGCGCCGGGCGAGACCATCAAGATGCCCACGGCTCCCACTACGCTGTTCGCGCATTGGAAGCAGGACTACGTCGAGGTCTCCTACGAGGTCAAGGCCGACGGCTCCAACTACTACGGCCACATCACCGGCCCGGCTGGCGCCGGCAACGGCATCGTGTGGGTCGAGCAGACGGTCTCCGACCCCCGCGGCACCTACGTGCCGGCCTACGCCGATCCCTCCTACGACAAGCTCGTCAACATCAAGGGCACCCAGTCGCTGTCCGCCGTCTCCGGCGACGCGCTCGACCCGGCCAACCTCTCCAACATGCTCTACGCCGGTCCGTTCACCCTCACCGCCAACGCCTTCGAGGGCTACCGCTTCGTGCGCTGGGTCGATGAGGACGGCAACGAGGTTTCGACCAATCCCTCGCTGCTCGTCACGCGCGACACCCTCACTGGTCGCTACAAGGCGCATACCTACTACGCGATCTTCGCCGAGCTCGAGAGCGTCACCATCGACTACACCGTCTCCGACAGCAACGTCGTGTGGGTCGACTTCGCGACCGAGGCCGTGCCCCCCGTCTCCGGTAACCCGCGCACCAACGTCGCCCATGTCTCGGCCGGCTACGTGATCGAGGGCTGGTACGACGCCGCGGGCAACAAGGTCGGCAGCGGCGACAGCTTCACGCCGAGCCGCGGCGCCGACGGCATGTACGTCGCCGGCTCCTACGTCGTGCGCGTCATCCCCAAGACCGACACGCCGTTCGTCATCGAGTACTGGCTGCAGGACACCACCGGCGCCTTCGTCAAGGATGCCGCCTCCACCGTCAACGGCACCGGCTCCACCGACCTCGTGCTCACCATCAACGCCGACGGCACCATCTCTGGCGTGCCCGCCGACGGCGTCATCACGCTGCCTGCCGGCAACCTCATCCTGAGCTTCGCCGGCCACAGCTTCAGCGCCTCGGCCTCCACGCTCACCGGTGCCATCGCCGCCGACGGCAGCCTGGCGCTCAAGCTCTACTACACCAACAACACGCTCACCAACCCGACCATCATCTACAACGCCGGTACGGGCGGCTCGGTCACGCTCGGCAGCGAGCAGATCGACATCACCGTGACGCCCATCCCGTCGCCCATCGGCTCCACGCCCGTCGCGGCTCCCGGCTACCAGTTCAGCCACTGGCAGGTGGGTGACGACCCCGACATGCAGCTGAACATCGGCATCTCCTCGCTCTTCACCCCGCCCACGCCCGATGGCGGCTGGCTCGAGAAGACCGTGTACGCCTACACGGCCATCTTTATCGAGCTTCCGTCCATCACCATCAACTACGTCGCGGGCACCGGTGGTAGCGTCTCGCTCGGAAGCGAGAGCGTGAGGCCCGCCACGGGCACGCCCGCCGGCTCCCTTGCCACGGCCAACTCCGGTTACGCGTTCGACCACTGGGAAGACGAGTTCGGCAACGTCGTCATGTACGACGCCACCAACAAGGCCCCGGCGCACCTCGTGCCGCCGCGCAACGCCGACGGCGTCTTCGTCGCGACCACCTACACGGCCATCTTCGTCGCCCTGCCCGTCGACTACACGGTGCAGCATTACAAGGTCGACCGCTACGGCAACGTGACGCTCGTCAGGACCGATACCGACCAGGCCTACGCCGGCACCACCGTCACCGCCACGCCCATCGACACCACCGCCGACGGGCTGTGGGCCGGCTACACCTACGCGCCCGGCCACTCTGGCGAGGTCTCCGTCGGCGTCGTCATGGTCAACCCCACGCTCGTCCTCAAGCTCTACTACACTGCCAACTCCGACACGCCCTACGTCGTGTATCGCTACCAGCTCGACGGCAACGGCGTGTTCACGCAGCTGCCCAGCGAGAGCTACACCGGCTACACCGACGACACCGTCACCACGACGCCCAACGTGCCGGTCGGCTACCAGCTCGTCGCCGACGGCACCTACGCCTCCGGCATCCTGGCCGGCATCCCGACGCAGCTCGCCACCCAGCTCGCCGGCATGTTCACCGGCGACGGCAAGCTCGTCCTCATCCACGTCTTCGAGGCCGTCAAGGTCCAGTACGTCGTCAACTACTGGAAGATTCCGGGCTCGGCCCTCACCCAGGGCGACCCGCTGTCCTTCAAGGCGCCGGCCGCGCCGAGCCAGACCTTCTACGACTACACGGGCGTGAGGGTCACGGCCGTGCCGCCTTCCATCCCCGGCTACACCTACGTGCTGCCCAGCGCCCATCGCGAGATGTACCCCAGCGTCGACACCGGCGTGGTGCTCGGTGACGGCACGCTCGTCCTCAACCTCTACTTCGAGGCCGACTACCACACGCTCACCCTCGTTCCCAACACGGGTGCCGGCGCGGGCACCTGGGCACCCGGTTACTCGGCCTTCGGCTCGACGCTGCTGCGCAGCGAGACCGAGACTACGCTGCCCACCACCACGCACCTGCGCAATCCCGGCTACACCTTCAAGGGCTGGGCCACCGAGAACGGCGGGGCCGTCGTCCACGCCCCCGGCGCGACCATCGCCATCGGTACGGCCGACATCACGCTCTACGCCGTGTGGGAGGCCAACACCGATACGCCCTACACCATCGAGCGCTACCAGCTCAACGCCGATGGCACCATCACCAAGCTGCCCAACCTGACGGGCACGGGCACCACGGGCGAGTCGGTCACCACCGTGCCGGTCGCTCCCGATGGCTACCAGGTTCCCACCACCGACTACATCACCGGCCTGTGGGACGGCAACCCGGTCTACCGCATCGACGAGATTCTCACCGGCGTCATCACCGGCGACGGCAAGCTCAAGCTCGTGCACGTGTTCATCCCCGTGGCGGGCAACTACGTCGTGAAGATCTTCAAGGTCGATGGCATGGGCAACGCCATCCAGGTCGACGTGGACGGCAACGAGCTGGCCGCGGGCGACGTGCTGCTCGAGGGCTACAAGCATGCCGGTGCCGTCGGTTCCAACGTCATCGTCGACTCCGCGAGTGCCACCGACACCCCCGGTTTCATCTACCACGCCTACGCTTCCAACCCGCCCCGTGGCTACAGCTACCTGGGCGATGCCGTGAGCTTCGTTGTCAACGGCAAGACCTACCTCACCATCGCCTCGGGCGTGATCGGCGACCAGACCCTCGAGCTCGTCATCTACTTCGAACCCAACACCTACGAGCTCACCTACGTCACCGGCGATCCCACCGATCCGGATGCGGGCAAGTGGGTCGGCGCGGGCGACTCCTCGCCGGCCACGCAGTTCGGCTACGAGCTCAACGTGCCCGCCAACGGCACGCTGGCCGTGGTCACCCGCACGGGCTACGAGCTTCTGGGTTGGACCACCGTCGCCACCTACAGCGTGCGCGCCGATGGCACCATCGTCGCCGCCGGCACCGACGGCCTCGACGTCAAGGAAATCGTGAACGCCCGCGGCCAGGAGGCCATCGACGTCGCCACCTGGCTCGCCACCCTGGCGGCCGGCACCTACTACGCCGCGGGCGACACCTTCAAGATGCCGGCCAACGACATGAGCCTCTACGCGGTGTGGACGCCCACGCTCACCAACTACTACGTGAACCGCTACAGCGTGGCCAAGGATGGCTCGGTCACCCTCATCGACTCGGTGACGCGCACCGCTCCCACCCACACCACGGCTGCGGCCACCGATGCCGACAAGGAGATCGTCGGACAGTTCTACCGCGTCCCGGGTGGCGCGGAGCCGTCCAGCATCGACTCGGTGCTCATCACGCCCGATGGCCTGGCCATGATCAAGCTGTACTTCGACGTCACCGCCGACACCGAGTACACGGTCGAGTTCCTGCGCTACACGGGCACCGGTCTCATCGAGCCCATCAACGCCTTCAAGGCCAACGCGACGAGCGCGGGCGGCGCGGCCGTCTACGACGAGACCGCCACGGCCAATCCGTCCGGTGCCGACACCAACATGCTGCTGTTCAGGGGCTACGCCAACACGCGTATCTACGTCGACCAGAACGGCACCGACACGCAGCTCATCTACTACAACAACTGCCTGGCCAAGATCGCGGCGGCCGCCATCACCGGCTACGCCTACGATGCCACCTTCTCCACCGTCATCGACGGCAAGACCTACACCACGATGGCCACGGGCATCATCGGCGCCGGCGGCGCCCTCAAGCTCACGCTCGTCTTCGCCGCGCAGCAAAACGACCTCATCTACGATGTGAACGCCGCCGAGGATGCGGCCAAGGGCAACGCCGGCTGGGTCATCTCCGACCAGTCGCCCAAGCCCGCCCCGCGCACCGGCAGCACCGTCACCCTGCCCGACGCCACGACGCTGTACCGCTTCGGCTATGTCTTCGGTGGCTGGAACACCATGGCCGACGGTTCGGGCGACACCTATGCGGCCGGCGCGAGCTTCGTCACCGGCAACACCGCCCAGACGCTCTACGCCGTGTGGACGCCGGGCAACGCCGACTACTTCATCGACTACTACAAGGTGCGCGGCGATGGTACCGTCGAGCTCTATGATTCCGTGATCCTGACGGGAATCACGGAGCGGACCGTGACCGTCACCGACGAGCAGAAGAACTACCGCATTCCCGAGGGTTACGCCTATGCCGCCGGCCATAGCGGCGAGGTCCTTTCGGGCGTCGTTACCGGCTGGTCGGGCAACAGGGCGGGCGACACCTCGGGCGCGCTGCACCTCAAGCTCTACTACGAGCCCACCAACAGCACCGAGTACCGCGTCGTGCGCTGGGCCGCCACCGGTGACGGCAAGCTCGTGGCCGTCGACGCCAACGGCAACCTCAACTTCGACATCGCCCTCGAGCCCACTGCCGACGGCAGGCTCGTGCAGCTCGACGCCAAGGGCAATCCCGTTGCCTGGCTCAACGCCGACGGCACGCAGTACGTCATCACGTCCACCGAGCATCGCCAGGTGTTTGATGCCGACGGCAATCCCGTCCGACAGCCCGTGATCGGCGAGGACGGCAACCCCGTCAAGGACGAGAGCGGAAACGTCGTCTACGAGGACGTCTACGAGGACGTTACCGTCTACAACGTCCAGTACCGTTATTGGTCGCTTCTGCCCAACGGCTCCGTCGTCCCGCTGGACGTGGCCGGCATCGTCGACGCGACCTTCGGTGCGAAATTCCTCGATGGCAATGGGTGCATCACCTCCACGCTCGACGGCGTCACCTACCACCTGCCGGCGTTTGCCACGCCGTTCCTCATCGTGCACGCCAACGGCAAGGCCGACGCCATGGCCAATGCCGCCGCGACGACCGATGAGGTCACGGCCAATCCCAACGTCAACGCCCACGATAACGTCGCGATCCAGGGCTTCGAGTTTCTGGTGCACGGTTCCACGACGCGTCTGGGCGATGCCGCCGAGACCAAGGTCACGACCGTGGCCCAGGGCTCCATCGCCGCCGACGGCAGCCTCGTGCTCACGCTCTACTACTACGCGGTGCGCTCCATGCTCACCTTCGACCCGGGCACCGGCGCCGATGGCAGCACCGTGGGTAGCTGGTTCAATGGCGAGGACCTTTCGGCCGAGTACATGCCCAACGAGGTCGTGACGCTGCCCACCGGCACCAACCTGCGCCGTCCCGGCTACACGCTCGCCGGTTGGACCACCATCAAGAACTTCGTCGAGAACATGGGGACAGACCCCCGCTTCTCGATCGGCTCCGACGGCGACAGCCTCGTGGGCGTCGCCATGGGCCAGACGGCCATCGACCTGCAGGCCTGGCTCGCGACGCTCGGTGGCCAGTACTTCACCACCACCTTCACGATGCCGCGCGGTGCGACCACGCTGTATCCGGTGTGGCTGCCGCGCAACGACACCGTCTACACCGTCGAGTACTACAAGCATCGCGGCGATGACACCGTCGTGCTCGATGCCACCGTCCAGTACACGGGCATGACCGATACGCTCGCCAAGGCCGGCCTCGTCTCCACGGGCATGGTCGACGGCGTCGCGGTCGATGACGTGAACCGCTACGGCACGGCCTTCTACAAGCTCGTCGACAAGGACGGCAATCCCGTCCTCACGGTGACCGACAAGAACGGCAAGGTCTGGACGGCGCTTCTCAGCTTCAACATCGCCGCCGACGGCTCCACCGTCCTCAAGGTCATCTACGAGGCCCAGGAAATCGACTACACCGTCATCTGGTACAAGTTCACCGGTAACGAGGCCTTCGTCGAGGCCAAGACCGAGACGCGTCGCGGCCTGGTCGACGGCCCCGTGTCGGTCACCGATGCCGACCTCAAGGTCGCCTTCGACGGCTACAAGTACTATCCCGGCTTCTCGCTCAGGGGCCAGCGCGAGCTCCTCTCCGCCGACATCGCCTCCGACGGGTCCACCATCCTCAAGATCTTCTACGAGGCCCAGGACGTCACGCTCTTCCTCGACCTCGGCAGCTTCGGTGCCTGGTCGGGCCAGGAGCACGACGCCGACAAGTACAAGGCCGACCGTACGGTCAAGCTCTCCACGCTCGTCGAGCGCCCCGGCTATGACTTCATCGGCTGGGCTTCCATCGCCGACGGCAAGGATACGAAGGGCAGCGCTTCGATCACGTTGGCCGATGCGATGCTCAAGGCGCTCAACGACGCCATCGCCGCCGGCACGACGACGCTCGATGCCAACGGCAACATTGTGTTCGCCTATGATGGCTCCGGCATCACCCTCATCCTCGCCAGCGGCGACGGCAACTACACGCTCGGCGCCGTCAACGTCACGCTCTATGCGGTGTGGAAGGCGCGCAACGATAGCGTCTACACCGTGCAGCACTACCGCGTCACCGGCGACGGCACGCTCAAGCCGGTCATCACCGATACCTACACGGGCATCACCGACGATCCCATCAACGTCAGCGCCGAGCATTACGACTACGTGGCGGGCACGGGCAACACGGCGGGTAACGTCGCCGCGTTCCAGGGCTACGCCTACGCCCCCGGCTTCAGTAAGGTAATCGGGGGACAGACCCTCGCCGAAATCGCCGCGGGCACGATCCTCGCCGACGGTTCCCTCGTGCTCAAGCTCTATTACGAGGCCATCGACCAGTCCATCACGCTCAACACCGGCGCGGGCGCGTGGAACGGTAGCGAGAACTTCTACAACGCCACCTGGAACGCGGACAAGACGCAGGGCGTCGATAACACCGTCAAGACCGAGACGACGCTCACCGTTCCGAGCCGCGATTCCGCATCGCGTCCGGGCTACACGCTCGTCGGATGGACGACGATTACCACCTACGACATCGTGGGCGGCAAGATCACCGCCGGCTCGCGTTACAACATCGCCGACGCGACCGGCCAGACCGCGCGCGACGTGGTTGCGTGGCTCGAGAGCCTCAACGCCGCGCTCGCCGCCAATCCCATCACGGGGGGGACAGACCCCAACGCCGGACGCCAGTACTTCGCCTGCGGCACTTCCTTCGTGCTGCCGGCCGGTGGTGCGACGCTCATCGCCGTGTGGCAGGCCAACACCAACACGACCTACACCGTCGAGCACCATAAGCTCGTGATGGATGCCGCCGGCAACGTCGTCGACACGATCGTGCTCACCGAGAACCTCACCGGCATCACCGACGAGCAGGTCACGGGCATCGCCCAGACCTACGCCGGCTACACCTTCGTGGCCAACGGGCAGACGGCCTACCCCGGCCAGGCCTACGTGACCTTCGCCCAGGGCACCATCGCCGGTAACGGCAGCCTCGTGCTCAAGCTCTACTACCGTGCCAACACCAACACGAAGTACACGGTCGAGCGCTGGATCGCGAGCGCCGACGGCAAGCAGCTCACCAAGGTCGACGAGAAGGTCCTGACGGGCACCACTGACACCTCCGTCACGCCCGGCTCCACCAATCCGCTGGGCTACACCCTCGATAACAGCTTCGTGCCCTCCACGATCTCGGGTACGGGCGCGTGGCCCAACGCGGCCATTCCGACCGCCATCATCGCCGGTGACGGCACCACGAGGATCATCCAGTTCTACGTGCCCATCGACGTGCTCTACACCGTCGAGTTCTATCGCTACACCGGTGACGGCAAGGTCCTGCCCTTCAATGGCTTCGAGGCCAGCGCCGGCAAGAACTACGCCGAGTTCATCGCCGGAGGGTCTGTCCCCGTCTTCATCGCTGGCACCTCCACCGGTGCGGCCACCAACGTGATCAAGGGCTGGGGCAAGACCTCCTCGACGCTGTCGGTCGACCGCCCCGCCGGCATCAGCGCCTCGGCCGGATTCACCTACGCGCACCTCAACCTCTCGGCCGCCGAGAACGCCAACTTCATCGGCTACACCTATGACGAGGCCTTCGAGCAGGTCATCGGTGGCGTCACGTACAAGACGATCGCCCAGGGCGTCATCCTCGCCGACGGCAGCCTGGTGCTGAAGCTGTTCTACGTGCCCGAGACGCTCTCGGTCACCTACAACACCGGCAGCGCCTCCACGACGGTCACCTTCCAGAAGAACCACACGTCGGAGTCGACCTTCAAGCTGCCGCTCGAGACCACCGAAGGTCCGGTCGTCGACCGCGCCGGGTACACGCTGGTGGGCTGGACCGTCGCGAGTCACTACACCGGGTCGGGCACGGCCGAGAGCCCGTTTGCGCTGGCCGCCGCCAACGCCGCCGGCGCCAAGTCCATCAGCGCCGCCACCGGCTACGAGGCCCAGCGCCTCGCCGCCTGGCTCGCAACGTTGGGGACAGACCCCGACTTCGCGACGCATTGGGGACAGACCCTCACGCCCGATCTGGCCGCCCAGATGGGCAAGACCTACTACGCTCAGGGCTCGTCCTTCAAGATCGGCGTGCTGTCGATGAACCTGTACGCGGTCTGGACGCCCACGGGCACCACCGAATACACGGCCGACATCTACAAGATCAAGGGCGACGGCACGATGGAACTCGTCGGCACCAAGACCTACACCAACGGCGTTGCCGACGAGGACACCAACACGCTGGCCAAGCTGCCTGCCCAGAGCAGCGCGGACGTCTACGACAAGTCGCTCGACACCGAGTTCGGCCTGGCCGGCTATCGCTGGGTCGCCTCCACCGAGGATGGCCAGACCATCGACGCCGGCATGCCGGCCAACACCATCGCCCACGCCATCGTCAGCGCCAACGGCACCACCAAGCTCATCTTCATCTTCAGGGCCATCGAGGTCGAGTTCCAGGTCAAGCGCTACCGCGTCGACGGCGACGGCAACATCATCGAGGTCGATGTCGACGGCAATGACATCACCGACGATGCCACCGCCAAGCGCTTCACGCACAAGGGTCTCACCGACGCCAACGTCAACGTGACCGCCACGGCCGATGACATGGCCGGCACCGATGCCAGTGGCTTCAAGGGCGGCTGGTACTACTTCATCGACAACCTCGACAACGTCGGCATGGTCACCGCTCTCGACGGCAGCCTCATCGCGGCCTTCACCTATGACGCGACCTACGCCGGCAACCTGTCCACGGGCGTCATCGCCGGTGACGGCAGCCTCGTCCTCAAGCTCTTCTACCTGCCCGGCAACTTCACCTTCGCGCTGGATCCCGGTGCCGGCACGTGGGGGACGGACCTCTTCGACGCGGCCCAGACCCAGGAGGGCACGCTCGAGACCACGACGAGCATCTGGTATCGCCACTACGGTGCCAGCACCACCATCACGCTTCCCACGGCCAGCGAGCTCACGCGCGAGGGCTACGTGCTCGCGGGCTGGATGGTCGGCAACGACGTCGAGAACGCGATGCGCTTCGACGTGCTCGGTCCGGTCATCACCTACACCATGCCGGTGGGCGAGGTCATGCTCAGGCCGATTTGGACCGGCCTCGAGACGGCCTACATGGTCTATCACGTCAAGGTGCGCGGCGACGGCACGCTCGAGTACTACATCGGCTCCAACAAGGTGGCCGCCGGCACCGGCGAGATCGTCCGCGGCACCACCGGCCTGACCGCGCAGGTGACCGCCAACAGCTACGCCGGCTACGAGGCCATCGCCGACCTCGTGAGCTACACCTACGTTGGCGCCGACGGCATCAGCCACACGGTCACGACGGCCGCCAACGTGCTCATTGAGTGGGGCGGCGCCTTCGACGGTGTCAACAAGGGCAAGACCGCGGTCTACATCTACTACAAGCCGCTCGTCGTGAAGTACACGGTCGAGCACTGGGCCATCTCCGGCGACGGCACGCTCTACGCCATCGACGCGGACGGCAACCTCCTGCGCGATGCCAACGGCAACCTCGTGGCGAGCCCCAACGCCGTGCGCGGCGAGCACGAGGGCTACTCTGACGCCCACATCTACGTCCTAGGGTCTGTCCCCGCTGATGCGGTCGCGGGCACCTACACGACCTATAGCCCCTGGAGCATCGCCGGTTACGAGTACGTGCTCGGCACCATCGCGAGCATCAACGGCAAGGGTCCGTGGACCGATGGCATGCTGACGAGCGGCATCTACGTCGCGCCCGACGGCACGCTCGTCCTCAAGCTCTACTACGTCGCCAAGAACCTGACGCTCACCTACGACCCGGGCGCCAACGGTTCCATCACCGCCGGTGGCAATCAGGGGACAGACCCCGTCGATGTCACGCATCGCGCCGACCACACCTTCAAGCTGCCCGCAGCCACCGATGAGAAGCTCACCGTGAGCCGTCCGGGCTACGTGCTCAAGGGCTGGACGACGCTCATGAGCTACGGCGTCGCCGCCGATGGCAGCATCGTCTCGGCCGATACCGCCGGCGCCATCGTCAAGCTCATCGCCGACGCCAAGGGCGCCGAGGCCGAGGCCGTCATCGCCTGGCTCGAAAAGCTGGGGACAGACCCCCAGGGCCGTCCGTACTACTACCTCAACGGCGCGACCTTCCTCATGCCCACCGCCAACGAGACCCTGTACGCGGTCTGGACGCCGCGCTCCGACATCGTCTACACCGTCGAGCACTGGCTCATCACCGGCGATGGCACCTTCTCGCCGCTGGACAAGAACGGCAACGTCATCCGCGACGCCAACGGCGCGCTCGTCACCGGCACGCCCAACACGAGCGCCGACGCCTCCGACACCACCAACGCGGCCTACCGCGTCACCTACAACAACGGCAAGTCCGACGTCGTCTTCGACCTCGACGCCATCGGCGGCTACACCCGCACGGTCGCCGGCTACACCTACCTGCTCAACAACGCGAGCTTCACCATCGCGGGCGCGACGGGCACCACCTACGCCGTGAAGACGATCAGCGCCGACGGCAAGACGGTCTTCTACCTGTTCTACCGTGCCAACGAGAACACGATCCGCTTCGAGGTCGGTTCGCTCGGCACCATCGACGGCGGCACGCTCGACGCGACCGAGAACGTCAACTTCATCACGCAGAAGCACTACACCGACGACAGCTTCGACCTGGCAGATGTTCCCACCCCGACGCGTCCCGGCTACGACTTCCTCGGCTGGACCATCGCCGACAAGAAGGGGACAGACCCCATCAACGACGCGATGGGCTACACCGCCCAGCAGATCGTCACCTGGCTCGAGGCCCAGAACGCGGGCAAGGGGACGTACCTCAAGCTTTTCTTCAAGTCGGGCACGAACTTCACCTACCTCACGCCGACCGGCGACATCATCCTGCGCGCCGTGTGGACGCCGCAGCTCGTCGACTACACGATCAATCGCTGGAAGGTCACCGGTAACGGCGACAAGGTTGAGCTCGACTCCGTCACCTACAAGGGCTACGCCGACACCGAGGTCCGCTTCGATGCCGCCAAGACCGAGTACAAGGACGGCATCACTTACCTCAAGGTCGACGTGCCCACGGGCTATCGCTTCCTGGCCGCGGGTACGAGCGAGATCTACACCGGCACCAACAAGCTGACCCAGTCGTTCAGGACCGACGCCTACGGCAACGTCCTTCCCAACGGCACGGCGAAGTTCACGCTCTGGTACCTGCCGAAGACCTTCAAGCTCGAGCTCGAGCTCGGCACCTTGGGTACCTGGAACGACACCACGACGGGCACCAACACCGGCACGCTGAAGACCGTCGAGTATGACGCGGAGTCCGTCCACGAGATGCTCGGCTACCTCTCCGCGAGCCGTCCGGGCTATACCCTCGTTGGTTGGTCGTCCAGCGACTTCAGCGCGCTCAAGGGCGAGGCGTCGCAGGCCAAGTGGCTCGAACTCGCCGCCTCGGTTGTCGGCGCGGACTGGGTGCGCGTCACCACGGTCCTGAAGTCCGATGCCACGGGCACGTCGCTGACCGGCTACACCTACGCCTACATCGCCAACAGCTACGAGAACATCAAGTACATGTACACGATGGGTCTCGCGGGCGTGAAGTTCTACGCCGTGTGGCGCGCCAACGACGACACGGTCTACTACGTCGACCACGTCCGCTGGGAGGGCAACAGCACCGCCAAGACCACCATCACCGAAGAGTTCCGCGGCATGACCGACAAGAACTACACGGCCACCCCGTTCAACACCATGCTCGCCGATCCGCGCTTCAACACCAGCTTCACCGGCTACGGCTACAACGGCACGGATCCCAAGCCCAGCACGGCCACGAAGGCGGTCACCGGCGACGGCACCATGCGCATCACGCTCAACTACTTCGCCCAGAAGCTCAACCTCACGCTCGAGTCCACCGGCGGCACCTGGTCGACGACCTGGAATCCCGAGCACCTGACCGAGTCGAGCTTCAACCTGCCGACCAACGCCGACATCAAGCGCCCGGGCTACACGCTCGTGGGCTGGTCGACCACCAATCCCGACGATGGCCTGACTGGCAACATCAAGGGCCTCGCCTCGCAGGTCAAGGCCGGCCAGCTCGCGGCGATCACCGGCAACGACACCGCCAACGGCGGCGCCAACTGGATCACGGTCGCCACGACTTCCGACGGCAAGACCTACGTCTTCGTCACGCCGGGCTACAAGATGCCAACGAGGGGACAGACCCTGTACGCCGTCTGGTACGCCAACAACGACACGAAGTACGCGGTCGAGCGCTGGGTCGTCTCCGGTGACGGCGTCCGCTACGCCCTCAAGGCCGACGGCACGCTCGAGCGCGACGCCAACGGCCTGCTCGTGACCAGTGACAAGGCCGACAGCGCTCATTCGCTGAGCTACGTGGGCACCACCGACGAGGAGGCGTGGGCCGACGCCATCGACGGCTCCATCGTCTACCGCACGAACGACACCCTGCTCACCATCACCGGCTACGCCTATGCCGCCGATGGCGAGACGATCGTCGCCAAGGACGGCGTCGTGACGATTGGGGGACAGACCCTCAAGACCGACGCCCGCGCGACCATCACCGGCGACGGCAAGATGACCCTCGTGCTCTACTTCAAGCCGCTGCAGTTCACGCTCGACTTCTACATCGGCGCGACGAGCACGCCCAACCTGAGCGCCACGCCGGCGCGGGCCACGCTCTATGCCGACCAGACCTACACGCTGCCCACCTCGACGGTGACGCGTAGCGGCTACACGCTCAAGGGCTGGACGAACAGCCAGTACGCGAGCGGTGTCGATGCGGCCACGATCATCTCCGACCTCAAGGGCATCAAGTCCCAGAACGCCTACACGGCCGTGAGCGCCAGCACGGGCCGCGACGCCGTGACCGGCAAGGTCTTCACCGCCGTGACAAGCGGGGGACAGACCCTCTACATCATGCCGACGGGCAACGTGACGCTCTACGCCACCTGGCGCGCCAACGACGACACGCAGTACCTCGTCGAGCGCTGGGTCGTCTCCGGCGATGGCACCCGCTATGCGGTCACCTCCGACGGCAAGCTCATCCGCGATACCAACGGCAAGCTCGTGACCAGCTCGACTGCCGATGCGAGCCACGTCGTCAAGCACGTGGGCATCACCGACGAGGAGGCCTGGGCCGACGCGAACGTGGCCGGAACGAGCTACCGCAACGACGATTCCGCGCTCACCTTCGCCGGCTACGCCTTCGCGGCCAACGGCGAGACGGTCATCGCCAAGGACGGCGCGACCGCCTTCACCACCATCGCCCGCAAGGTCATCACCGGCGACGGCAAGATGGTCCTCGTGCTGTACTACAAGCCCAAGCTCAACACCATCACCTTCAACTTCGGCAGCGGCACGAGCACCGGCGCGCCCGCGACGATGCAGGTCTACACCGACCAGACCGTCGAGCTGTCCGCCGATGCCGAGCGCACGGGCTACGACCTGGTCGGCTGGTCCAACGTCTCGACCTACAGCGTGAAGGTCGACGGCGCCACCACGGCCACGACCGTCAACGTCGGCACCTCCAAGGGCCTGGCCTCCCAGGCCGCCGCCGACGCGGCCAAGGCCAATACCAAGCGCACCTCCGACAAGGGCGCCGCCTTCACCGCCGTGACAATCGGGGGACAGACCCTCTACATCATGCCGACCGACGCGAGCATCACGCTCTACGCCACCTGGCGCGCCAAGTCCGACACCGTCTTCTACGTCGACCGCTACAAGGTCACCGGTGACGGCGTGGTCGTGCCCATCGACGCGAACGGCAAGGACCTCGCGGCCCTCGTCTCGCTGCGCTTCACCGGCGTCACCGACGAGACCGCCACCGCCGGCGCCAAGAGCGGCCCGAAGCCCTGGAACACCGCCGCCTACGGCACCCTGGCCGGCTACTACACGATCGCCAACGGCACGAGCGACCGCGTCATGCTCAAGGACGGCAGCGGCTACGTCGTCATGACCACCATCAGCGCCGGCGTCATCGCCGGTGACGGCAGTCTGCACCTCGTCGTCTACTACTTCCCGCTGGCAGACCGCGTCCTCGACCTCGACGTCGGCGACGGCACCTGGGAGCCCGGCAAGGAATCCCAGTACAGCGGCAACAAGCACGCCACCGAGTCGAGCTTCACGCTGCCCACCAACGCCGACGTCAAGCGCCCGGGCTACACGCTCGTGGGCTGGGCCATCGACAAGAACGGCCTCATGGCCGCCGGAAAGGACACCGCCAAGGGCGCGGCGTCGCAGAAGTCCTACCTCACGCTCGCCGCCGGCAAGACCGGTTACATCGCCGATGGCGGCGCCGAGTGGATCGCCGTGATTTCCGGCTACGATGCGTCGACCTTCACCTACACCTTCATCGGCGCCGATGACGTCATCTACGTCATGCCCACGAACGCCAAGGTCATGCTGCGTGCCGTGTGGCGCGCCAACGACAACACGCCGTATTACGTGTCGCGTTGGGGCATCAACGGCGATGGCATCGCCTTCCCGTTCAAGCAGGACGGCACGGTCGACATGAACGGCGACCAGATCGTGATTCATGACGATCCTGCGTGGATCAAGGCCAACTACGTCGTCCACTACGGCATCACCGACGAGATTGCCTGGGCCGATGCGAACGTCGACGGCGTCTCCTATCGCAACGCCGACAACATCGAGGTGAACGGCTACAGGTACCTCCCGACCGACGATCCCGCGTTCGACTCGATCGGCGGCAGCCTCAACACGATGGCCCGCGCGGTCATCAAGGCCGATGGCAGCATGGTGCTCATGCTCTACTACAACGCCAAGGACAACATCACCTACTCCGTCTACCACGTGCGCGTCACCGGTGACGGCACGGTCAAGAACCTCGTCAAGCAGGAGTTCATGAAGAAGAACAACTCCTACGTCACCGTCGACAACCTCGATTACAACGGCCTCGACGACAGCCGCTTCCTCGGCTACGAGTACGTCGACTCCATCGTCATCAACGGCGTCACCTACTACTCGCATATTGCCGGTAACGTCTACGACGGCCTCATCCTGTATCGCTACTACAAGGCCATCTACGACGAGGGTGACAAGGGCATCCACCTCGAGCTCAATCCCGGAATGGGCATCTGGGTGAACACCGGCGAGTCCACGCCGTCGATGATTCCCGGCACCTCGAACAGCTCGCACGACACCTTCGCCGCCGAGACCACGATCACGCTTCCGGGCGCCGACCAGCTCTATCGTCCCGGCTACGAGTTTGTCGGATGGTCCGACATGCCCGACGGTGCGGATGCGAAGGGCAACTACTCCGTGATCACGTCCGACCACCTGATGAGCGTCGATCCCGAGACGGGCCAGTACACCGATGTGCTGCGCGCCCTCATCATGAGCCTGCTCTCGCAGCGCATGGAGGATGCCGAGAACAGGGCGATCGAGGTCGATGGCGACAACCCGACCTACAAGTTCCTCGACCATCTCTACATCGCGCCCGACGGCAAGTTCCTCGTCCCGACCAAGACCATCAGGCTCCACGCGATCTGGCGCGCCCGCACCGACACGAAGTACACGGTCAGCCATTGGTGGGTCGACCAGTACGGCGTGGCGCACGAGATCGAGGACAGCAGGCTCAACCTCGAGGGCATGACCGACGAGAACGTGTACGGCTCCAAGCTCGACGACAACCATGAGGCCGTCGCCGGTTACACGTACGTGAAGGAATACCAGGGCGCGATCGTGCTCGTGCGCGACAAGAACGGAAACGCCGTCCAGGAGACCGACGAGTACGGCAACCCGCTGTTCAATGCCGATGGCCTGCCCATCTTCAAGTACGCCTACCAGCCGGCCATCGACGCGTTCGGCACGCTGCTCGCCCGCGGCATCGAGTTCGACAACCTCAACGGCGACGGCAGCACGCACCTGCGCTTCTACTACATCGCCAACAACAACACGAGATACTACGTCGAGCGCTGGGTCATCACCGGTGACGGCACGCTCGTGCCGCTCAAGGCCGACGGCACCGTTCCCCATGACGCGAACGGCAACCTGCTCGTCCACGACGCGAAGTGGGCCGAGGGCCAGCGCCTCGTCTACGTCGGCTTCACCGGCGAGATGGCGTGGGCGGACGGCGTCGACGCGAGCGTGACCTACCGTCATCTCGATAACATCCCGGTCCTGGGCTACACCTACCTCCCGCACGGCCAGAGCGTGACAATCGGGGGACGTACCTTCACGACCCAGGCGCGCGCGATGATCGCGGGCGACGGCTCGACGGTCCTGGTCCTCTACTACGTCTTCGACGAGTCGACCCTCGTCCTCGACCCCGCCAACGGCCTCTGGACCAACACCGATGGCAAGGAGGGGACAGACCCCGCATGGTCGACTGGCAACCTGGGGACAGACCCCGACGCGCCGCGCAAGACGCTCGAGCAGCTCATCGCCGAGCAGATCGCCGCCGCTACCAAGGTGCTCTATGCCGCCGGCGGCAACATCGCCCTCGACGATCCGCGTCGCCTGCCCATCACGCTCAAGTACGGCACCGATGCCCAGATCATGCTCCCGACCGCCGACCAGCTCCTGCGCAACGGCTACGTTCTCATCGGCTTCGTCGACGGCAACGGCAGGCAGTACGCGCCCGGCTACATCTTCACGATGCCCAGCTCCAGCATCAGGCTCATGGCCCTGTGGGCTCCCATCATCTACACCATCACCTTCGACAAGAACGATGACGTGGCGACCGGCGCCGCGCCCGAGCAGCGCTACGAGTACGGCTCGGCGGGGACGCGCCTTGACGACGTCGATTTCGAGCGCCGCAACGGAACGCTCCTCGGATGGGCGTTCTCGCCCGACGCGGCCAGGCCCGACTTCACCGTCGGCCAGCTGATGTCGGCCCTGCTCGAGAGCGGCGTGCTCGGCCTCGTGAGGGGCGATGGCATCGACGATCCCGCGACGGCCATGTACCTGCTCGCGGCCATGGCCGGCAATGGCGGCAACGCCATCAAGCTGTATGCGATCTGGGACGTCGAGCGCCACGTCGCGGGCCTCGAGGGCTTCGAGCCCGATGTCGATGACTTCGGCCACTTCGTCACCGAAGGCGAGTATCCGGGAGGCAAGATCACGATTGATTCGGATGGCGTCGAGCCGGGCTTCACGCTCTCGCCCGATGACGTCCTGATCGAGCTCAACCCGGACTACTACATCAAGGGCTGGAACGTGATTCGCGATGGCGTGACCACTTACATCGAGGGCGCCGACGCGATCTTCTCGGTGACGATGGACAGTGACGTGATTTTCGCCCCGGTCTTTGGCAACTATGCCGAGGAGGAGGCCGAGGAAAGGGCACGTTACCTCGCGCAGCTCGCTGCGTACGGGACGCCCAGGACCGGTGATGACGTCATGGGCACGATGGGTCACGAGGCCGCGGTCGGGCTGCTGGCACTCCTCATTCTGGTTCTGCTCATCCGCCGTCGCAGGCAAGAGACGCCAAGCCGGGGACGATAGGCGGGGGACAGACCCTCGGCAGGCGGGGGACAGACCCCCGCTTCGTCCGCCGGTGAAAGAATGGGGACAGACCCCCGATTGCCAGCTCCCATATCCGCCGGTGAAAGAATGGGGACAGACCCCCGCTTCGTCCGCCGGTGAAAGAATGGGGACAGACCCCCCGCTTCGAATCTCCGCATCTGCCCCCATGGTTCGCCCAAGCCCGTGTCGTCACGAAGCGATGCTATAATTGCCCGAGCAGACTGACCTTCGAAAGGCACCAAACGCATGAATAACGAGCCAATGTACAACGCGTTCATCAAGAACCGCGAGCAGGTGGACAATCAGTCGTCAAAACCCAGGAACAAACGCAAGGGCGATCGCGTCAAGGCGGACGATCTTCCCGACTTCGATTTCGACGTCGAAGAGCCGGGTGAAGATGTCGCGAGTGGTTTTGCCCAGGGCCCGGTAGTCGGTGTCGACAGGACGCTTGGAAGCTATCCGGAGTTTCTCAGGCACGACGTCGAAGACGACGCCTTCGATGCTTGTGACGAGCCGCTTACCAGCGAGCCGTTCGAATTCGAGGACGGGTGCGTCAGCCTGCCTCACCCCGACGTCTTCAACTCGTATCCTCCCGAGGTACAGCGTAAGATCATGGAATGGACCGATCGTGACATCCGTGCCCGTCGTGATGACGAATCGCGCCGCCAAGACGCGATATTGCGAGCCAACATCGCACGCGACAAAACGAAGATGGCCGTTCCCGTCGTCATCGTCATCCTGTGCATCGTCTGTGCGGCGATTACCGGCCTGTATACGAAAAACGCGCTCTTCGTGATCGCGTTTCTCGTCGTTGCGCTCGTCGTGATCATCGCGCTTTTCGTGAGCCGCTACGAGCAAAGCAGGCGCGGTCACTTCCACTCTCAATACCCAAAGCCATAGGGCAGGCTTACGTCGCACAAGAGCCCCTTCCCGGGGCTCTTTTTTTCGTGCCATCAACCAGGAGTCTCAAATGGGGGGGTCTGTCCCCCTATTGCCACCTGCAGCCGAGTTCTTGATCGGGGGTCTGTCCCCTCATTAGCACCGAGGCAGTGGAGGCATGGTCGTATCCGCATTTACTCGGAAATCGCTCCGTTTCGACTTCGATCGATGTCCGAGATTGCTCAGATTCCCGGGGTGGTTTGCTCGGATGTTTCCGATGTAGCCTATTTCCGCAGAAGGCCTGACGGAAAGGAGGTGCAGTGTGCCGCGCCAGCCACGCAGACAATCGTCAACCGGGTATTACCACATCACGAACCGTGGCGTTGGCAAAGCGCGGGTCTTTAACGACGGCAACGATCACTCGTTCTTCATAGATTGCCTGCGGCTTGCACAGCGGGTCTGTCGCTTCAAGGTTCTCGCATATTGCATAATGACCACGCATTTCCATATCGTCATCAAGTGCGAGGGCGCCGTTCCAACATCCCTTTTCCAGAGCATAGGAGCACGGTTTTCGGCCTATTACCACAAGAGGCACAAATGCTCTGGGCAAATATTCCAGGGCCGCTTTCGCAGCGAGGCAATCGAGACGGACAGACACCTTCTCTCTGCGATTCGCTATGTATGGCGCAATCCCGTCAAGGCCCACCTCTGTTCCTGCTTGGCCGCCTATCCGTGGAGTAGCTACAATTTTCTGGGCAAGTCGGGTGGCTTAATCGACGACGAGCTTCTTTGCAGCTTCATGAGCGCCGATGAGTGGAGGGCCTTCGCGTTGCAGGAAGTGGACGACCGCCATCTCGAGCCTTTTTCCCTGCGACTGTCGGACAGTTCCGCTCGGAAGCTGGTTCGTGAAGGGTGCCGGCAGTTCGGCGGTGTGCCAAGGGATGCTCTCGAGAAACCAGAGTGCCCTCCTGCACTTGCCGTGTGCCTGGATGCGGGGATGACCGTGGCGCAAATTGCCAGAATCCTGAACATCACCGCAACCGGTATGTATCGCGCATTGCGGAAATGGGGCCGGCAGGTTCCGAGGGCATGCACCCTCGAGGCGTCGAGCAGTCCGTAATCAGGCAAACAATCGGGATTGACCGCCCCGTCCCTCGAAAGATTTGGTACCCTGTCGAATAACAAACCAATTAACCTTCCGAGAGGATAATGAAATGCCCCAGGACATGATAAGCGTCGACGAAGCACGCCAAAGAACGATTGCCCTCGCGAGCGAAGCTCGTTTCAGGACGCCGGTCGAGAAGGTTGACCTGTTCGCTGCCGTCGGACGTGTTGCCGCAGCAGACCTTTCGAGCGATATCGACGTCGCGCCATTCGACAATACGGCAATGGACGGTTTTGCCGTGGTCGCGTCCACCCTCGCGGGTGCGAGTGAGGACAGCCCGGTCGAGTTGGACATCGTCGATTGGGTCGGCGCGGGGGTTGTCAGCCAGGTTGTCCTCAAACCCGGCGAGGCGATTCGCATCATGACGGGCGGTATCATGCCTGAAGGGGCCGATGCCGTTGTCAAGATAGAGGATACGACCTTCACCGGAGACGGTGGCGTGGGCGAGCGTGTCCGCATATGCGCTCCCGTGACCAAGACGAACGTGCGCAAGGCGGGCGAAGAGGCCAAAGCGGGCGATGTCGTCGTCCGCAAGGGCGAGGTGATTCGCGCCGCGACCGTCGGTTTGCTCGCAAGTACCGGAAACACGACCATCCCCGTGCACGCCCGTCCCAAAGTCGGCGTTATCAGCATCGGTACCGAGCTCGTTGCGCCTCCGGCAAAGCCCGAACCGGGAAAGATTCGTGATGCGAATGCGTACGTGTTAGGCGCCTACGCGCTTGATCTCGGATGCGAGGTGAACCTATACCCGATTGTCGAAGATGATGAGACGGCCATTCGCGCCCTGTTCGAGCGGGCGATTGACGAGTGCGACTTCGTCGTTTCGAGCGGCGGGGCGAGCAACGGCGACTTCGATTACGCCATCGAGACCATACGCGAGTTGGGCGAAGTCGTCTTCGACTGCGTGAGCCTGAGGCCGGGCAAGGCCCAGGCATTCGGTTGCGTGGGCGACACGCTCGTCGAAGTTCTTTCGGGTAATCCCGCTGCCGCGGCGGTGGGCTTCCAGCTTTTCGGTCGTCCTGCACTACGCGCCATGCAGGGATTCGCGGAGCTTGACCGTCCGGTCAGCGACGCCGTTCTTGCGCAGCCGACGCGCAAGAAGGAACCCCGCGCCTTCTATCAGAGGGGACATCTCGAGGTGGGGGAGGATGGCCAGCTGCTCGCATGCCAGGAGGAAAAGCAGTCGTCCGCCCTGCTGTCGGAGATGAATCGCAGCACCGTGCTCATCGAGCTTCCGCAAGGCACCGGCACGTTCGAAGCCGGGACGCCGGTCAAGTGCCTCCACTTGGATATTGACGAGGGCGTCGTTATCTAGGCCCAGCGACACGTTGATAGTAGAAACCGCCTCCTTCGCGAGGCGGTTCTTTTTTGCCCCCGATGGCAGCATGGGGACAGACCCTCTTATGTCATACGTAATAATCCGGGGACAGACCCCCGACAATAAGGGGACAGACCCCCGAATCCGACCCCCGAATCCGACCACCCTCAAACCCTCTCGAAGCTCAGGGGATGTCCGCCTCTTCCGCATGGTCGCGCTGGGTATAATTGCCTCGACAAAACCATTTCGAGGAGACCGATGTCCGTCCAAACTCCAAACGAGAAGTACGACGCCCTGGTCATCCGCCTTCGTTCCCTCAAGAGCGTGGCGGTTGCCTTTTCGGGCGGCGTTGACTCCGCGTTGCTGCTGCATGCCGCGCACGAGGCGCTTGGCGATAGGACGGTTGCGATTACGGCGCGATCGCGCCTTTTTCCGCAACGCGAACACGACGAAGCCGTTGCGTTTTGCAGTGACCGCGACATCCCGCACGTCATCGTCGACACGCACGAGCTCGAAGACGAGGCGTTCCGGCAAAATCCGCCCAATCGCTGCTATCTCTGCAAAACGGGGCTACTGCGCGTCATCGTCGATGTTGCGACCGGGCGCGGGGCCGAACATGTCGTCGAGGGGTCGAACACTGACGACGAGAGCGACTACCGTCCAGGTGCCCAGGCGATACTCGAGCAGGGGGTGATGAGCCCGCTCAAAGACGCCGGTCTCTCAAAGCGCGAGATACGCGATTTGTCGCGAGAGAAGGGCCTTCCCACCTGGAACAAGCAGTCGTTCGCGTGTCTTGCGTCGCGTTTTGCGTTCGGCGAGGTCATTAGCGAGGAGCGCCTCGACATGATCGACGCAGCGGAGCAGGTTCTTCTCGAAAGGGGAATTCGGCAAGTTCGCGTGCGCTTCCATGGGCCAATTGCGCGCATCGAGGTGCAGCCGGACGATTTCGCGCGTCTTGTCGATCCGGATGTTCGAGAGGATGTCACCCGAAACATCAGGGCGCTTGGATTCAAGTACGTGACGCTTGACCTTGAAGGCTACCAGACAGGCAGCATGAACATGACAATTGGGGGACAGACCCCCAATTAAGACCCTCAACCGAGATCCCCAACTGAAATCCCCAGTTGCCTCCCATTAAACGGGTTCCAATCGCCCGGAAGCCCACCCTCCCGCCTCTGGCCGATGTGCCGTCTCGCTCCCCATCGTCCTCAATCGTGCCGACCGCGCAAGCTCGTGACCGATGCCCTATACTTGCAATCAATCTATCTATCGTTTTGCACAAGGAGAGCTCATGAGCGAATCACGCGCAGGTTGGTATCCGGACCCTTCGGGCAATCCGTCGAAGCTTCGATACTGGGACGGAAGCCAATGGACCGATGACTATGCGGATAGCCCCTCGAACGCGCAGGATACGCCGGCATCCGAAGAGGCCCTATGCCAGGTGCAGGCTGTCGACAGCGCGCAGGTTTCATATGGCATGACCTCGCAGGACTCGACGCTGCGCCTCATCGCCTTCGTTTTCTGCCTCATTTCTACCGTGACGGCGGGATGGATGCTCATTCCTTTGGCGTGGATGATTCCGATGTCCGTGCATGCCTGGGGAATTTACAAGGGCAAGAAGCCGAACACCGTCGCGTTTGGCGTGTGCACGCTGATTTTCGTGAGCCTCATAGGTGGCATACTGCTCCTTGTCTCCAAAAAGGACGCCTAGCTTCATTCCGCAAGATGATGGGTGGGTGACAAAGGGGGGACAGACCCCCCTCTTCGTGCCGCCCCCCATCCCGCGCACCTCCAAGCGCCTGCTCGACTTGGAGGCCGAGTAATCGCGCACTGCGATTCTTCCTGCGTAACAATATGGGGACAGACCCCGCATTCCCCGCACACTTTATTCAGTTCGTCATATAGTGTGCACGTACGCCACACAATGGCCACCAGCCCTGCGTCATGACAACGCGGGAGAGAGCGGAAGTGGGTTCACCTTATGAAGACCAGCAAGATCAAGAAGGCCGACGGCAAGATCATCCTCGAGGTGACCGCCAACGCTGATGACGTCAACAGGGCATTCACCCTCGCAGAATTCGACTTTGCCAACTCGATGGGCATCAATCCCGAGCCCGGGAAGACCATCGAGCAGGTCGCCGAGGAGAAGATGGGCATCAAGAACCTCGACTCCATCATCGAGGCCAACGCCGTCGAGGCGCTCGCGCCTTTCGCGGTCGACCAGAGCGGCATCGCCCCGGCGTTCCCTCCGCATCCCACGCCCAGCACGGCGCTCAAGCGCAATCAGGAATTCGCCTTCACCATGGAGGTGACCCCCAAGCCGGATTACGAGCTCACCTCGTACGATCCCGTCGAGATCACTCTTCCCGAATTCACCATCAACGAGGCCGAGGTCGACGCGCAGATCCAGCAGCTTGCCGAGCGCAACACCACTTACGTCGCCGCCGACCCCAAACCGCTTGCGAAGGGGGACGCGTGCCTCCTGTCCATCAAATGCTACGAGGACGGCAAGGAGCTCACTGGCCTCACCACCGAGGGACGCACCTACGTTGCGGGCGAGGGGTACATGCCCGCCGACTTCGACGCGCACATCTTCGGCATGGAGCCGGGCGAGACGCGCAAGTTCGTCTTCGAGGGCCCGAGCGTTGACGAGAATTACAACGAGTTCACGCAGAAGTTCGACTGCGAGGTCACGCTGAAGGAGATCCAGAAACCCGTCACTCCCACCATCGATGACGAGTGGCTTGCGACGAACCTTCCCATGTACAAGAATCTCGAGGACTTGCGCGGCGAGATTCGCAGGAGCATCGAGCATCGCGATTCCGAGCAATACGAGGCGTACAAGCGCCAGATGGTCGCAAGCGCGCTTGGCGAGCGCTTCGAGGGCAAGATCGCCGACGAGGTGTACGAGAACGCGCGGGACAACCTCATGAAGAACATCCGTATGGGCCTTCAACAGCAGGGCATGAGCTGGGAAGACTACGTGCAGCAAAACGGCGGCGAACAGCAGATGAACATGATGCTCATGCTGCAGACGCGCGAGATGGTCGTGCAGGGGTACGCGCTCGATGCGATCTTCCGTCATGAGAACCTCGGCCTTTCCGAGGACGATATCGACGAGGCATGCCATATGATGGCGCCCCAGGTCAACCCCAAGCAGGTTCGCCAGCAGATTGAGAACGAGGGCAAGAACTTCGTGCTCCGCGAGTCCGCGGAGCGTCTCAAGGCGAACAAGTGGGCCGCTGACCAGGCGAAGGTCACCATCCAGAAGCAGCCGCAGGCCTAATTGACGCCAACATAGCGCGAGGAAATCCGCGCCGAAGGGGATCCGCCTCCTTCGGCGCCTTCTTTTTGATGGCAGCCGGGGGACAGACCCTTCCACATCACCGCAGGCGAAAACCGGGGGACAGACCCCTAATTCCGGTTCCGGTGCTCCATTCGTGACAGCCGGGGGACAGACCCCTCCATGAACCGATTCCATGAACCGACCCCGCAAACCGGGGGACAGACCCCTCCATGGAGACCCCCGCGAACCCCATATGTCGCCGCATGCAAAAAGACACCGAAGAGACCGTTGGGCAGGAGAGGTCTTCTTCGGTGCCTTTCTCGGCAGAGGACTTAAAGGGGGATGGTGGGTCAGTCCTTCACTTCGAGGAGCTTGACCCAGTACACGATGTCCTTGCCTGCGAGAGGGTGGTTGAAATCGATGGTGGCCACCTGGTTCTCAACGCTCACCACCTTTGCCGGAATCGGCTCGATATTGCGCGGGGAGGTCCATCCGATGTACTCGCCAACAGGCAGGTTTTCACCGTTGGGAACCTTGTAGGTGGGGAAATGCTGCACGGCGCTCTCGTCGTATTCGCCGTAGGCGTCGGCTGCGGCGAGCTCGACGGTGCGCTCCTCGCCCGGCTCCATGTCGAGCAAGGCGTCCTCGAGGGCCTTCATGACCTGGCGTCTGCCGAGGACGATCTCGTGGGGCGCGCCTTCGCAGTCGTCGAAAACCTCGCCGTCGGGAAAGCTGCCGCGATACAGAAAGCGTGCGGTCTGTCCTTTGTCTGCCATGCCGGTCCTTTCGTTGCGCAGGCAACGTCGCGAAAGACGCCTCTGCTCGTTCGAGGATGGTTGTCTAGTGCCAGCGCTGCGAGGTGAGGAAGAATCCCTCGACGGGCTTGATCTCGCTGTCATCGTCAACGAGATCGGCGGCGAGCTCCTCGGCGTTGTTGCAGATTGCGCTCACGGGAGCTTCGATCTCTTCGACCTCTGTCTCTTGGGTAATCTTCTCGTCAGCCATGGTTTCCTCTCCTCTTCATCGGATGCAGGGCCGCCAGACTCTGGCGAGTGCGCCCTCATCACCTATGCGAGAGCGACCCGTATGAAATTCCGGCGTCCATCAGATGGTAGTTCCCAGCTCAGCGCCTGCATATCGTATGAAAGGTATGAGATTGGTCGCGAACTATCAAACTCCCCGCTCGATGACTTGCTGCTCACCGAGACGATAGGGTGTGCATCGATGATGGGTAACGGAGGGTCTGTCCCCGGATTACCAACATCATCCCATGGCGAAGGTCGTGACGAAGGGTCTGTCCCCTTTTTCCCAGAGAGACATTCAGGAGGAAATCGTGATTCGAAACGTCGATGGTGATTCCGGCGCAAGCGAAGGTGCGCGGAGGTACCAGAATCCGGTGCTCGTGGGCATCGTCTTGCTCGTATCCGGAATATCGGTGGCGATGATCCAGTACAAGGTCCCCACCATCATGACGAATCTCATGGGCATCTTCTCGATGGATGCGGCGACGGCCTCGTGGCTCATGTCGATTTTCACGCTCGTGAGCATCTTCGTCGCGTTGCCCGCGGGTGCCCTTGCACAGCGTTTCGGAGCCAGGCGGATGCTCGTCGTCGCATGCGGCATCGCCATCCTCGGTTCGCTCGTCGGCCTTGTCTCCGAAACGAGCCCGATGCTCATCGTTTCGCGGGCGATCGAAGGCGCCGCGCTTACCATCCTCACGACATGCGGACCGATTATCGTCCAGCAGAACGTGAGTCCCGAGAAGGTCGGCACCTCGATGGGCATCTGGGGCATCTGGGGATGTCTCGGGTCCACCGTCGCGGCCGTTCTCACGCCGACCGTTTTCGGCATGTGGGGATTTGACGGTCTCTGGATCGCGTTTGCCGTGGTCAGCGGCGTTGCGGCTGTCCTCGTCCTGGTCTTTATCCGCAAACCCCCGTCCGCCCCTGCAGCGCCCGAGGGTCTGTCCCCCAATCGCCATGCGCCCCAGGGGTCTGTCCCCGCAATGTCAGATGGGGCAACGATTGTCGAGAAGCCGCGCTATCGCGACATGTTCTCCAGGGACATGTTCCTGTTCTTCGGGGCCTTCGTCGTCTACAACATCTGCATGCTCGCGATTCTGGCGTTCGTCCCCACGATTCTGCAGATGCAGGGCTTCGATCCGACGCTCTCGGGCATCATCAGCACGGCGCCCATGCTGCTCTCGATCATATCATCACCGCTCTTCGGAGTTGTCTCCGACAAGATCGGCCGCAACAAGCCACTGCTGATCATCGCCATGCTCGTCATGGGCCCCTGCACGTTTTTGCTCTACACGCAGACTGGGCCGTTGCTCTGGGTGGGCGTCTTTGCGATGGGGCTGCTCGGCATGGGCGGCATCGGTCAGTATCTCTCGGGATTCACGAAGCTGCTGCCGAGCCCCGACCTCGCGTCGGTGGGCATGGGAGTGCTTGTCACGTTCCAAGGCGTCGGTCAGTTCCTCGGCACGTTTTTCGTGCAGATGCTCCTGGGGCCGCAGCTGACCGAATGGTGGTTTGCCGGCATGGTGCTCATGTTCCTCGGCTTCGTCGGCACGGCGCTCATCGCCCTGTGCAGGCTACGGTGACAACGAGGGGACAGACCCCTGGCTGGCCGGACTGACAATGAGGGGACAGACCCTCAGTTGGTTAGGCTCCTAGTTAACGGCGCGTGATAAGAAGGGGACAGACCCCCGACTAAACGGACTGGCAATGAGGGGACAGACCCTCGGATCGCCCCCCGATTGCCTCGTTCGCATTTAGACGCTTCTCACCATCCTCTCACCTGCGCGTTTGTCGCACATATCACATGCGTCATACTTTTTATACGATGGTTTCGCCTTCCCTCAGACGATATATTGAAACCGCAAGTAGGGGGTTGTGTCGATGCATCATGCGCACTGTGCCTCCCGCGGTCGCGGGGAGTCGCAATGCCGTCGCGCTGGCCATGCCCTTTATCAAAACGCCACTCTCCGGGGGGGGGGGGTGCACTCGCAGTGCATGCAGTGCGCTGTGCGAGTCAAGGGGGCGTGTCATGGGGGAAGTAGTACCAGAGCGGGAAGCCGAACAAACCGCGGAGCGCAAGCCAATCGGCGGCAACGAGGCGGATTTCGAGGCCGTCCTCATCGACGGCATACTCGGCTTCAGCCTTTCTTTCGGCAACGCCATTCTATTGCTGGTCGGGGCGGTGACGCATGCCGGCTCCTTCTTCGACTCCGCGCTCATCACCGTTATCGCCGCTCTCGTATCCGCGGCCTTCTTCAAGATCGTCCAGCTCAAGACCGATGCAATCTCCCGGCGCCTTCCGCGCGTCGCCTTCGTATGCTGTCACGCGGCGTGCTTCCTCGTCGCCATCGTCGGCATGTGCCTGGGGCTCCAGTACCTCATCGCCGTAGCCGCGGCGCTTGGCCTGGCCGACACCCTCATCCTCTACGGGCGATTTCTCGCGGCACTCGCCCGCAAGGCCCTCATGCTCGTCGTGGATGCGGCCTTTCTGTATCCCGGCATCATGCTGATGGTCATAGTCAACGTGCCGTGGCCCTATGACACCGTCATCCTCTCGGCCATGGTGCTCGTCACGATCGTCGTCGCCCTCCTCTTCATCCGGCGGAACTATGACTTCGGCGAACTCATCAGCGCCGCCGATTCGAAGGCGCGCAGCATCAAGGTCAAGGGCAATGTCCATACGCTCTTCCTCGTCGGCTTCATGATCAGCGCGTTCCTGCTCTTCAACTCGCTGCCGTTTACCATGGAAATATCGAACACCGCGCTTGGCCTGGCCTTCGCGCTTGCGGGCATCGGATCGCTGCTCATGCGCCAAATCAACGAACGCGGCACGAAGGACGCGCTGCGCAAGACCATGGGACTCGTCTCCCTCGTCCTGCTCCTGCCGCTCATGCTCGTTCCCGGCGAGATACAGCTCGTGTTGCTCGCGTGCTATAGCTGTTACGTCGTCCTCGAGACGCTGACCATACTCGACGCGATTGTCGAAACCGTCCGCTTCAACCTCATCGCGGCCATGTGGCTCATCGGCAAGGAATGCTCGGTATTCTTTGGCGGTATAGCTGCTGGCGGGGCGATATTCGCGCTGTTTCCCTGGATCACCCGCGTGCTTGGCCCCGAATACGCCATGCTCATCCTGTGCATCGTGGTGGCCGCATTTTGCGCGTGGCTGCAGATTAAGGTCAACTACCAGGTCTACCCCTACGAACCCATCATCGAGGAGGAGGTTGACGAGGAGGTGACCGCTCGCATCGAGCGCAACGGTCGCCGCAAGGACCTCTGGCACCAGAAGATCGATGCCGCCTGCGAGCAATACCGCCTGTCACCTCGCGAACGCGAGATATTGCCCATCCTGTTGAGGGGCCGCGACGCCAAGTACATCATGGACACCTTCTACATCTCGCAATCCACGGCCAAGACGCATATATACAACATCTACCGCAAGTTCGGCATCCATTCGCGCCAGGAGCTTCTCGACTTCGTCGAGGATATCGAGTTCATGGAGTTCGAGATGCCCGACGAAGCGGAGCACTCAGACGATTCCGCGCAATAAGGGGTCTGTCCCCTTATTCCCTCCTTCGCATTTCCCCCGGTTGACAATCGGGGGACAGACCCTCACGCGTCATCTCTTCGCATCATGCTGACAGCCGAGGGACAGACCCCGTCATGCCGTCCCTCGCATCCCGGTTGACAATCGGGGGACAGACCCCCACGCGTCATCTCTTCGCATCATGCTGACAATCGGGGGACAGACCCCGTCGTGTCGTCCCTCGCATCCCGGTTGACAATCGGGGGACAGACCCTCGCCCGTCATCGATCCTCCCATCGTCCCCCTCGCCGCCAGCCTTCGCGTTTCGGGATGAGCGCGACGACCAGAGGGGCTGAACGCGCCCCGACGCTTCCAAAACGGCTGCCCGCGAGCCCTCATACCTGAAGTTCCATGCTCTGAGCAGGGCATTCGAAACCCACTCACAAAATTTCCACATTTGCGGCCAATTCTCGACTCCGAATAATCCCCGGACAATGAAACCCAAGGACACGTGCGCTCGCGCGCATGCGCCCCATCCCCGGGTTGTGCGGTCCGGGGCCGCCGGCGCTCTGGAGAGGACGCCGGTTGGGGAGGGAATGTGATATTCGATGAAAGAGGAGGAGTTATGTCTGATAAAGCACTGGACAAGTCCAAGTGTATAGACGGAAGCTACGGCTGGGTAGTCGTGCTGTTCACCATGTTGGTCGGCTTCGTGCCCGGCTCCAACATGGCGAAGGCGATTTCGCTCGCGCCAATCGTCTGCATGAACTTCCAGATCAACGAGGCCACGTTCGGCCTGATCGTCGCGTCTTTCTACATTATGGGCTTCATCATGGCGTTCCCCACCACGGGCCTCGTCAACAAGCTCGGCATGAAGGGTTCCGTCGCTATTGCCGTCGGCTGCGGCATCATTGGCTCCATCATGGGTGCCATGGCCGGCACGAACCTCACGGTCTTCGTCATCAGCCGCGTCGTCGAGGGTGCATCCTTCGGCATCATGGGCGTCGTGGGCGCATCGTCCATCGGCCCCTGGTTCTCGCCCAAGAAGCGCTCGCTCCCGCTGTCCATCTGGTCCATGTGGGTCGCCGTCTGCATGTGCGTCTGCCCGATTCTCTTTGGCTGGCTCAACGAGTCCATGGGCGTTGACATGGCGGGCATCTGGTGGGGCACCGCCGTGTACGACCTCGTCGTCGGCATCCTGTTCATCCTGTTCTACCGTCGTCCGGCCGACCTCGACGCCGTCGAGAACGCCGAGGATCCCACCGGCACCAAGAAGGCGAGCATCTCGCGCGCCCTCAAGAGCCCGATGCTCTGGGCACTCGCCCTCATCTTCCTGTTCGACGAGGCCGCCTTCATGGCCATCAACGGCTTCATCGTCCAGTACCTCACCACGCAGCTTGATGCGTCGCTCGTCCTGGCAAACGCCATCTTCTCGCTGTTCGGCCTCATGGGCGCTCTGACGCCGCCCATCTCCGGTTGGATCACGCAGAAGTGGAACAACCACCGCTGGGTGCTGCTCGTCGGCCTCTTCATAGCGGTCATCTACACGGCCCTGGTCTTCCAGCTGCAAGACCCGATGCTGTACTACCCGCTGTCCATCCTCGCCGGCATCGTCGGCGGCGCGGTCCCGTCCATCATCTGGCAGTTCACGCCCAACACCGTCGAGGACGCCGACATTCCGGCGGCCAACGCCTTCATGGCGTTCACCCAGAACATCGGCATGACGATCGGTGCCCTCATCATCGGCAACGCCATCGTCATGTGGGGTTGGGGCATGGGTTCGCTCATCGGCATGGTGCCGTTGTACATCATCTGCCTCATCATCTACTTCGCCTTCGGCGTTCAGAAGAAGCTCAAGCTCTAGCCGCTTCGCGCACGAAGGATGCGTCGTCTTTCATGGCGGCGCATCCTCGCGCGCGTTCTTTTGCCCTTTGCGCGACGTGAACGGGGACTTGAAAACCGTCGTGTAAATCCCAAGGTCACAGGCACTTTTTCCTGTGCCGTCAGACGCGAGGTACGAGGGTATTTTGCGAGGGGTCCACGATTTCCGCACCTGTGTACGATTCTCAACTCGCGCACCTGAGCCCTAGTTTGTACGTGCCGCAATCCCTCGGCGGCACCGAAATGTCTCGAGTTCGTATTCCTCGAGTTGACATGAGCATTCGGCTCAAAGGGACGTCTTCCTCGCACAACGGCATGTCGCCGTGGAAGAACGCCCCGGCTCTTTTGAAAGGAGAGGCGCGTATGTGTTTCAGACCCGCAAGTTTCGAGTCCGAAGGTGACAACCCCTATTTCGTTCCCGGCGAAGAAGATGCTGGCGTACCTGGCGCTCCCGGAGCACCGGGCGCACCTGGAGCCCCTGGCGCTCCCGGCGCACCTGTAGCCCCCGGCGCACCTGCCGCACCGGGCGCACCTGCTGCTCCCGGCGCCCCGTCCGCACCGGGCCAGCCGTCCTAAAGCCAGGGCAAGGTGCCGGTTCGCGCCGGCGGGAGTGTCCTTGCCAGACGACTGGATCACGAACGCAAAGTGCAATGCAGGTTGAGAGAGAAGAGGAAAGGAAAGAGCATGAAGATTTTCAAAGGTCAGGGCACTGCCGATCTTGGCAAGCCATGGCGCTTCGAAGAAGACGGCCTCACCGTCACCCGTGGCTGCGCATGGTCTCCCCCGGGATGCCACCCCACCGGATGCGGCATCAAGACCTATGTGAATTCCAACGGCGAGCTCGTGCGCGTCGAAGGTGACGAGAACCATCCCATCACCAACGGCCGCCTCTGCGTCCGCTGCCTGACCATCCGCGATTACGTCTATAACCCCGACCGTGTGCTCTACCCCATGAAGCGCGCCCGCGAGGACCGTGGCAAGAACAAGTGGGAGCGCATCACCTGGGACGAGGCCTACGACACCATCGCCGAGAAGGTCAAGTACTTCAAGGACAAGTACGGTGCCGAGTCCATCCTGGTCATGGGTGGCACCGGCCGCGAGGGTGGCCCCATGCTTCCGGCCTACGCCCATGCATGCCTGGGTACTCCCAACGCCTGCTACACGCAGTCCGGCTACTCCTGCTACATCCCGCGCGTCGCGGGTACCACCTACGTCATGGGCGCCACCTATCCCGAGATGGACTACGCGGGCGGCCTACCCGGACGCTATGACGACCCGATGTTCAAGCTTCCCGAGCTCATCGTCTTCTGGGGCAAGGAGCCCCTGCCGTCCAATGGCGACGGTCTGTTCGGCCACGCTGCCATCGACATGATGCGCCGCGGCTCCAAGCTCATGTCCATCGACCCGCGCGTCAACTGGGTATCGACCCGCGCCGACTGGCATCTGCGCCTGCGTCCCGGCACCGACGCCGCCCTCGGCATGGCCATGCTCAACGTGATCATCGAGGAGGACCTCTACGACCACGACTTCGTGGACAAGTGGTGCTACGGCTTCGACCAGCTCGCCGAGCGCGTCAAGACCATGCCCGCCGAGAAGGCCGCCGAGATCTGCGGTCTCGACGCCGGTGAGATCCGCGAGGCCGCCCGCGTCTACGCCGCGGCCAAGCCCGCCCAGATCGCCTGGGGTCTGGCCATCGACCAGAAGTCCAACGGCGTCCAGGCCGGTCACTGCATCATGGCCCTCGAGGCCATCACGGGCAACATCGACGTGCCTGGCGGCCAGCTCATCGGTGACGTCAACGACGGTCTCGAGCTCGGCTTCGGCTGGAACAACCTCGGCCCGGAGCTCCAGAGCAAGATCCTCGGCATCAAGGAGTACCCGGCCTACGTCGGCCTCGTCCTCAACGCGCAGTGCGACATGGTGCTCGACGCGCTCGAGGCGGGCGACGACGCCAAGTACTACCCGTTCAAGATGGGCGTCTTCGAGGACACGAACTTCCTGGCCGGCACCTGCGCCGCCCAGCCCAAGCGCTGGCATGACGCCATGGTCAAGAACCTCGAGTGGTGCTTCGGTATCGACGTGTGGATGACCCCGACGATTCAGGCCACCTGCGAGATCTTCCTCCCGCTGTCCTCGACCGTCGAGCATGACACCGTCGTGTACACGCACTATGGTGCCTCGCCGATCATGGCCGGTGCCGTCAACAAGTCCATCACCGTGGGCGATTGCAAGGGCGACTGCGAGATCTTCTACGAGCTCGGCCTGCGCTGCATGCCCATCAACTTCGAGAAGTACAAGGACTACTACGACTTCCTGGCCGACTATCGCCTCGCCTACAAGAGGACCTTCGAGGAGCTACGCGAGGAGGTCGTGCACCAGAAGACCGAGATGTGCGGTTACTACAAGTACGAGTCCGGCCGCCTGCGTCCCGACGGCATGCCCGGCTTCAACACGCCCACCGGCCGCGTCGAGCTCTACTCGACGATGTTCCGCCAGTTCGGCGAGGATCCGCTGCCGTACTACGAGGAGCCGCAGTTCTCGCCGGTCTCCACACCCGACAAGATGGAGGAGTATCCCTTCGTCCTCACCACGGGTGCCCGCACCTACTGCTACTTCCATTCCGAGGGCAAGCAGATTCCGTACCTGCGCGAGATGAACCCCGATCCGCTGATCGAGATCAATCCCGAGGACGCCCTCAAGCACGGCATCGCCGACGGCCAGTGGGTCGAGGTCGCGAGCCCGTTTGGCAAGTGTGTCCTCAAGGCCAAGGTCTCCCAGATCGTGAAGCCGGGCGTCGTGCACGCGCAGCACGGCTTCTGGTTCCCCGAGAAGGATCCCGAGGAGCCCAGCCTGTACGAGGTGTGGCGTTCCAACATCAACGAGCGTATCCCGCACTTCATGGTGGGCAAGCTCGGATTCGGCGCGCCGTTCAAGTGCCTCATCTGCAGCGTGAAGCCGGTGTCGGAGAACTACGACACCGACATGATGGAGGTTTGGGACCACTTCGGAAAGTTGGTGATCTAGATGACGGCCTACGGTCTGCTTATCGATTACGAGTTCTGCACGGGCTGCCAGTCTTGCGAGGTCGCGTGCAAGGAGATTCACAACATCCCCGTGGGGCAGTGGGGCATCCGCGTGCTTGACGATGGTCCCTGGGAGTGCTCGGACGGCAAGTTCAACTGGAACAAGATTCCGACCCCGACGCGCCTGTGCGACCTGTGCGTCGAGCGCACGGACAAGGGCCAGCAGCCCTTCTGCGTGCATCACTGCCTGGCCGGCGTCATGCAGTGGGGCACGGTCGAGGACCTTGCCAAGGAGCTCGAGGAGAAGCCCAACCAGGTGCTTTTCGTGCCCAAGCCCTACCAGTACTAGCGGGAAGACGGCGTCTCGACCGAGGCGCGCGGGTGACAGGCGGGGGACAGACCCTCACGCATCACGAACGACGCGGTTGGCAAGAAGGGGACAGACCCTTTCACGAGAAAGCGGGGGACAGACCCCTTCGCGCCAACCGCAGGTGAGAAAGAGGGGACAGACCCCCGCGCGTCATCCGCGAAGCGAGCGAGGATGGAATTTCGATGGACCAGCAGGCTCTGATGCAGCAAACCGAAGACAGGTGCGATAACTACGCGATGCTCTCGCGCCTGTTCAGAAGCGAGCTCGACCGCGAGCTCATCGCCGATCTCGTCGAAAGCCCGGCCGCCGAGCCGACGGGCAACACGCACTTCGACTCGGGCTACGCACGCCTCCGCTCGTACCTTGACGCCGTCGACGACCTTGATCGTGCCAAGTCGGCGCTAGCGATCGACTACTGCCTCGCGTTCCTCGGCTACGGGGTCGACCCCGAGAAGGCGGACGAGGCCGGCAGGAATGCCGCCTATCCGTACGAGTCGATCTACCGTACGGGCGCCAAGTCGCTCGGCGGCGACCACTGCGCCGAGGTGTCCGACGTGTTCCGCTCCTGCATGTTCATGCCCACCCGCGACCGACTCATCGCCGAGGACCACATCGCGTGCGAGCTCGAGTTCATGCAGTTCATGGCCAACGGCGAGCTCGTCGCCCTGCACGATGGCGAACTTGCGGTCGTGCGCGGGACGCAGAAGAAGGAGCTCGAGTTTCTCGAGGGCCATCTGCTCGCGTGGGCGGAGAGCTTCAGGCAGGCGGTGGAGCAGTTCGCCGAGACGGACTTCTACGTCGGCTTGCTCGAGATGACGCAGGGCTGGCTTGAACTGGACGCGGAGTACCTGCGCGAGGCATGCGCGGAAGAAGGGGAGGATGCATCATGACGACCGATCACGGCCCGGACGGGCGTAACTGGAACAAGAACGAGGTCGAGTATGACCTTGGCGTCGCCGGTCCCGGCCAGAGCATCGTCATCACCATCACCCGTTCCGTCGCGGTCAAGATCATGGACCACGACAGCTACGAGCTCTACAAGGCGGGCGAGGACTGCAAGGCCTTTTCAGGCCAGCTCACCTCGTCACCGTACCGGTTCAAGCTGCCGCGCGAGGCACGATGGCACGTGATCATCAACCCCCACACCTATTCGGGCACCGCCGAATTCAACGTCCGTCTCATTGACGACGAGGTGCTCGACGGCTAGGGGACGAAGCGGGGGACGGACCCTCGATCACCGTCGGTGACAAAGAGGGGACAGACCCCCATCGATCGCCGCCGGTGACAAGCAGGGGACAGACCCTCGGCTTGGACCCTTGATTTGCAATTTGGTTCGTACGGCGCGGCCACGAGGAAAGGCCGGGCCGTTAAGAAGGAGAAGGAGAGTGAAGCAATGGAGTTAAGTGATTACAAGCCAGCTCCAGTAGTGAAGCTGGACAGCCTTTCCGACGTCAACGACATCGGAAAGCCCTGGCGCTACGAGGACGGCGACTACACCGTCACCCGCACCTGCCCGTGGTCACCCCCGGGATGCCATCCGGTAGGTTGCGGTCTCAAGCTCTACGTCAACGAGGACGGTAGGCTCGAGCACGTCGAGGGCGACGAGAACCATCCCGTCACCCAGGGTCGCCTGTGCCCGAGGTGCATCACGCTGAAGGACTACGTCTACAGCCCCGCCCGCATCCTCACCCCGATGAAGCGCGACCGTGCCGAGCGCGGCAACGCCGACGCCTGGGAGGAGTGCTCCTGGGACGAGGCGTTCGCCATCATCAAGGAGAACTACGAGCGCATCGTCGACCAGTACGGCCCCGAGTCCATCATCGGCATGTCCGGCACCGGCCGCGAGGGCGGTACCATGTCGCTGTATCCCACCATGGTCTTCGGCACGCCCAACTACTGCTACATGCAGTCCGGTTACGCCTGCTACACCCCGCGCCTGGCGGCAGCCGCCTACATCACCGGCTCCACCTACTCCGAGTGGGACTACGCCGGCGCCCTGCCCGATCGCTGGGATGACGAGCGCTACACCCTGACCGAGGTTCTGGTCATGTGGGGCAAGGCTCCGCTCGAGTCCAACCCCGACGGCTTCTTCGGCCATGCGGTCGTCGACGCCATGCGCCGCGGCACGCGCCTCATCCAGATCGACCCGCGCGTCAACTGGCTGTCCGCCCGCGCCGACATCTTCATCCAGCTGCGCGCCGGCACGGACACCGCCCTGGCCATGGCCATGCTCGACATCATCATCAAGGAAGACCTCTACGACCACGAGTTCGTCGAGTACTGGTGCTACGGCTTCGAGCAGCTCGCCGAGCGCGTCGCCACGATGCCCGCCGAGAAGGCCGCCGAGATCTGCCAGGTTCCCGTCGAGAAGATCTACGCCGCGGCCCGCATGTACGCGAAGGCCAAGCCGGCTGCCATCATGTGGGGTCTGGCCGTCGACCAGAAGACCGACGGTATGCAGAACAGCCAGTGCATCATCGCGCTGCAGGCCATCACCGGCAACTTCGACCGCCCGGGCGGCCAGCTCGTCCCCGGTGCCGACGCCGGCCACAACGAGCTCGGCTTCGGCTACAAAGAGTGCATCCCCGACGAGCTCTTCCAGAAGATGATCGGCATGGACCAGTACCCCGCGTACTGCAACATGATCCTCAACTCGCAGGTCGACCTCATGCTCGAGTGCCTCGAGACCGACAAGCCCTATCCCATCCGCATGGGCTTCTACATGGCCTCCAACCCGCTGTCGAACACCTCGATGGAGCCCAAGCGCTGGCACGACGCCCTGTGCAAGTCGCTGGAGTTCTGCATTGGCATCGACCTGTTCATGAACGCCTCCATCCAGGCCACCTGCGACATCTTCCTGCCGATCGCGACCACCGCCGAGCGCGAGGGCACCGTGTTCACGCACTACGCGCCCTGCACGGTCACGGCCGGCTTCATGCACAAGGCCATCGACTGTGGCGGTCTGCCCTCCGACATGGAGCTCGCCTATCGCCTGGGCAAGTACCTGCATCCGGAGCGCTTCTCCAAGTGGGCTAACGAGCACGAGCTCGTCGAGGCCTTCCGTCTCGGTGTCGAGAACCACGGCGAGACCTTCGACGAGGTCTCCAAGTGCGTCGTCGCCCAGGTGCCCATCGAGTACTACAAGTACGAGAAGGGCCTGCTGCGCCAGGACGGCCAGGTTGGCTTCGCCACCCCGACGGGCCGCGTCGAGCTGTGGTCGACCGCCTACAACCAGTTTGGCGAGGACCCGCTGCCGTTCTACCTCGAGCCCGAGTTCAGCCCGGTCTCCAAGCCGGAGCTCGCCGACGAGTATCCGCTCATCCTCACGACCGGCGCGCGCACCACGGCGTTCTTCCATTCCGAGAACCGCCAGATTCCCTACACGCGCGAGCTCAATCCCGATCCGCTGCTCGAGATCAACCCCAAGACCGCGCAGGAGAAGGGCATTGCCGACGGCCAGTGGGTGCGTGTCTGGAACATGTTCGGCGAAGCGCTCATGAAGGCCAAGGTCACCGATGCCGTGGACGAGAAGACCGTCCATGGTCAGCACGGCTGGTGGTTCCCCGAGGAGGACGGCAGCGAGCCGAACCTCTACGGCACCTTCCGTTCGCAGATCAACAACCTGTGTCCCAACGGCCACATGGGCAAGCTCGGATTCGGCGCTCCCAACAAGTGCCTGATCTGCAACGTCGAGCCTGTGAGCGAGTCGTATGACACCGACATGAATCTCATCTGGGACAAATTCGGAAAGCTGGTGTAGATATGGCAACCTACGGACTTCTTATCGATTACGAGTACTGCACGAACTGCGGTTCCTGCCAGGTCTCCTGCAAGGAGGAGCATGGCTACCCGGTAGGCAAGACGGGCATCGCCGTCCATGCCGACGGCCCGTGGTACATCGACGATGACAACATCAACTTCAACTACTTCCCCCTGCCGACAGACCTGTGCGACCTGTGCAAGGACCGCACCGAGCGTGGCCGCGAGCCCATTTGCGTGCATCACTGCCTCGCCAACATCCTGTACTACGGCACGGTCGAGGAGCTCTCCAAGAAGCTCGAGGAGAAGCCGAAGCAGATGCTCATCGTCCCGCAGTACATGCCGCGCGTGGCCAGGGGCGAGTTCGTCCACCAGGAGAACGCGACGGACCTGCACAAGGCCGCTGCCATGGACGTCAAGGGCACGGGCGCCTCGACCTTCGGTGCGCACCGCGCTGACGCCAAGGTCGGCGAGTACGAGGAGGATGCCGTCTAGGCGGTATCTGACGAGACATGCTCAGAGCCTTTCGAGGGGGCGCCCGAATCGCCGGGTCGCCCCCTTGGGGGTACTTGTGACAAGCGGGGGACAGACCCTTGGCCACAGTCATTTCGAGCGAAGCGAACGCAGTGAGCGAAGTCGAGAAATCTCGACCGAAACGGTGGGGAGAGGATTCCTCGCCGCGCGGCCTAGCGGTCGCTCCGCTCGAAGTGGCAAAAGCCAAGGTGAAAAAGAGGGGACAGACCCTTGCGTGTCATTGCTGGTGAGAAGAAGGGGACAGACCCCTGACAGTCAGGAGGGGAAGCCATGGAAGACAATCGAGTCGGCAGGGTAGCCTACATCCGCTACGAGGGCGGCATCCTGGGCGAGCGTCACGTCGACAAGCACCTGGACGAGCCGCTTGCCGTGCGCATCGGCGCGGGTCGCGTGGTCAAGGGCATCGATGATGCCTTGCGCACCATGGAGGTCGGCGAGAGCGCGACCCTCATCATCCCTCCCGAGGAAGGTTACGGCGATGCCGATCCCAAGCAGGTCAAGTGGTAT
>CATLBX010000004.1 GCA_949879855.1 uncultured Coriobacteriia bacterium
GTCCTTGAGGCCGTTGAGGATGTCGATGGACTGCTCGATGGTGGGCTCCTCGACCACGACCGTCTGGAAACGACGGGAGAGCGCGGAGTCCTTCTCGACGTGCTTGCGATACTCGTCGGTGGTGGTCGCACCGATCACCTGGATTTCGCCGCGCGACAGCGGTGGCTTGAGGATGGCGGCGGCATCGATGGAGCCTTCGGCGCTGCCGGCACCGATGAGCGTGTGCATCTCGTCGATGAACAGGATGATGTTACCGTCGTCCTTGACCTCCTTGACGACGCTCTTGAGACGGTCCTCGAACTCGCCGCGGTACTTGGAGCCGGCGACGAGCGCGGAGACGTCGAGGGTCACGAGGCGCTTGTTGCGCAGCACGTCGGGCACCTGCCCGTCTGCGATGAGCTGGGCCAGGCCCTCGGCGACGGCGGTCTTGCCCACGCCGGGCTCGCCGATGAGCAGCGGGTTGTTCTTGGTGCGACGCGAGAGGATCTGCTCGACGCGGTCGATCTCGCGTTCGCGGCCGATGACCGGGTCGAGGCCATCTTGCGCGGCGAGCTTGGTGAGGTCGGTGCCGAACTCCTCGAGCGCGGAGCCCTGATTGGGGCGACCACCCGGCTGCTGGGCGCCCATGGGCGCATAGGGTACGGGCGTGGGAGCGGTGTTGATGAGCTCGGAGACCGCCTCGCGCACCTGGTTGCCCTCGATGCCGATGTTCGCGAGAACCTGCATGGCGACGCCATTGCCCTCGCGGATGATGCCGAGCAGCAGGTGCTCGGTCGAGATGTAGTTCTGGCCGAGCTGCAGGGTCTCGCGCAACGCACCCTCGAGCACCCGCTTGGCACGGGGAGTGAACGGGATGTGGCCCGCGGCGGCGGGGGCGTCCTGGTCGGTGATGTCCTTGATCTGGCTAATGACCTCGTCGTAGGTGACGTTGAGCTGGTGCAAGGCGCGCGCGGCGATGCCCTCGCCCTCGCGAATCAGGCCCAGCAGCAAGTGATCGGTACCCACGTAGGGCTGTTCGAGCTCACGTGCCTCCTCCTGAGAGAGAACAAGGACGCGGCGGGCCTTGTCGGTGAATTTTTCAAACATACGCGGAAGCCTCCTCGAAAAGAGAGCGATGGTCTTCCCAGTATAGACATGGAGTCAAGAATAGCGATGACAAGACGATGACGAGTATCCAACGCCCGAGCGACGCTACAGCAGCCCCTTCAGGTACGCGATGATGTCGGCGGACTCGAGCATAGGCTTGCCATCGATGACCAAGCACGGCGATTGCGTCGTGCCGTTCATGTCCAGGAGCTCCTGGCGATGCTGCGGCTCTGTGGAGTTGACAGTCTCGATCTGGATGTCGTTGGCTTCCATGAAGTCGAGCACCCGATAGCAGAACGGGCAGCCAGGCTTGCAATAGAGAATCATGTTGTCGAACTTCATGGAAGCCTCCTTAGAGTGCCTCATCCCTCATGTGGGGGAAGAGCAGCACGTCGCGGATGGTGGGCGCGTCGGTGAGCAACATGGTGAGCCTGTCGATGCCGATGCCGATGCCACCGGCGGGCGGCATGCCGTACTCGAGCGCGCGAATGTAATCCGCATCAAAGCCCATGGCCTCGTCATCACCCATGTCCTTCGCCTTGACCTGCGCCATGAAACGCTCGGCCTGGTCGACCGGGTCATTGAGCTCGGTGAAGGCGTTGGCATACTCGTGACCCAGGATGAACAGCTCGAAGCGCTGGGTGAGCTCGGGGTTGTCCGGATGCTTCTTCGCGAGCGGCGAGACCTCGAGCGGATGGTCGATGACGAAGGTGGGCTGGACGATCTTCTCCTCGGCGACGGCCTCGAAGATCTCGGCGATGAGCTTGCCCTTGCCCCAAGCAGCCTCGGCGTGGCCACCGTTTTTCTCGAGGATGGCCACCAGCTCTTCGCGCGTGCGATCGAAGGAGACATCCTCGCCCGCATGCTCGCTGGCAAGCTCCATCATGGAAGCACGGCGCCAGTCGCCCGAAAGGTCGAGGGCGGTGCCCTGGTATTCGACCTGCAGGCTACCGCAGGCAGCCATGGCCGCGGCCTGGAAGCAACCTTGCGCCAAGTCCATCATGGACTCGAGATCGCCAAAGGCCTCGTAGGCCTCCATCGTGGTGAATTCGGGATTGTGGTACGGGTCCATGCCCTCGTTACGGAAGATGCGATCCAGCTCGAACACCTTGGGAAATCCACCCACGAGCAGGCGCTTCAGGGGAAGCTCCGTAGCGATGCGCAGGTAGTAGTCGCGGTCGAGCGCGTTGAAGTGCGTGATGAAGGGCTTGGCGTTAGCGCCGCCGATGATCGGGTTGAGAAACGGCGTCTCGACCTCGTAGTAGCCCTCGTCCTCCATGAAACGACGGATGGCGGAGATGATGCGCGAGCGCTTCTTGAACGTCTCGCGAACCTCGGGATTCACGACCAAGTCGACGTAGCGCTGACGATAGCGCGTCTCCTTGTCCTGCAGGCCGTGGAACTTCTCGGGAAGCGGGCGCAGGCTCTTGGACATGAGCTCGAACGACGTGACCGCCACGGAAAGCTGGCCGCGGCGCGTGCGCATCATGGTGCCCTGCACGGCGATCCAGTCGCCCACGTCCAGATCCTTCAGCTCCTCGAAGGCATCTTCGCCCAGGGCGTTGATGCGGCAGAAGAGCTGGATGGTGCCCGTGTGGTCCATGAGCTCGAGGAAGGCGACCTTGCCCTGTGCGCGCTTGGCCATGACGCGGCCGGCGATGGCGACCTCGTCTTCGGTGTCCTGCCCGTCTTCGAGATGGGCGTACTGCTCGTCAAGCTGCTCGACCGTATGGGAGCTGGTGAAGGCGTGGCCGTACGGATCGCGACCGGCGTCGATGAGTGCCTGACGCTTGTTGTGACGAACCTCTACGGGGTCGTCGACGATCTCCCCTTGCATGTCGGTCATGACTAGTGGCCGACCTTCGTGAGCGTGAACTTCATCTTGCGGCCCGTGGGACCCTCATATTCGATGACGTCGCCCTTCTTGTGGCCGAGCACGGCGGCACCCACGGGGGACTCGTTCGAGATCTTGCCCTGGGCGCTATCGGCCTCGGCGCCGCCGACGATGGTGAAGACGCGCTCGCGGCCATCGTCGTCGGTCAACGTGACGGTCGAGCCGATGACGACGCGGTTGCCCTTCTTGGGCGCGTCCACGACCTGGGCGTTCGCGAGAACGTCGTTGATCTCGGCAATGCGCTGCTCGAGAATGGCCTGCTCGTTCTTGGCGTCGTCGTACTCGGAGTTCTCGGAGATGTCACCGAATTCGCGGGCGATGCGAATGCGCTCGCCGACCTCGTCGCGCTTCTCGGTCTCGAGATAGTGCAGCTCCTCCTCGAGCTTTGCCTTGCCGTCTGCGGTCAGGACCACGTCGTTTGCGTTGTTCGCCATGGGGTGTCGTCTCCGTTCATACGTATCGTCTGCCCGCATGCAGAGGCGGGCTGATTTGCCGGTCAGGTGCCGTGTTACTCGGCCTTGCTTGCGGGAGCCTTTTCCGTCTCGACAACGACCTCTTCGGCCGCCGCCTCCTCGACAGGCTTGGCCTGGGGCGCGGGCTCTGCCGATGCGTCCGCCTCGACCTCGGCCGGCTTCTCGGCATCGTCCTTCTTCTTGCCGTCCATGCCGTCACGCAGGCTCTTGAACGTCCTGCCGATGGCATTGCCCAGCTTGGGCAGGTTCTTGGGGCCGAAGATGAGCAGAACCACAATCAGAATGATGATTAGCTCAGGAACGCCAATGCCTCCCAGGAAGGGAATCCTCATCATATCCTCCAAGCTTTGCATATGTGCACTGCGCGAAGAGCGCGTACACGACTTATCACGTATCGCACCATAATAAAACAAAGGGGCTTCCGTCGAATGCAGAAACCCCTTTCTGGCAATCTGGTCGGGATGACTGGATTTGAACCAGCGACCTCTCACTCCCGAAGCGAGCGCTCTACCAAGCTGAGCCACATCCCGAATGCGCGGTGATAGATTCTAGCAGATTATGCGTGCGGTGCGAGGGATTTTTGTATCAACTCTCCCCTACCTCACCCCGTACCAGCCGAAGTCCTCGTAACGCCAGCCGATGCTCACCAGATGGTCGCGCTCGACGTCGCTCGTGGTGTAGTGGTGGCTGCCGGAGTTGTTCCTCCATGCGGTGGGGTCGACGGTGGGGTTGAACAGGCGGTGCAGTCCCACTCCCTGATTGTCGTCGGAGTACCAGCCGATGCCCTCGTCGGACCAGCCCACGGAGATGAGGTGGTCGCGCTCCACGACACTCGTGGTGTAGTGGTGGTCGGTGCCCGAGTAGAGACGATAGACCGGGGTGGCCGAGATGACCGGGGCGGTCCAGGCCTCGCCCTCGTAGAGCCAGCCGGCGGCCACGATGTTCTCGATTTCCGAATAGTGGGCGGTGTAGAAGTGCTCGCCGGAGTTGGAGTTGTAGGCGCGGTACATCACCTGGGTGGCCACGGGATCGGGCGTGGCGGCGCCGGGATCGTCGGGAGCGCCGGGTTTGTCGATGGCGAAGGACACCGTGCGCGTGCCCTGGTAGTTCCCGATTCCCGTCACGGTCGCGGTGGCGGTTCCCGCATCCACGTTGTTCGCGTAAGCAACCTCATAATCGGCGCCTTGTGCAAGCACGCCCCCATCCAACATGACCGTCAGCACAGGCATGATGGGCTGGCCCGTCCACACCTGCGTTGCAACAGGCTCGATAATCGCATCGCCGATGTCGGCCCTCGTGATGTCGAACGTGCAGCCGATGCTCGTCTGCGCCTTGAAAATCCCATCGCTTGCAGCCGCAACGGTCACGTGCGCCGTGCCGACGGACGTGTTATCGGCATAGGAAAGCGAGAGGCCCAGGTCCTCGGCGGAATCGGTGCCGAACGTCCAAGTCTCCCCCGTCACCGGATACGTGAGAGTGACGTACGGCCTGCAGCCGTTGACTCGGTAGGCCTGGTTAGACGCAACGGAGAGCTTGCACGTGCCGAGGTCGATGAAGTCGACATCGTTCGTGAACGCCTTAATGCGAGCAACGGAGGGCGCTTCGTCATTTTCCATGTACGCGGTGTTTCCCGCGAGGTCGAACCACGTCGCGGCGTCGTTGGAACGAACGAAGCTCTGGTTGGGTGACGACGCACTCGTGAAATGCACGAACGTCGTCGTGTCGCCGTACTTGTCACCGGCACCGTAGGTCGAATCGACGGTGTAGTACACGTCGTCGCCATTGGCATGGGAGAGGGTGAAGACGACGGAGTACTTCGAGCCTTGCGCCACGCGCACGGGTTCGGGCAGTTCGACCATGTAATAGCCCTGGTACGTCATCTTGCCCGTCACGGGCATGGCAAGGGCGGGGGCGCCGCTCGTGGGATTGGCGGCGTCCTTCACGTCCGTGTAGATCTGGACGCTGTAGTCGACGTTGACATCGACCAGTTGCGACAGGGACACGGCTGTGACCTCCTCCGCACCGTCCTCGTTGGCGTTGGCGGTGAAGACGTTGGCGATGCTCCCGCCGGAGACGACCCTGTTGGCGCAGTTTCCGGAAGTGCCGTCGTACTGGTAGTTGTGATCGTATGCATCGACAGGACCGGCGAAAAACGCGGTGACGAACGAATCCGTCATGGACAGGTCCTCGTAGGACATCCAGAAATACCCGCCATCGCCCCATTCCTCGCCCCAGCTATTGCGCATGAGCCACGCGCCGTTCTTGGGCAGGGGCTCGCCATAGGTAACGAAGTTGCTCGCGGGATAGTCATCATCCCATCCGACGATGACGACATCGTGGTTGATGCCGGGCTTCTCATAGTTGTAATAGACGTTCGTGGTCTCGTTGAAGTAATTGAGGTCATCCATGTACATGCTGTGCAGGACGGCTCCGTAGTCGTAAATCGCCTGCTTGACGTCGTTTTGATCCTCATTGGAAATCATGCGCGTGCCCTCGAGGAGATAGGAATTCTCCGTGTACGCCATGCCGGCCTCCAGCGCGGTGGCGTCGGTGAAGGCGTCACGGGCCTCGAAGAACTCCGGGGTGAAGTCCTGACCGGTCGAGGGATAGTACTCATATTCGAACTCGTCGTAGGCGTCGAGCAGCTCCTTCATAGGCGCCACGGCCTCGTCGACGGCGCCCGCCCACTTCGCGAGCGTGCCGGTAGCCAACATCGCATTGCCGCCGACCCCCAGGTACGGATCGCCGGTGCCGTCAAACCACGCCCCCGAAAACGCGGACCCCCTGGGCGTGTTGTAGTCGCCTACCGTGCCGCCCAGGGGATCGACCGCCTCGTGGTACGAAAAGTACCCGAGGTGGCGCTCGGAGAGATCGAGCTTGGCGGCGTCAGCGCCATCCCTCTTGATGAGCGACGATTCCATGCAGGCGATGGTGGCATAGGCCCAGCAGAATCCGGAAGCACCCTGGTCCTTGACGGGAGTCACGTAACCTCGCGCACGAGAGCTGTAGGAACGCGGCAGCGCCGCCTGGGCCGTGAGGGAATCGTCGTTGGCGTCGTGGATGCTGAGCGCGGGAAGACCGTCGTCGATATGCCCGAGTCCGCGGGGACCGACCGTGGTCGCAATGGACGTCACAGCCGTGTTCGCCTGCACAGGTTGATCTGGCAGGGCGGCGAAGGCGGATGCCGGCGAGAACGCGAAGGCCAGCGCAAAGGCGAGCAGAGCGCTCATCGCAAGTCGTGACAAACGGGGGCGTTTGGTGCCAGAAGCGCTGTGCATGGGTTCCTCCTGCAGGTCGTGCCGGGGGCATGGACGCGTAGGAGCATATTTTGGCAGAGAGCAGGAGAGAAGAACGGGCACGTAAGGTCCCTTTCGCGCCGAGGGTGCGAAGGATGTCGCATGAGGGAGGGTCTATACGCCTCGAGCCTCCTGCCCCACGTCGCATGGGCCGAAGTCCTCGTAGCGCCAGCCGATGGACCCGCTAGTTACCCGCGAGGTCCTTCCATTTGGCGCCATCCCCGACGCTGTCGGCAAGTTCGCGCAGATGCTCGTTGTTCGCAGCAGCAGCGCCGCGCAGGTCGACCTTGGCTCCCCTGTCCCTATACCAATCCGTGCCCTCGAAGTAATCCTGAAGGTCGGGATTGCTGAAATGGTGCCCCTCGCGCGCAAAGGGCTCGTTCCAGGCGATGCAAATCTCGGCCGGGGTCAGGCCCATGGCCTTGAGCTCGCCCATCCCGTATTCACGCGTGCTCGAGTCCGGCAGCACGTAGCCATCGGAATCGCGCCGCACGGTGCCCGTGAGCTTTTCGCCCGAAGCCGTGTAGACCACGAGCGTAACGGTGTCGGGACTAGAAGGCGCATCCATAATGGAGGCCGAGGGATACGACGATGAGGAGGACGGCGCGCTGTTTTGCGGGACGAGCTGGGAGAACGCGTTCACGCCCCCTGCCGCACAGCCGCCGACGCCGAGGGTCGTGCATCCTCCGACCACCAGTACGAGCAGGAGGATCACGTCGACGAAGGAGATGACCGTGCCCGCGATGGCAAGACCCTTCGGGGTCTTGGTCAGGCCAATGAGGGACAGGACGGCACCCAGAATCCAGAGCAGCCAGCCCGCCACCGGCACCCACGAAAGGAACAGCCCGAGCAAAGCGCACACAAAACCGGCTATGCCAATTCCGTTGCCTCCCGGCTGGGAAGCCTGTTGGTCTGGGGCGACCGGCTCGAACGGCTTGGTGGCATCGGGACGCCGTGGCATGAAGGCTGGATCGTCAGCCGGCCTGTCGACCTTGGTTCCGCAGTGCTGGCAAAAGGCAGCGTCATCTGGAATATGCTTGCCGCAACGCGTGCAGTACATGATGGTTCCTCCCCGATGAAAAGTTGCTGGTATCAAAATACCATGCAAGGGTGGGACTAGGAGAGGTGAGGGACGGCTTCCCGCGCCGTCATCTTGGGAACGAACGACTTGCGAAACGCTTTTTTGTCATAGCTGATGATGGCGTCGACCTGCAACGCCTCGGCTACGCTGCGGATAAGGCCGTCCTCGTAGTCGGGCTCGTCGGAATCGAGCGCGGCAAACACCTGCAAACTCGTCAGGTCGACCAAGTCGAACGTCTCGGCAATGTCGCGGATCGACGCGCGCGCCTCCCCCTCGCGCATGCAATGGGAGTGAAGGGCATAGTAGATTTCGTTCAACGAAGAAGAGAGCGCATAGCACGATGCCTCCTGCTCAAACGCAGCGTGAAGCAAGTTCGACACATCATCATGAAATGGGGATGAGGGATACACCCAATACAAAAGGGCGTTGGCGTCAAAGAGAAGCGATTTCACGGGCCCCGCGCTCCTTCCCCTCGCGCAGCAAGTCGTCCGCCGTCTTGCCCCGCGGCCACGGAGCCCGCGTCTTGCGAGAGGCGATTCGCTCCTCGGCCTCGCGCAGACGCGTCAGACGATCCGCCGAATCATCGTAGACGGCGGTGATGACGACGACGCCCTTCCTGGGCGAATCGAGACGCAGGGAGGCGTCCGGCTCGATGCAGGCTTCCTGGCGCAGCGTCTTGGGCAGCAGCACGGCCATGCTGTTGCCAACTTTTGTGAGCGTGGACACGGTCATAATCACTCCAATCGTCGGGAGTATTATGACGCGTTATAATTACGATAACCCTATGGGAACTGCCGCCTATGCGCAATGGGGCAACCATGACCAACCTTGAGTCGTATCTGAAAAAACGCGGGATTACCGAAAAGCAGATGGAAGAGGCACGCGGGCAAACAGAAGCCCCGCAAGTGATGACGCGTGCTGCGAGACACATCAAGAAATAGATGAAGAGCTGTTGAAGGCCGAAATGGAAACCTATCACGGTATCATGCGAGGTTACGAACAGTATCTCAATGGTGAAGCGACCCCTGCTGAGGAAATGTTCGCGAAAATACGAGCTGATCGCGGATGGGATGAAGAGTGAGGCGACGAATCATGATTCATGAAATCCAAACCGGCATGATGCAGCACAAACTAATACAAGCGTAGTGTTTTTAGCAGTATTCCAGCGAAACAAACCTGAGGCCGCCCATACGGACGGCCTTTTCGTTGAGTTTCGCGGGCCAGCAAGCCTCGCTACTTCACGCCGTACCAGCCGAAGTCCTCGTAGCGCCAGCCGATGGAGACCAGATGGTCGCGCTCCACGTCGGAGGTGGTGTAGTGATGCGAGCCGGAGTTGTTGGTGGGGGCGCTCGGGTCGACGTTGGGGTTGAACAGGCGGTGAAGCCCGATGCCCTGGGCGTCGTCGGAGTACCAGCCGATTCCCTCGTCGGACCAGCCCACGGATATGAGGTGGTCGCGCTCCACGACACTCGTGGTGTAGTGGTGGTCGGTGCCCGAGTACAGGCGGTAGACCGGGGTGGCAGAGGTCACCGGCGCCGTCCAGGCCTCGCCCTCGTAGAGCCAGCCGGCGGCCACGATGCTCTCTATCTCGGCGTAGTGCGCCGTGTAGAAGTGCTCGCCGGAGTTGGGGTTGTAGGCGCGGTACATCACCTGGGTGGCCACGGGTCGGGCGTGGCGGCGTCGGGATCGTCAGTACCAGGCTTATCCGTGCTCGGCTTGTCGGTGGTGCCGGGGTCGTCGGTGCCGGGGGTGTCCGGCTTCGGGTCGTTGGGCTTGGGCGTTGCAGCCTTCTTAATCTGGAACGTTACATTCTTCTCGCCCGTGTAGTTGCCCTTGCCCGTCACAATACAGGTTGCCGTTCCCTCGTTCACGTTATTCTCATACGAAAGGGTGTAGTCGGTGCCCTTCGTCAGCGTCTGGGAATTGTATTTGACAACCGGCTCGGGAGTGAGCGCGGAGCCGGTATACGTTTGCTGAGCAATGGCGTCAATTGTTGCGTTCGCAATATCGGCCGGCTGCCCTTCCTCTGCAGGAGGGGCAACGATATCGAACTCGACTTCCTTCTGCCCAGAATACGCGCCCTTGCCTTTGACGATAGCCTTCGCCTTTCCAATAGCGCCGTTATTGAAGTATTCGACTGTATAGTCGTCACCATAAACGAGCAGATCATCGCCCAGCCAGACCATAATGCCCGGCTCGACGGGCTTCCCATAATAGAAGGGAGCTTCCGAAACGCCCGCCTCCGCATTCGCAAGATTGTTCGTAGCGGTGGCATTTACGTCAATCTCCGAAATGGAGCTATCGTTCATGTCCGCCGCACAGGCAATCGCACGAATCTTCGTGGGCTGCATAACCGTTATGCCCTCGTCAGGATTGTATGCAGCGGTTGTATCCTGTGCGGGTTCCTCGCTTTCCTCATCGCTTGCTTGCGGCATAAAGAAATTCGCGAACGCCTCAAACGGGGCCAGAAACGAAACGGGCTCTGCAACGGGAGCGATGGGGTCGCTTCCATCCGTTGTGTAGTAAATCTTTGCGCCCTCGGTCGGCGTCTCGAGAAAGACCTTAGTGCCTCCCTTGGCAACATAACCCTCTGCCAGTTCCACCGAAACATACGGTGAAGTCACTGTCCCCTCATAGGCAAACAGCGGCTTGACGACCAGATCACTCGTTACGGACCACCATGGCGTTTCGCTCGTCGTACCCCAGCTTACAAACTCCATGCCATCAGCCGCCGGATTCGTTTCGGGAAGCTGCGCAGCCTTGCCATGCTCAACTTGTACGGTCTTGAAAGCCGCGCCCTTTGCGTCAACAAACATGACCGTGTGCATCTTGGGTTCGTATACCGCGGTCACCACCATGTTTCCAGTCACCGTCGTAGTTCCGTCCAGGAGGGCATCCCAACCCTTGAAGGTGTAGCCAAAGTCGTCACCCCTGTCGGCTTGCTCCATTGGGGGCGTGAGAGTCTGCCCATAAGCGCATGTTTCCAGAAATATTTCCTCTCCCTCATGGTCTACCCATGCCACAGTACACGTGCGCGGAGAGAAGAGTGCATTGATAACCAAGTTATTGTTCACGCCCGAAGACGTTCTGCTCCACCCCAAGAACGTGCTTCCCTGTCGCTCGGGGGCAGCCGGAACAACAGCATCCTCACCCTCGTTGACAAGCTGCTCGCTCACAGCCACGATGGAGCCATCCGCGTCCTCATACTGGTACGTCACCTTGTACTGCGGGGTCGGAGCCTTGATAGTGGCAACGTTGACGAGCCCCGTTGAGCCCTTGACGCCAAGGGCAACGATGAAGTCGCCACTCTCCACGCTCGGGTCCTGTCTCGGAATGAACTCGAAGGAATAGGTATTGTCGGCACCAATAATGGTCTGACCGATGAACTGAACCTGGTCTTCGTTGGGGTCGGAGTTGGTCACGTTGTAGACCATGATAGTGGCTTCTTTGCCACTGAGGTCCGCTCCCGCAGCGAGCTTGCCGGAGATGCTTTGCTTCGTGCCGGACTTGTCCTCCTCGCCCTGAATCTGACCGGGCCGCTTTGTGCGATACCGATACGCGGTACGATTCTCGACCTCGCGATCAGGTGATGCAGATGCCTCCTCAAAGGCCCAATCAGTCCAATCTCCCCATTTCTGATAACCGTAGGTAATCGTTTTATCGCGCGTTTGATAGGTGTAGGTCGTGACGATAGATTTTGTCCACCAGTAGGACTGACCTTCACGCCTATGCGAACATGAGCTGTACGGTCCGTGCAAATCCCATGCCTTACCGCCCTTATCGGCGAACTTGTTGGGGCAGGCCGCCATGGGAGAATTGAGCGTTATCTCATGATATGTACAGTTAGAACCATAGGCTTTTGAATCCTGATTCTGGCATCGGTCGTAGTAATTGCACCAGCGATAGTACGTATACTTGGTCGACTGCCCAACAATCTGCAACGTATCATTCGTTCCCGGTTTGCTCGTCGTGTACTTATAGCCACTCCAAGCGCCGTACGATGTCGTGTCCTTGCTGTTGCGATCCCAACCCGCGAGAGAGGGCGCGGTGCTCGTCGTGAATTGCCTATCGCGATACCTGTACTGCACGGCCTCTTCTACCTCGACCGTATCCGACGCAGCGGGCTTCTCGGTCGACCACTCGGACCAGTCGGTGAAGTAGAAGTTATCCATCGTGACAATTTCCTTTTGTACCGCGGCAGAATATGCGCCGCCGGTACGGTAATTGCCATCGAGACCAACCACTTCTACCTCTGCGATAGAGGCAACGTAGTTTCCGTTGTATTTCAAGGTCACCGACTTTTCGATTTCACTGTCAGTACCGATTTCGATAGAGTGGAGAGATTTCTCGACTCCGGCGCTGCGCGCCTTCGCTCGAAATGACAAGGGGAAGTGTACCTGCGGCGCTTCGCTCGAAATGACAGGAAGGAGTGTACCTACGGCCGCTTCGGTCAGGACGTCCTTACTCCTCGAAATGCTCCTCGCAGAAGGATCTGAGCGCGGGAAGGTAGTTCTCCATGGCATCCCAGGCAATCTCGGGGTCGAAGTTATCATAGCCGTGGACCAGATGGCAGCGCATGCCATAGATGGCGCGCCAGTCGATTTGTGGATGCATATCCCTGAACTCTTCGGAAATCCGACCAACCGCCTCGCCAATCTGGATGAGACACAGCGAGCAGCTATCCTGGTACGGAACGCTACCCGCAAACACCCCGTAGTCTGCCCCAAAATAGCCACGGGTTTCGTCGAGACGCGCGCAGTAGCGCAGAATCACGCCAAGCTGCTCGTTATCGCGCTCGGGTTGCCGCATAGAGCAGCACCTCATCTTGCTTGATCTTGTCGAGGAAGCGTTTGCTGGCTCCTGCCGTCGTAACCACATCGACCTTACGCCCCAGGCGCTGTGCCAGCTTTTCCTGGAAGTCGAGGACCTGCATGCCCCTAATCTCTCCCTTGTCCAGCAGGATATCGACATCGCTCGTCGCCGTGGCCTCGTCACGCGCATAGGAACCGAACAGTGAGACCTGCTGGGCACCGAACTCCTCGGCAAGGGAGATCACGTGATATTCGATGGTCTCGCGCGATAGCGGGGATTTATCGTCCAAAGCCCGCACCAGAAGCCCCTCGATGTAGCTCGACCGCGTCGTCACCGCGCGTCCCGCGAGTCCAGCCGCCTTATCGGCTGCGGCCGCTCGTGCAACCTCGGCATCAATGCGGTTTAGCGTCTCGTCCTTGAGATAGAGGGAAATCGTGGGCATGGGGCCTCCTTTCTATTGCATTATATAATAGATATAGAGGGCGAGATTTCTCCACTTCGGCGCTTCGCGCCTACGGTCGAAATGACAGGGAGCTACACCCCGAGCTCTCGTAGCCTTGCGCGGACTTCCTTCGCGTAGCGCTTGCTCACGGGAACCTTCGCACCCGACCCGAGCGCCAGTTCGAGCGAACTCACGGTCGCGATACGCGCCGAGTTCACGAGAAAGCTGTTATGACAGCGAATGAAGCTTGCCGGAAGCTTGGCGATGATGTCCTTCATGGTCGAGTACATCTGGAACACGCCGGCATCTGCGTGGACGAACACCTTGCGCTTCACGCTCTCGACGTAATCGATGGTATCCACGGGCACGAGATGCATCTCGCGACCGAATTTGATGATGAGCTTGGAAGGTATAGGCGCTTCATCGGGATTACCCGCACGTTGAGTGCGCTGCGTGGCGCCCTGTTTGAGTGTCTGCGTCTTCCGCGACCTTGTTGAATTGTCGCGGATTGTTTCTGATTTCATACATTCAAAATAGCACAGTCAATAGCATGCACTCATGCAGAAGTCTGAAATTAGAAACAAAATCGGTTTGCGAATCAAGGACCTTCGTAAGCAACACGGACTTACGCAAGACCGGTTTGCCCTCATGACGGGAATCAACCGCAGCTATCTCGCAGACATCGAGAAGGGCAATCGTAATTTCGGCTTCGACACACTCGAGAAGATCGTCGAAGGGTTTGGGATATCGTACTCGGAGTTCTTCCACGGGTTGTGACTGGCGAAGCGACTGGGACAACGAAAAGAGCGGAGCGAGATTACTCGACTCCGCTCTTCTTGTGTTGGAGAGATTTCTCGACTTCGGCGCTTCGCGCCTCCGCTCGAAATGACAAGGGGAAGGCCCTGCGCGCCTCCGCTCGAAATAACAGGGCTTACGGCCTGACGATCTTGCCGCGGATGGCCTCGACACGCACGCGCTCACCGGATTGCGGCGCATGAATCATCTGACCGTTGCCGATGTAGAGACCGCAATGACCGGGGCTGCATGCCACGACATCGCCAGGGCGCGGGTCGCCCACCGCGGGCATGCCCCAGAACGAATACGACGTGTACGCATGGCCGTACCTGCCGGTAAGCGCGTAGCTCACCAGGCCAGAGCAATCAAAGCCACTGGGGCTCGACCCACCCGACCTGTACGGCACGCCCAGCATGGACTCGGCACGGCGGACGGATTCGGGCTTGGCGGCCTCGATGGCCGCGATGCGCTCTTCCTCGATCTGGGCGGCGGTCTCGTCGATCTGCACGCGGCAGGTCGCAATCAGCTCGAGCTGATCAGACTCGTCGACATGGGCCGCCTCGGACCCGTCGGGCGAGAAGGACTGTTGCAGGGGAACGGCGAATGCCGCGGGGCAAAGGGCGAGGACGAACAGAGTGGACAGCGCAATGCCAAGGACCGACTTACGGTTATGTGAATGCATGAGAAAAAAGATTCCTAGCGCCCGCAATACACATGGTGCTCAATTTGTAGACAGTAATTGCAGCAGGCAAGGAGCCATACTACCCTAAGATTCGCGGCCTCCATAATCTGCGCACATTTCGCGCATATAGGCCCATGTGAACGGCATCATCCCCGCTAGATGGCCTAGAAGCGCAATGCTGCAGTCCATCCTCCACGACAGCTCTCGACGACGCCCCACCGCGTTCCCATGGCCTCGATGCAGCTGATGCCGCCCGTGGAAATACCCACGTGACCGGGCTTGTAGAGCACGTCGCCGGGCTGGGCCTCGCTCGGGCTGAACCGTGCCGAGGCGACCGCGTAAAGCGATTCGGTATAGGACGGCAGTGAAATGCCGATCTGGCGATAGCACCAGGCCACGAATCCCGAGCAGTCGAACGCGTCGGGGCCCTTCGCGCCCCAGACGTACGGATGCCCCAGCTTCGAGTACGCGTAATCGAGCACGCCACCGTTCGTGGGGGTGCTCGGTGCTGCCCCCGACCCGGACGAGACCTCCGTGATGGAGCTGGAGCCACCCGAAGCGCTGGGAGACCCGCCCACGTCGCCGTCGGTCGTGATGCCCGACCCGCCCGTATCGGGAGAGGGGGCCGGGGTGCTGGGCACCACCTGCACCGCGCTCGGGACGAACTCCTGCGGCGCGCGGGCGCTCGCCTGGGCCTCGGCGGCCTCCTGCTCGGCAAGGATCTGGCGGTACTCCGCGCTCAGGTTGTTGTAGATCCTGTCGTACTCGCTTTGCTTGGCGAGCACCTGGTTCATGTAGGCCTCCGCCGAGGAGAGCTGGTCGGCCGCGCGCTGCTGCTGCGCGATAAGCTCGCCTTGCGCGGACTCGAGCGTCGCCTTCGTGACCTTGGTGCTGGCGACGAGGTCGGCGTCTTCGGCATTGAGGGCGTTAAGGGTGTCCCACACGGTCGCGAAGTCCTCGAAGGTGCTAACGCCCAGGAGCACGTCGAGATACGAGGTCGAACCCGAGCGGTACATGGCCGTCGCGCGCACGTCGAGGCGTTCCTGCAAGCTGCCGATGCGCTCCGACATCTCGGTGATGGTCGCCTGCGCCTCCTCGACACGTGCCGTGGCGTCATCGTAGGCATCCATGGCCTGGTGGTAGCGGTCGCCGGCGGCGGAGACGTCCTCGGCCATGGCCTCGAGTTGGGCCTTGACGGTACGGACCTCGGCCTGCTTCTGCGCGGCCGTGACACCGAGTGCCTGCGTGGGATTGATGGTGCATAACGCGCCCAGGGCGACGAACGAGCCGACAAGTGCCCTGCGATTGAGAATAGTAGACATAGCGCGTCCCCCAATGCAACGTTAGAAGTACATATTGGGTTCTCTGCGCAGGCTATGGTACCACCGTGGCGAACGCACGCCGACAAGGACGAATCGATGTCACAGACTCATCACATGTGTGGAGGGACGGTGATGGAGCTAGGGGCGCACGATCTTTCCACGCACGCTCGAGATGCGCACCGTCGCGCCGGTGTGCGGGGCCTCGATCATCTGACCGTTACCGATGTACAGGCCGCAGTGGCCCGCGTGGCAAGCGACGACGTCACCCGGTTGCGGGTCGCTCACCTCGGGCATGGCCCAGAAGTCCTGGGAGACGTAGGCGTGACCGAAGCTGCCCGTCAGCGCCCAGCTCACGAGACCGGAGCAGTCAAAGGCGCTGGAACTGCTCGCACCGTAGACGTAGGGCAGGCCAATGGCCGAGTAGGCACGCTCGACCGCGCTGGAGCCACCGACGTTGCCACTGGGACGCGAGGAGCTGCTGCTCTTGCTGCCACTGCCACCGCCACTGTTGCCACCGCTGGAAACCGAGGGGAAGTACGCCGCGCTTGCCGCAGCCGCGGCCTGGGCCTGGGCTGCCTGCTCTTGCTCGAGAAGTTCCTGGTACTCGGAGCTCAGGCCGTTGTAGATGGACTGGTACTGGGCGGTCTTGGATTCGATTTCGGTCCTGTAGGACGCGGCGATGTCGAGCTGGCGCTGGGCCTCGGCCTGCTTGGCGTCAAGATCTGCCTTGGCGGCATCGAGCTCGGCCTTTGCCTGCTTGCTGCTCACCACGAGGTCGGCATCTTCCGCGTTGAGCGTGTTGAGGGTGTCCCACACGGTCGCGAAGTCATCGAAGGAACCCACGCCCATGAGCACGTCGAGGTAGGTCATGGAACCTGAGCGGTACATCGAGGTCGCACGCGTCTCGATGCGCGTCTGCAGCGAGTTGATCTTTGCCTGGGCGTCGTTGATGCGTTGCTGGCATTCCTCGGCTTCGGCGACGGCCTGGTCATGATTGCGGTTTGCGAGGTTGAAGTCGTCGACGGCAAGGGAGAGCTCGTCATTGAGCGCGTTGAGCTGCGCGGAGACGCTCTGGATTTCGGCCTGCTTCTGCGCGGCCGTGACGGCACCAGCGCTCACGGGAAAGAGCGTCAAGGCGAGTGCCGCGGACAACACGAATGCCAGGGCCGCCTTGCGCTTCATTGGGATATGCATAGTTAAGAATCCTAACTGCCCGCTCACACCCGGACCCCGGAGCAGACGGTTTGCTTCGCTCGTTGAGCGTCTATGGTAACACCCGCGCGTGCTCCTGTCTAAAAACGCAGTTCCGCACCACAATATCTTGATATGCGCAGGCTCGAAAACACTACGCACCCCTGTCGATACAACAGTGGCGCTACGAGAAGGAGAGGCAGAAGGCGTCGAGCAGGAGGACGGCGAGGTGTTGCTCCCAACGCTCGCCCGAAACCACGCCGACGACCTCCGAATAGCCCTGGGTGGGAATCTCGATGATGACGCGTCGCGGCGTCGTCTTTGCCGATGACAGGGCGATGCCGATGCGACGCGCAAACATGAAGTCATCGGAGAACTCGATGAGCGGAATACCGTCCTGGCCATCGACCTCGTTCGAGGTGATGCCAACCATGAGCATGTTGGAAGGAGGAAACGCCTCGAGCGCATCGGCGCTCATGACATGCGCGTCTTCGGAAGTGGCGCGGGCGAGGTTCGCCACGCGCGAGGCGACCCCGCGGCCGATTTCGTCCAGCCCGTAGAAGCACGCCTCCATCTTCTCAAGCGCCTCGGCCGCACGCGCGAAGCCCATCTGGGCACCTTCGGCACTCGTCGGCTCCTTGCCCTCCCAGGCATGGCGCAGGCGCTCGATTGCATCGTAGGTGGTGGTACCCGCGATGCCATCGTCCATGATTCCCACGCTCAGCTGGAAGTCACGCAGGGCACGCTCGGTGTGCGCCCCGAAGATGCCGTCGGACTTACCGACGACGAAGCCGAGCACTTCGAGAATCTTCTGCAGCGATCGCACGTCGGCGCCGTGGAAATGGGGCATGCGCAGGTAGAGCATGCGGTCGCCGAGTGCGAAGCTCGCGTCGACCAGCGCCGACCAGGCCTGCTGGTCGACGAAGTCGCCCGGCGGTAGCCCCTCAGATTGCCTAAACTTCCTGACCGCATCGCACGTGCGCTGGAGATACGCGCCATCGACGGCAAGCTCGTAGCCCATGACGCGCAGGCGTCGTTGCACGTCCTCCACGGCGGCACCGTGATCGTTGCGGCCAATCGTCCTCATGGGCGCCTCAGCTCAACCGGCTCACGAAGAAGTCGCCCATCGAGACGAGCAGCTTGCGTACGGGGCTTGCGGGCAGGACCTCTTTGATCTCGTCCTGATGGTCGTGGGCGAGCTTGATGGCGTACGACCGGGCAAAATCGATCGAGCCGGCCTCCTGCATGATCTGCACGGCACGCTCGAGGCGTGCCGGGTCGGTCTCCTTCGAGGAGAGGATGTCGATGAGCTCGTCGTGTACGGCGCCGTCCGTGTGCTCGAGCGCGTGCACGACGACAAGCGTGCGCTTGCCCTCGGTGATGTCGCCGCGGAAGTCCTTGCGCGTGGCCTCCTCGGTACCGACGAGGTTGAGCAGATCGTCCTGGATCTGGAAGGCCAGTCCGGTCGACATGCCGTAGGCGCGCAGGGCCTCGACCTGCTCCTCGCTGCCACCGCCGATGATGGCGCCGACGGCGAGCGGCACGCCACCCGAATAGAACGCGGTCTTGTGGGCCGCCATGGTCAGGTAGTCCTCAACGGTGATGTCGAAGCGCTCGTCGCGCGCCCAACCGATGTCGAGCGCCTGGCCCTCGATGGTGCGCGTCGTCATGTCGACGAGCTCCTTGAGCACGCGCAGCTTGACCGCATCGGAAAGCGAGTCGTCCACGAGCACGGTGCCCGTGACGAGCGACAGCGCCAGGTCGCCCGCGTTGATGGCGAGGCCTTCGCCAATCTGATGATGCAGGCAGGGCTTGCCGCGCCTGAGCTGAGACTCGTCGGCGATGTCGTCGTGGATGAGCGCGGCGGTATGGAAGTGCTCGATGGCCGCGCCGGCGGCACGAGCCCTGTCGTCGTCACCGCCCACCGCCCGACACGCGAGCATGCAGATGAGCGGGCGATGACGCTTGCCCGCGTTGTTCGAGAACTCGGAGAGCGGCCCGTAGAGATAGCGCCACATGTCGGGATGCGTGCCCTCTCCGAAGAACCCGGCCATGTATTCGTCGAAGCTTGCCGTCTTCTCGTTCAGAAACTTCTCGAAGATATGATTGACCATGCTATTGCGCGTACCTCCGCAACGAAAAGGCGCTGGGTGCCGTAATCGCCAACTAGCCCTTCATGTTCTTGCGATAACGCACGAACGTCTCGGCCTGGGCCTTGGTGACGTCAAGACCGTAGTTCTTGTCGTGCAGCTCCTCTTCACCGACGCGACGGTCGAACTTGCGCTTGCCGTTGACGATGACGCGCTCGATCTCTGGGTCTGCGCCTTCCTCGGCGGGAGGGGCAAAGACGATGTTGACGGGAACCCTGATGGCGCCGTGAGCGGTGAGGTAGCCGTCCTCATCCTCGGTAACCATCCACTCGATGTGACCGGGACGGTCGAGAACGAGCGGGCTGTCCTTCATGTGCTCTTCGAGATCGAGTGACGCAAGCGCTGCGACGCGGTATTCCGGCAGCCTGTGGGCCGTCGTGGAGTTTCCAAACAATGCCATATTTTCCCCCTTGGTCGTGCGTTCCCTCTTGTGCAACCATTGTATATCTTCGCGCGGCGCAAATGAGCGCGATTTGGTAGGGGCGCAGGGATTCGAACCCTGATGACTCAAAGCCGGCGGATTTTAAGTCCGCTGCGTCTGCCAGTTCCGCCACGCCCCCACATGCGGGCTCCTAATGCTATCACTGCATGGGGTTATTCGTGAACAAAGAATATCGTATCGAGAATGGTGTAGTACCAGGTTTGCGGCGCGGTGATGCTCTTCTCGTCAAGATGGTCGGGAAGTCTCGAGGCATTGTCGACCGTGCCCTGCTCGTTCGTGACCACGGCCGAGCTCTCCCCTTCCCTGACCCAGCCCAGATCCGAACGCGCCTGGTTCTCGATGCCCTCCTCGGTCTGCAGGGCGTCGTTCTCGGCCTGGACCGCCTCGTTGCGCTCGGTCACGGCGTCAAGCTGGGCCTGAAGGCGCTGCTCGGTGCGCATCGTCTTGTAGTAATCGCGGCCAACGGGATAGAGGACGACGATGGCGAGGATGATGACGCAGCCGACGATGGCCAGCGTGCGCCATGAGCGCTCGCGCTTGCGCACCCTGGGGGCGTCCGTGCGCTGCGAGGGCTTGCGTCTCTTGCCGTCCTTCGTCTTCTTGTCCGACTTTGCGCCCATACCGTCCTACTCGAAGTCGCCCGACGTGGTCTCGAGCTCCGTCTTCGCGCGTTGCCAGAGCTCGACGAGTTGTGCCGTCGTCATGTCGTGCAGCGGGCCTTCCCCAGCTTGCGAGGCGAGGCGTTCCATCATGCCCCAGCGGCGCCGGAACTTGTCACAGGCACGGTCAAGCGCGTCCTCGGCATCGATGCCCTCCTTGCGGGCCACGTTGACGAGCGTGAACAGCACGTCGCCAAGCTCCTCGACCTGGTTGTCGCTTCCGGGCACAGCGTCCTTGAATTCGCCGACCTCCTCGCGCACCTTGTCCCAGACCTGCTCGACGCTCTCCCACTCGAAGCCTGCGGCGACGGCCCGCTCGGATATGAGCTGCGCCTGTCTCAGGGCGGGCAGGTCGCGGGGGATGTCGGCAAACGCCTGCGGCATCTAGACCTTGAGGTAGCGGCGCATCGCGATGGCCGAGCCCAACATGCCGATGAACACGCCGGCCACGATGAGCACGAGATAGATGGCGGAGTACACGCCCGGGTCGACCGACAGCGGCAGGAAGCTCACCATGTTCTCGAGGGCGGGGAACACCGTCACGCGCACGAGCGATAAGACGATGATCGCGAACAGGGCGCCCACCAGCGCCTGTAGCGCGCCTTCCGTCACGAACGGTCCACGAATGAAGCCGTTGGTGGCACCCACCAGACGCATGATCGAGATCTCGCGCCTGCGTGCCAGAATCGCGAGGCGGATCGTGTTGTTAAGGAAGACGAGCGAGATGAACACGAGCAGCACGACCGCCACGATGCACGCATAGCGGATGACGTTGGTGACGGCGAAGAGGCGCTCGACCGTGCCCTGCCCGTACTTGATGGAGTCGGACGGGTCCTCGGGATTGTCGGCGATCGCCGTGAAGGTCTCGCTTCCGAGAATCGCGCTCACCGTGTCTTGCACCTTGTGCGTGTCACGCAGCGTGATGACGTAGGTGCGCGGCAGCGGGTTGCCATCGAGCTGGTTGACGATGTCGGGGTTGTTCGCGGTCTGGCGCTGGAAGTCCTCCAGGACCTGGTCCTTGTTGCGGAAATCGACCGAGGCAATGTTGCCCGCGTCGTTCTCGAGCGTCTTGAGATAGTTGTCGAGGCTCGTTATCTGCTCGTCGGTGGCCTCGTCCGAGATGTAGAGGCGCACGTTGACCTCGTCCTCGAACGAGGAGGCGAGGTTGCCGATCATGATCGAGATGATGATGGTCACGCCGATCATGAGAAGGGACAGGAAGATGGTGACGATGCCACCGATGGTCGTGCCGAGATTGCGGCGCGAGCTGATGATGGACTCTTTGAGGAAGTAGATGATCTTAGACATCGTATCCGTACACTCCCTTCTTCTGATCGCGGACGAGCGTGCCGTTCTCGAGGGCGAGCACGCGACGGCGCATCTGGTCGACCATCTCGCGGTCGTGCGTGGCGACGAGAATGGTCGTGCCCGTGCGGTTAATGCGCTCGAGCAGACGCATGATGCCCAGGGAGGTCTGGGGATCGAGGTTACCAGTCGGCTCGTCGCAGATGAGGATGGGCGGACGGTTGACGATGGAACGCGCGATGGACACGCGCTGCTGCTCGCCGCCGGAAAGCTGGTCGGGAAGCTTGTCCATCTTGTCCTCGAGGCCGACGAGGCGCAGGACCTCGGGGACCTGGGTGCGGATGACATGGCGTGACTTGCCGATTACCTCAAGCGCGAAGGCGACGTTCTCGAACGCCGTCTTGTTGGGAAGGAGCTTGAAGTCCTGAAACACGCAGCCGACGCTGCGACGCAGGTACGGGATGCGCCAGTTCTTGATGGTGCGCAGGTTCTCGCCAGCGACGACGAGCTCGCCGCTCGTGGGAACGATTTCGCGGTTGAGCATGCGGATGAAGGTCGACTTGCCCGAGCCGGAGTGGCCGACGAGGAACAGGAACTCGCCCGAGCGGATGTCGAGCGTGATGTTGGCGAGCGCGGGCCTGTTGGGCTGCGCCGGGTACACCTTGGTGACGTTTCGCATCGAGATGACGACCGGGCCGAGGTTCTGTTTCGCGTTCTCGTCGAGCGCGAGGTCGGCATAGGAGCCAACGGCCTCGGTGGCTGCCGGCATGCTGGAAGTGGACAGCGGATTCATCTGTCCCGTCTGGTTGGGCTGGGCCGCCTGACGCTGACGCCCGGTGGCACCCGCGACGTTGCGACGAACATCGACGTTGCTCTCGGCGTCGATACGCGGAAGGCGCGCATCCATCTGCCTGGTCACGCGCGGGTCGTTTGCCGGACGTTGTTCGTTTGCTTGGGGCGCGTGGGCCGATTGCCCGCGCGACTTTGACGAGCGGCCGCCCGCTGCATGGGCGCCACGCGACGATTTGCCGAATATTGCCACGTTTCAACTCCGATCTCATTCAGCTTAATCGGCTTAGTATTTTAGACCACCGCCCCTGAAGTCCCAACTAAATATTCCGAACATCACAAAGCGTACACGTAGCGAGTCCTATGAGACAAATACCCTGTGTATTTGTCTCATTTGCGGGCGATGGCGGCGCGGGCCTTGGAGGCGATACCGGCGGCGTCCAGGCCGTACTCGGCAAGGAGCTCGTCGGGCTCGCCACTCGTGCCGAACATGTCGCGTACGCCGACGCGCTCGAGTGGCACGGGATGGTTCTCGCCGATGATGTCGGCGACGGCCGAACCCAGGCCACCGACCGTGGAATGCTCTTCGCAGGTGACGACGCAACCGGTTTTCTGGACGCTGGCGAGCAGCGTGGGCTTGTCGAAGGGCTTGACGCTGAACACGTCGATGACCTCGGCCGAGATGCCCTCCTTCGCAAGCTCGTCGGCGGCAATGAGCGCCTGGGCGACCTCGATGCCGCCGGCCACGAGCGTGACGTCGGTGCCCTCGCGCAGCACGTAGGACTTGCCGAGCTCGAGCACGGTGCCCTCTTCGTAGACGGTGGGAACCTTGGCGCGGCCCAGGCGGATGTAGAAGGGACCGGGCGTGGTGGCCGCAATGCGCACGGCCTGCTTGGCGGCCCAGTAGTCGGCCGGGACGAGAACGTTCATGCCCGGCAGACCGCGCATGAGGCTCACGTCCTCGAGCATCTGGTGGCTGCCGCCATCGGGGCCGACGGAAATGCCCGCGTGGGTGGGCGCGACCTTGACGTCGAGGTCTGCATAGCAGACGGTGTTGCGGATCTGGTCGTAGCAGCGGCCCGTACCGAAGGCGGCAAAGCTGCCGGTGAAGACCGTCTTGCCGGCAAGCGAGAGGCCGGCGGCGACGCCAATCATGTTCTGCTCGGCGATACCGACGTTGACGAAGCGGTCCGGGTCGAGGTCCTGGAGTTTCTTGGTGGTGGTGGAGCCCGACAGGTCGGCCTCGACGGCCATGATGTCGTAGCCCTCCTTGACGAGCTCGACGAGCGTTTCGCCATAGCCCTCACGGGTTGCGATGGTCTGCGTCATGACTACTCCCCTCCCCCGAGCTCGGCAAGCGCGTCGCGGGCCTGCTCCTCATTGGGGGCCTTGCCGTGCCAGCCCGCCTGGTTTTCCATAAACGAGACGCCCTTGCCCTTGACGGTATGAGCGACGATGCAGACGGGCGACCCGTCAAGGAGCGTTGCCGTCTTGAGGGCGGTGACGATGGCGCTGACATCATGGCCGTCGACTTCGATCGTGCGCCAACCGAAGGACTGGAACTTCGAGCTGATGCCGTCGAGGCCAGCGACGTCGCGCACGTCGCCGTCTATCTGCAAGTTGTTGTTGTCGACGATGGCGATGAGGTTGTCGAGGCCCTGGTGTGCGGCGAACATGGCCGCCTCCCACACCTGGCCCTCCTCGATCTCTCCGTCGCCGAGCAGGGTGAAGACGCGGCGCTTGGGACCGCCATCACGCTGCTGGTTGAGGCGTGCGCCCAGGGCGACGCCCGCGGCGATGGAGAGGCCCTGACCGAGCGAACCGGTCGAGACCTCGACGCCGGGAAGCTTCTTGGAATCGGGATGACCCTGCAGGCGGCTGTGCAGCTTGCGCAGCGTGAGCAGCTCGTCTTCGGGGATGAGGCCGAGTTCCGCGAGAACGGCATAGAGCACCGGCGCGGCATGACCCTTCGAGAGGATGAAATAGTCGCGTTCTGGGTGCTGAGGGTCGTCCTCGGAATAGTTCATCACGCCGCCAAAGTAGAGCGACGCCACGATGTCCGCGGCCGAAAGTGATCCACCGGGATGGCCGCTACCGGCCTCTTTGAGCATCTTGATGATGTTTATGCGCATGCTCTTCGCACGCGCCTCGATCTTGTCTACGGATTCCTCGATCACGCGAAGACCTCGATTTCTCACAGCCGTCTTTTGGGGCACAGCCCATGATACCCGCTGCGCGAGACATGACGACGAGAAAATCGAGGATTAGGCGGTGACGTGCTCTAACCCGCCTCGCTGACGCGCCATTGGTGATAGCCCACGACGAACTCGTCGATGTCGCCATCGAACACCGCATCGACGTTGCCCGTCTCCACACCGCTGCGCAGGTCCTTCACCATCTGGTAGGGATAGAGCACGTAGTTGCGAATCTGGTTTCCGAACGAGATCTCGTGCTTGGGGCCGCGTAGCTCGTCGAGGGCGCTGGCGCGCTTCTCCTGCTCGAGCTCGTAGAGCTTGGAGCGCAGGATGCCCATGGCCGTCGCCTTGTTCTGGAGCTGCGAGCGCTCGTTTTGGCAGGTGACGACGATGCCGGTGGGCAGATGCGTGATGCGGACGGCGGAATCGGTCGTGTTGACGCCCTGGCCTCCGTGGCCCGACGAGTGGTAGACGTCGATGCGCAGGTCACCCTCGTCGATTTCGACCTCGATGTCATCGGGCAGCACGGGCAGCACCTCGACGCCGCCAAAGGTGGTCTGGCGGCGCTTCTTCGCGTCCGTGGGGCTGATGCGCACGAGGCGGTGCACACCCTGTTCGCTCTTGAGCATGCCGTAGGCGTTGTGCCCACTCACCGTGAAGGTCGCACGGTCCAGGCCGATGGCCTCGCCGGCAGGGGCATCGTTGACGGTGACCTTCCAGTTCTTGCGCTCGGCATAGCGCGTATACATGCGAAACAGCATTTCGGTCCAGTCCTGGGCCTCGAGGCCACCCTGACCGGGGTTGATGGTCACGATGCAGTCGCCGGAATCGAGCTCGTCGTCGAACCAGGATGCAAGCTCGAGCGCGTCGGCATTGGCCGTGAGCGCTCGAATCGAGTCGATGACCTCATCCTCGAGCTCGTCGTCACCTTCCATGGCAAGCTCGTTTGCGGTCTCGGCATCTTCGAGAAGCGAGACCGCCCGATCGTATTCGCCGATTTCATCGCGCAGGGCGGCCGCCTTGCTCATGATCGACTGGGCGTGCTCCTGGTCATCCCAGAATCCTGCCTGCGCCGACTGGTCCTCGAGCTCGGCCAGCTGCGCGCGCTTGTCATCGATGTGCAGGTACGAGCCCATCTTCTCGATGCGATCGCGCAGGGAGGCAAGCTCCTGTGCGTGGTTTTCCGCCATGACACGCTACCCTATCGATTGGCGCCGTGGCACTTCTTGTACTTCTTGCCGCTCCCGCACGGACACGGGTCGTTGCGGCCGACGTTCGCATAGGGGTCGTCCTTGTCCTTCACGACCGTGCGCGCCACGGGCTGTGCGTTGCCCATGCTCGCCGAGGCCGTGGTCTGCGATGCGACGGCCGTTGAGCTGGCGACCCTTCTGGTCGCATCGGGGATGTTCTCGTCGGGCGCCGAATACGAGACGCTATTGAGCGTCTCCTGGTCCTCGGACTGGCCGGGCTGCTCGACGTTGACGTTGATCTGCAGGCGCAGGACCGTGCGGATGAAGTCCTCGTAAATGGCCGCGACGAGGGCGCTGAACGCGGAATACGCCTCTTCCTTGTACTCGACGAGGGGGTCGCGCTGGCCCACGGCGCGCAAGCCGATGCCGGCACGCAGGTAGTCCATCTCGGAAAGGTGCGACATCCAGCGCGTGTCGATGACGCGGAGCATGACCTGGTTTTGCACCTGGTCGAAGATATCGGGGGGAATCTGGTCCTTCTTGTCCTCGTAGATGCCGAGCACCTTCTCGGAGACGACATCGATCATGCGGTTGGTCTCCTCCTGGTGGTCGAGCTCGTCAAGGTCGAACTCGACGCCCGTGAGCTCCTTGAACCAGTTGTTGAGACCCTCGATGTCCCAATCCTCGTAGACGTCGTGGCTCGGGCAGAACTCGAACACGGCATCCTCGACCGCGCCCGCGATGAGCTCGGGCACGCGGTCGGCGTAGCTCTTGCCGTCGAGGATGTCGTTGCGCTCGGCATAGATGGTCTTGCGCTGCTTGTCCATGACGTCGTCGTATTCGAGGACGTGCTTACGCGAGGAGAAGTGCATGGCCTCGACCTGGCGCTGGGCGCTTTCGATGCCCTTGGTGACCATCTTGGCCTGGATGGGCATGTCGTCGTCGATTTCGGTGCGTTGCATGAGGCCGCTGATGCGGTCCATGCGGTCGCCGCCGAACAGGCGCATGAGGTCGTCCTCGAGGGAGAGGTAGAACTGCGAGGATCCCGGATCGCCCTGACGTCCGGAACGGCCTCGGAGCTGGTTGTCGATGCGTCGTGACTCGTGGCGTTCGGTGCCGATGACGGCGAGGCCGCCCGCATCGCGCACGATGCTCGCTTCCTCGGCGCAAATCTCCTTGGCCTCGGCGAGCGCGGCCTTCCATTGCTCGTCCGTGACCTCGTCCTCTTCCACGCCACGCTGGGCGAGAATGTCGCGGGCGAGATATTCGGGATTGCCGCCGAGCAAGATGTCCGTACCACGACCGGCCATGTTGGTGGCGATGGTGACGGCGCCGGCGCGACCGGCCTGTGCGACGATGTTGGCCTCCTGCTCGTGGAACTTCGCGTTGAGGACCGAGTGCTTGATGCCACGTTTGGAAAGCAATGACGAAAGGCGCTCGGAGCTCTCGATGGAAATGGTACCGACGAGACAGGGCTGCTGATGCGCATGGCGCTCGGCGACGTCGTCGGCCACGGCGTTGAACTTGGCATCAACCGTGCGGTAGACGAGGTCGGGCAGCTCCTCGCGCATGACGGGCCTGTTAGAGGGAATCACCTCGACGGGAAGATGGTAGATGTCCCTGAACTCGGCGTCCTCGGTCTTGGCCGTACCGGTCATGCCCGAGAGCTTGTCGTAGAGGCGGAAGTAGTTCTGCAGCGTGATGGTGGCCATGGTCTGGTTCTCGGCGCGCACGAGCACGCCTTCCTTGGCCTCGATGGCCTGGTGCAGGCCCTCGGAATAGCGGCGGCCCTCCATGATGCGGCCCGTGAACTCGTCGACGATCTTGACCTCGCCGTTCTGGACGATGTAGTCCTTGTCACGATGGAAGAGGAACTGCGCCTTGAGAGCCTGGTGCAGATGGTTGGAGAGCTGTCCGGAGATGTCCGAGTAGATGTCCTCGATGCCGAGCAACGACTCGACGCGCTGCAAGCCGCTGTCCGTCGTGGAGATGGTGCGCTTGGCCTCGTCCATCTCGAAGTCGACGTTCTTGGCAAGATGCTTGACCGCGTTCGCGAACTTGCGGTAGGTGTCAGTGGACTGCGCACCCGCGCCCGAGATGATGAGCGGCGTGCGCGCCTCGTCGATGAGGATGGAGTCGACCTCGTCGACAATGGCGAAGGCGTGGCCGCGCTGCACGCGCGAGTCGGGGTTGACGACCATGTTGTCACGCAGGTAGTCGAAGCCGAACTCGGCGTTGGTGCCATAGGTGACATCCGCGTCGTAGGCGGCCTTGCGGGCCTCGGTCTTGGTGCCGTTCTGGATGAGTCCGACGGTCATGCCGAGAAACTCGTAGACCTGCCCCATCCACTCGCTATCGCGCTTGGCCAGGTAATCGTTGACGGTGACGATGTGCACGCCCTCGCCGGGGATGGCGTTGAGATAGCCGGCCAGCGTCGAGACGAGCGTCTTGCCCTCGCCGGTCTTCATCTCTGCGATCTGGCCCTCGTTGAGCACCATGCCGCCGATGAGCTGCACGTCGAAGTGGCGCAGGCCGAGCGTGCGCACCGATGCCTCGCGCACGACGGCGAAGGCCTCGGGCAGCAGGTCCTCGAGCGATTCGCCGTCTGCGTAACGCTCGCGAAATTCGATGGTCTTCTCACGCAGGTCCTCATCGCTGAGCTGCGAGATTTCGTCTTCGAGATAGTTGATTTCACCGACCCTGTTGCGAAATGCCTTGATTTCCTTGCCCTCGCCGGCAGAGAGCAGCTTAGAGAATATATTTGCCATGATTCATGCCTTTATTTTCTGAAACGATATTGGCGTCTGCACTACTTTATCACAGGTCAATGGCGCCCTTTCCTCACGAGTGGGGAACAAATGCATGCCCATAGAAGCCACACATCACGTCCGTGCCACTTTCGCCTTTCCGTACGTCAGCCCATCTTCTGCGTAAGCGCCACCTCCAGCCGCAGCAGCTCGGGGTCGGTGGTGACGAGCGCGTTGTAGAGCTCCCGCGTCTCGATGGACGGATCGAGCCCGAGGGTGCTTTGCAGGTAGTCACGGCACGAGAGAAACGTCTTGATGGCCGGGCAGCGCTGGCCCGAGGCGATCTGCGCCTTCATGAGCACGCGGTACACGTCCTCGCGACCCTGGTCCTCCTCCATGGCCTTGCGTGCGAACCACAGGGCGATGCGCGTGTCGTGTACCCGCAAGGCGCATTCCGTCGCCGCGACCATGGCATCGACGTACAGCGCACGGTAGCGGTCGCGCTGGGCGTTGACGGCGCGTATGCCCCTTTCGCTGGGTATGAGCTCTCCCCGGTAGAGGACCTCGATCTTCGCGTAGGTGTCGAGCAGGTAGTTCGCGTCGTGGTCCGAGACGAGCAGATGCCGCGTGAGCTGCTCGAATTCGGCGACATCGGAGCGCACGAACCGCGGGTCCACGCGGCAGTACTCGCCATTGCGCTCGAGATAGGGCGCCTCGCCGACTATCGAGACGCAATTGGCCCAGACGGTATAGAAATTATCGAGCGCATGGGTGCGTGATAACCCCGGCCACAGCTGCTTGAAGAGGTCTTCACGGGGTACGTCGCGACCGTGGTTGAGCACGAGCAGGGCAAAGAGCGCGCGGGCCTTCTTGCGCCACTTGCCCTCGCTGAGAAACGCGTCGCCGATGGTGACCTCGAAGCCACCGAACAGGCGCACGTACATCTCGTCGGCTCTCGTGGCGGCAACGTCGGGACCCGGGGTCTTGACGGCATCCTGGGAGGACAACCCCCGCAGCTCCCAGGGAATCGAGGCGGATTCCCGTCCGCAACAGGCGGCGAGCATTCCGAGCATGTGGGCGGCGCCGTCGAGGACCTTGGCATCGCGCCGGTCGACGACCGGGCCAACCAACCCGAAGTACCCCGTTTGCCACATGTCACGCACGAGCAGGGCCTCCGAGAAGGTCGACACCCCGCAGCGGCGCATCCTGAGCACGGCATCGCATCCCAGCTCCTGGACAAGACGACGCAAGCCGGGATTGTCCACATGGGCGAGCACGTGCAGGCCAAGCCTGAATGCCCGGGTGTCGCCAATGGACTCGGCGTTCTGGGTGAACAGCGCGCCGAGCTGTCGCACCCGCTGCTTGCCCGGACCGCGCCGCACCTTTTCGTACCTGAGGTCATCGTCGGGCCCGGCAGGGCAGAACGCCCGCGCAAGCTCGGCGTTCGTGCACGAGTCGAGCACGTTGGCGACAAAGGCCAGGGCACTTGGCGCAGTATCTTCTGACGAGAGCGCGTATTGCTCGTTGTCGACGATCGCGTTCTCGTCGAACTGGGCGAGGACGATGCGCGCCGCGACGCTCGCGGCATCGGGCTTCTCGGCTGAGCCCTGCATAACGAGGACGCGTCGTGCGATATGGCAGGCCTCGCGCGCGTCTCCGGACAGGCCGGCTACCCAGGCGTGAATCGCCTGCAACGTGCCACTTGCCGCGTACGTCGCCTCGGGGCAGCGGTCGAGCAACGTGGAGACAAGATGCACCTCGCCCGCATCGAGGAAATCCCAACCGTGCTCGACGAGCCAGGCCGCGCAACGCTCGTCATTGCAGAAAGCGTCGATGATGGCGGAGCCACGACGCAGGTCACCGCGCCTGAACAACGCGCCGAGCACACGTTCGGAAAGCGCATGGCTACCCTCGAGCACGACCGGCTCGAGCTTGTTGGCAAGAATCGCCCACCTCAGGTCGGCCAGCTCGAAGCCGGCGACCCCGAACGCTCCCGAAACCGTGTCGATGCCAAAGATCGGATAATCGCGCACGAGCAGGGACAGGTCCTCGTTCCTGAGAGTGACGCCAACGCCCCCGAGGTCATGCATCGTCCCCGTCTTGAACAAGAGCATGGCGAACATGCCGCGCACGAGCTCGAGAGGCAGCTTCTCGGAGAACAGCTCCTTGAGGCACTGGCGCTGCGCCATCGTGCTTTCGCCCCAGATGACCGCCGGGGCATGGCCGAACAGCAGCTTGCCGGCATCGACCCAGCGCTTCTTGCCAAACGCCCGACTACCGCCATCTTGCTCCGTCACCTGGCGGGGAGCGCACTCCTGCTCGGAGACGAGCAGGTCGGCTGCGTGTATGCAGAGGCAATCGGATTGCAGGGCACTGAGGGAGTCGCAGGTTGGCGTCGTGGTCATGACGACCTCGATGCCGACATAGAGGGCGGCCTCGATGTGCCGCGAGAGCATGTTGGCGCGTTGCTCGCGCAGCCAGGGCACGTCATCGAGAACGACCAGGCTCGCAGGGGCGCCTCGCCGCAAGATCGCGTTGTCGTTCCCGTCAAGCGAGAGCAGGAAGTCGGGACTCGAGGCATCGACCCAGTTGACGGCGTCGGTGCGAAAGAGGCGTTGCGCGTATTCGCGGGCGAGCTCCGTCTTCCCAAAACCATGTGGGGCCGTGATGACCCGCAGGACATTGCGCTCCTGGAGCATCGTCGATATGAGCTCGTCTCGCTTTACGTGTCCTGCCGACAGCGCCTGCGTGCACGCGTCCTTCGCGAAACCGTGCCGTTGACTCCCGCCCGCGTCCTCCAATGCCCCGAAATCGAGCTTCAGTTCCTCGTCCATGACCGTACCTCCCTCAGAGCAGCGTTTCGCACACGAGGAAGACGACCTGGGATAGCGCCGCATGCGGCGTGCACGTGACTGCGATCGCGCAGATGAGCAGGAGCATGCCGCCTGCAGAGAGCAGGCATGACACGATGAGCAACGCGCGTGGCTGGCGCACCTCGCGCGCCCCTTGGCCCTCGGGGGCCTCGTCTCGTGAAAACCGGGCGAGACGCTCCATTATGGCCGGGGCGCTTTCCTGCGAAGGTGCAGGTGGAACCACAATGCTCATCTTGACTCCTCGCTATCGCTCTTGCGAGAAGGCAGGGTACCCGCACCGATTATCGCGCTCGTGAAAAATCATCTCCACAAGATATGATTTTTCGCAAACCATGGTTTGAATTAGCGTTACGTAACTCGCATCTATTCCACCACGGCGCTGATGTCTATGTGGACCTTCAGAAGGCGCACGCCCTTGACGTCAATGAGTACGTCGCGACATATCCGCTTGAAACCGCTTCTCTCGAGGGCACCGTGCCCGACAAGGTCACCATAGGGCATGTCGCTCGTGACAATCTGGGGCTCAGCGGGCCTGGTCGCATGCCAGCGACCCGACTCCGCGAGATGCAGCACATCGGCACGCGAGTTGTCATGCTCGACGAGCCTGCTCAGGTCGATGCTGACATCGACACCCGATTTTCCGTAGATGATGTTATAGATGCCGCAGTACATGACGAGAAAGGCAAGGAGCACATCGCCCGCCTCGCGGTGGGTGCACACGATGATGAGCTTGAGGCGTTCGGGGTGGCTTTCCTTCCGGAAGAAGCTCTCGAGCCCCATGGCCATGTCGTCGGCGTCCATGAAATACGCCTCGTCGATGATCGCGAGGCTTCCGCCTGCCGCGATGGTGTTGTGGAGCACGTTTTCGAGCGCTCCTTCGTGAGGTGGATTGAAACGCAAGTCGATGTCATCCCCTAGCACCGACGTGAAGTAACCGCTTCTCTCGTGCGTCGTCAGAACGACCGCACCCTTGGAATCGCATGGAGTCTTCATCTGCCCAATCCCCCCTATGATGATATGTCCCTGCCCGTGCACGCACCTCCTTGCCCTATAATCCCTTGTGGTCATGACTATATGACGGGCCCTAGTAGATGGGAAGGCAAATGACCGGTAAACCGCAGCGGGACATGCCCAAGGAGACGATTCGGGTCGCCGTCGGCGAAGACGTCTACGCTTCGGTACTGCCGTTGCTCAAGAACGACGCCCTGACCTTTGCGAGCGTAAGCCAGCTCGTCGAGACCATCGTCTTTCTATCCGAACACATCTATGTCGCGGAAATCGATGACAGCTTCGTCATCGGACTCGTGAAGCTACGGGCGAACAGGACCATCGCCCAAATCAGAGATCCGCGGCTTACGGCATCGCGCTACATACACGTCACGCTCGACGTGGGCGCGGTCGAATTCCTCGATTTGCTCGTGCGCAAGTATCACACGCTCTTCAGGAACCGCAGTGACGTCATGGAACTCCTGCTCCTCAACATCGGGCAGGAATGCGATACGCCAAGCGGGATTCGCTATTACGCAAACAGGCTTGCCGAGGTGCTCAGCTTGCACCCCACCCGCAAACGATAGGCCCTATTTCTCGCGTTCGAGGCGCTTCTTGTGCGCGGCGACGATCTGCTCGGAGCGCATGCGCAGGGTGCCGGAGGCGTTCTCGGAATCGAACTTCATGCGCTGCGCGAGTGCGGAGCTCGTGGCAAGCGAGATGTTCCCCTCGGCGAAGGCGACGAGCTGCATGAGCATGTCGGTGAATTCGGGATTGCCGTGATAGCACTGGATGGCCTCGTCGATCTGCGTCCAGACCTCCTCGGAGTTATCCACCGAAGCGCTCCCGTAACCGCAGAAGAAGTGGAACGCGGCCTCGCGCACGAAGCCGTTCGTCTCGTCATAGAGCGAATCCTCCGCGGCGACGAGCACGTCCTCGTCATAGCGCTGGCCGGCCTTGCCCATCTGGTCGAGCGCGTGCAGGACCTCCCAGCGCGTCTGCGCCTCGGGCTTGGTCAGGCCGCTTGCGATGTCATCAGCGTAGGGCAGCAGCACGCTCGCGTCCTTGCTGGCGATGAGCGCCACGGTCGAGGCGGCCTTCTGGCGACGGATCCTGCTCGACCCGGCTATCTCCTGCGCGAGCGCATCGACAATGTCTTCGTCGACAAGCGCCTGCTCGGCCAGGGCCTCGCGCTCCTCCGCCGTGCCAATCTTCAGTTCCTCTGCCATAGGAGCACGCCCTTTCGCTTCTCGTTGCCTGTCTTGCCTAGTCGTTGTAGAACGTCTGCACGTGGTCGATCTCCTGAACGACCTCTTCTTGCACCGTCTGCTCGCGCTCGTCCATGGAAACGTAGGAGCGCGTGTTGTTGATTGCCTTGTACGCGGGGCGAATGATGCGCTTGCCCTCGACGATCTCCTCGAAGCGATGCGCCGCCCAGCCAGCCATGCGGGCCGTGGCGAACAACGGCGTGTAGAGCTCTTCGGGGATGCCGAGCATCATGTACACGAGCCCGGAGTACATGTCGATGTTGGCGCAGATCGCCTTGCGAGAGCCACGAGCCTCCTGGAAGAGCTCGGGCGTGAGCCGCTCGATGGTCTCCACGAGCTCGAACTCCTGCTCGTACTGCGTGCCATGGGCGAGCTCGCGCGCGTACTTCTTGCAGATGGTCGCACGCGGATCGCTGAGCGTGTAGACGGCATGGCCCATGCCGTAGATGAGGCCGCTGTTGTCGAAGGCCTCCTTCTTGAGGACGCGGCGCAGGTAGTCGGCCACCTGCCCCTCATCGCTCGGGTCGCTCACCTGCTCCATGAGGTCGCGGCGCTGCTCGACCACCTTGATGTTGGCGCCGCCGTGCCGCGGCCCCTTGAGCGAGCATATGCCACCGGCATAGGCCGAGTACGCATCGGTACCGCTCGAGGTGAGGACGCGCGTGGTGAAGGTCGAGTTGTTGCCTCCGCCGTGCTCGGCGTGGAGCATGAGCATGATGTCGAGCATGCGGGCTTCCTCGGCCGTGTACTGCATGTCGTGACGCAGCATGTAGAGGAAGGTCTCGGCAGTCGAGAGACCCGGCTTGGGCGGGTTTATGTACATGGGGCTGCCGGCAACGGTGCGCTGGCGGCTGGCCAGATAGGACAGGGCGGCGATACGCGGCAGGCGGCTCAGGAGCTGGACGGCGACCTCGATTTCATGGCGCTTGTTGATGGCGTCGATCTCGTCGGCACCGTCGGCGGCGTAGAGCATGAGCACGCTGCGGGCCATCATGTTCATGACGTTTTCGGACGGGTAGTTCATGATGAGGTTGTTGACGAAGCCGTTCGGCAGGTCGCGAAAGCCGTCGATGGCGGCGTTGAAGCGCTCGAGTTCGGCGCGCTTGGGCAGGTCACCGGCAATCAGGAGGTAGGCAAGTTCCTCGTAGCCGGCACGGCCCTCCGCGGCGGCGGCGTCGACGAGGTCCTCGATGTCGTAGCCGCGCAACGTAAGCCGGCCTTCGTCGGGCACGCGCACTCCCTCATCCGTAAGGTAGCCGTGCACGTTGGATATCGAGGTGATGCCGGCGACGACACCCGTGCCATCGGCATTGCGCAGACCGCGTTTGACGTTGAAGTGGCTGTAATAGCTCTGGTCGTAACCGCTATATGCACCAAAGTGCTGAAAGACCTCGGATTCCTTTGGATCTGACACGTGCTGCTCTTTCGCTTGGCATGCGCATGGGTGTTGCGCAGGGGTTTGCAATGTAAGCGGCTATTATACTCCAGCATGATGCAGTGCCCGGTAACGGGAACGTGACAGGTGGGCGAATCCGACAGGCGATTGAGGGCTTGCCCTCGCACCCGACCTGCACCTCGCGCGCTGCCGCTGCGGAACTCGCGCGCATAAATCGCGCGCTCAGACAGTCCTCGCAAAACCGCATCGCGCTCGTCGCATGTCTGCTCGAGATGCCCACAATCGCCTGTTGTATTCGCCGGTTTGAATTTGGAGGGCTCTCGTTCTACAGCTCCCGGCGGGATTCGATGGCACGCCCGAGCGTGACCTCGTCCGCGTACTCGAGTTCGCCACCCACGGGAAGGCCGCTGGCCAGACGCGTCACACGAATGCCAAGCGGTTTGATGATGCGGGCCAGGTAGCTGGCCGTGGTCTCGCCCTCCACATCAGGGTTCGTGGCGACGAGAACTTCCTCGACGGGCTCGGACCCCAGACGCGCCATGAGGTCGGAGATGTGCAGGTCCTCGGGCATCGACCCTTCCATGGGATTGATGACGCCCCC
>CATLBX010000005.1 GCA_949879855.1 uncultured Coriobacteriia bacterium
CCACTGATACACGTCATCCCTATACAGATTCTTGTTGTATTCAAGCTCCATGCAAACCCTCCTCAATGAATAGTCTTTCTTGCGGCTCTATACCAATGGGATCCTGCGAAGGATTGTATGAAAGCGCTCTTCAGAACTCATGATGCGCGGCGCTACGAATCCCGGTAAAAATTGAGCGCCGTGAACAATGCCGAGAAGCGGGAGCAAATTTAGGATGAAGAGGAGGAACGTGGGAAGGAAAGGTCATGTGCTATCAGTGTTCGCAATGCAACCGTTGCGGAAGGTTCTCCTACCGAACGGTCTTACACTGCAAAACTTGCGGCGCTCCCGTACCTTCGGGCAGCAAGAGATGTCCGGAATGCTCGACAGAGACAAACGGAAATCTCAAAGCGGGCCCCCTGGAATTCAATCCCAACGCCGTCGTACGAGAAAGTCGTAGGTCTGGGAGCGACTAGACGCTTCCCTGGAACGAAATTGGAGACCCCGCCATCTCAGATGATGACGGGGTCTCTTGATGCGCTTCTCGGAATGAGAATGCGCAACGTGTCTAACCTAGAAGACTAGGCGGTTTCTTCCGCATCACCCGCAGGCTCATCAAGCTTCACGGACGCCGGAGTGTTGTTCGGGAGGAACAGGATGAAGATGCCGGCAAGGGCAACGACGATACCGCCTCCGATCATAAGCGCCAGCGGAGAGCCACCGGCTACCTGCGTGGCGATAGGAGCAACGACGTACGCCGGGAGCACCCACGCACCAAGATTCTGGAAGCTCGACTGGATGCCGCCCACGGCGCCGAGGTGCTCGGGGTTGACACCGGGTATCAGAGCCGGCAGGGTCTTGCCCAAGGGCAGGATGACGCCCATGAACACGCCCTGGACCGCAACCAGGAACCACGTAAACGGCCCGAAGGGAACTAGGAACACCAGCACATCGGTTATCGCCATGCACATGGCCGCGGCGAAGAAGATGGGCTTGAGACGCTTGACATAGCCCAGGAAGACCGGCATGACCACGCCGCCAACGCCGACGGCGATCATGTTGACCGCCGAAATGGAGCCGGCAATATCGGGACTGCCGGTATACTCGACCATGCCGGCGGTCAGGAAGTTGTTCTCGATGATGCTTGCGCCAAACACGGCGAACATCACGAACGAGATGATCCACACATACTTGTTCTTCAAGACAACGCCCAGATACTTGGTCATGGGCTCAGAAGCCTCGCACTCGCCACCGGGATAGGTGCGGCCGAGAGCAATCCAGAGCACGAGACAGGCAACCGTGCAAATGGCACCGATCATAAAGCCGGTCTGGGGGTCGGACAGAATCGGGCCCACCTTCATGGCAATGGCGCCACCGCCAGCCGTGGCACCGAGAATGTAGATGCCCATGGCGATGGACGTCCAGCGTCCTGGGAACCAAAGCCTGAAGAGCTTAGCCGAATTGGCGTTGAGCGCCGCAAGGGAAAAGCCCAGGAAGAAGCTCGCAAGAAGCTGGACGGGAAACACCATGCTGAACGCGCGCATGACAGCGCCGACAGAGGCGATTGCCAAACCAAAAATCATGACAGTGCGAATGGACTTACGGTCAGCCCAGGCACCGCCGACAATACCAAACAGGAAACCCGTCAGATAGGGCATTGTCGCAATCATCGAAAACTCGGTTACGGTTAGACCAACAGCCGGGCCCATCATGAGATGACCCATGCCCATCGTGATGAGGATGGCAATCTGCAATCCACAATGCACCAGGAAGGCCAATATCAAGATTACCCATCGATATCCGTATAACTTGGTTTCTGCCATAGATCCTCCCTCTATGGAAATGAAGCACGACCTCTCCACAGCGAAGATGTCGCGGCACCGACGGTGCTTTCGCCCATTCGCAATTGGCATAACTCCGAAGCCGCATATAGAGGATCCCGCCGGTATTTCGGATAGAACTCGTCGCGGATGAGACTCTGGCGTGATTATAAAAACTGCCAAATTGCACTTCATTGGTCAGGGCGAGCAACGAAAGCCCTCTCTTTGAGCAACATGCCAAAAAGCGCGACTCTGATTTCGGGCTATGCAGATTCTGCATGGTCTCAGATGCAAGAGATGCATTTTTATCATCCGGAAAAACCTCGTTACGATGCGCTCAACGCGTGCCAGAGCGCACACCAAGCTTTAGGGAGAAGGAAGGAGCGTCAGATGCAAGAGCAAGAAGGCTACGAATGGAAAACCGTGACCGATGATGAGACGATTATTCGAACTCACGCTTGGTCACCACCCGGATGCCACCCAGTCGGGTGCGGATTACAACTACACGTCAAAGACGGAAAGATAGTGAAGGTGGAGGGCGACCCGACCCACCCCATCACGCGGGGCGCGCTATGCCCCCGTTGCCTTGCCTTGAAGGAGTTCATCTATCATCCCGATCGCGTCCTGCACCCCATGAAGCGAGCACGAGAGGACCGTGGTAAGGACAAGTGGGAGCAAATCACCTGGGATGAGGCCTATGACATCATCGAGGAGAATGCCAAGCGCATCATCAAGGACTATGGCGAAGAGTCCATTATGGTTTTTGGCGGCACCGGTCGTCAGGCCAACACCTATTACCCGCTAATGGCCTTCATGGTCTTCGGGTCTCCCAATGCCTGCTATGCGCAATCCGGCTGGTCATGCTATGGCCCTCGCGCGACGATTACGGCGCACCTGATGGGCGGCGGCTATCCCGAAATCGACAATGCCTGCCGCTATCCCGACCGCTACGACCACCCCGGTTGGGAGCCTCCAAAGTACATTCTGCTCTGGGGAAAGGAGCCCCTCAAGTCCAATCCCGACGGATTCTGGGGCCATTCCGTTATCGACCTGATGAAGCGTGGCACCAAGCTCATCTGCGTCGACCCGCGCGTGCACTGGCTTGCAACCCGCGCCGAGCAGATAGTGCAGCTGCGCCCCGGTTCTGACACCGCGCTTGCGCTGGCGATGCTGAACCATATCGTCGAAAACGACCTCTATGATCACGACTTCGTAGACCGTTGGTGCTATGGATTCGAGGAATTCGCCGAGCGCATGAAACAATACCCGCCCTCGTGGGCAGCTCCCATCTGTGGTGTTCCCGAGGAGCAAATCATCGACGTTGCCACCAAGTTCGCAACCTTCAAGCACTGCGCTCTCGGTTGGGGTCTTGCCGTGGACCAGAACCCCAACGGCGTCCAGCTGGCCCAGGCGCTTCTCAGCCTGCTCGCCATCACCGGCAACCTCGACGTTCCCGGTGGATGCACATTGGGCACCCCGATCGCCGGTGACGACGACCCTGCTCGCGATATGGCCAATTGGGGCTTTGCGGCTGGCGTGCTCAAGCCCGAGGTGTGGGAGAAGCGCTTGGGTGCCAAGGAATACCCCGGCTTTTCGACCATCATGAATCAGTGCCATCCCGACTTCACCCTCGCTGCCATGCAGAACGGTGACTACAAGTGCCGTATGGCCTACTTCCATAGCTCCAACGTGGTGTCGGGCGCCATCGCGGCACAACCGGACAAGTGGTACGAGGCCTTGAAGGATGTCGACTTTGCCGTAGCCCAGGAACCCTTCATGAACCCAACTGCCATGGCCCTCGCCGACGTGTTCCTTCCCCTCACCACCTTCGCCGAGCACGATGGCCATGTCCAGCCGCACTACGGCCTGAACGCAGCTTTCGAAGCAGCCATCAACAAGGCCGTGACGGTTGGCGATTGCAAGTGCGATATCGAGATCATGATCGACCTTGGCAAGCGCATGCATCCCGAGTTCTGGAACCAGTTCGATGGCGTTGTCGATTATCTCGAGAAGCGCGTCATTCCCAAGGGCATGACCTTCGATGAGTTCCGCAAGGCAGGCGTCATCCAGCCCGAAGAGGTTTACAGGAAGTACGAGAAGGGCATGCTGCGCCCCGACGGCCAAGTGGGCTTCCTTACCACCACCGGCCGCTTCGAACTGTATTCGCTCGCATTCGAGCTCTTCGGCGAAGATCCGCTCCCGTACTTCGAGGAGCCGCCCTTCACGCCGCAGAACAAGGACCTCGACCCCAAGATTCTGGAAGAGTATCCGCTCATTTTGACCACGGGCGCACGCACCTATGTCTCGTTCCACTCCGAGCACCGTCAGATTCCCTCGTTGAGGGCCATGGTGCCCGACCCTCTCCTGGAAATGAATCCAGTAGATGCCGAGAAGCTGGGCATCAAGGACGGCGACTGGGTGCTCATCGAGAACCAGTTCGGCAAGTGCCGCCAGCGCGCGCAGGTCACGCCCACCATCCAACCGGGTGTGGTGCACGCCATGCACGCCTGGTGGTATCCCGAGAAGGACCCCGAAGCACCATCACTGTTCGGAGCCTACGATTCGAACATCAACACGCTGCTCCCGAATGGATATATCGGCAAGCTCGGGTTCGGCGATACCTTCAAGGCGAATCTCTGCAAAGTGACCAAGGACGAAACCAACGAGAAAGAGGAGGCCTAGCATGGAGAACTACGCTCTGTTCGTTGATTACGAGTATTGCTCGGGTTGCAAGTCATGTGAACTCGCGTGCAGGAACGAACATGATTTCAAGCCTGACCAGTGGGGTATCCGCGTCTTGGAAGATAAGCCCTGGCAGTTGGATGATGGTTCGTGGGAATGGAACTACATCCCGCTACCCACCAAGCTCTGTGATTTCTGCAAGGACAAGATTGCCCGCGGAGAGGAGCCAAGCTGCGTCATGCATTGCCAGGCAAAGGTAATCGAGTTCGGAACTTACGAAGAGCTCCTTCCGCTCCTGGAAAAGAAACCCATGGGCTACATCGTGCGTCCCTGATCGAAGCCCCTTTTTCTCAACAGTGGCCGGCCGTCTTGCGATGGCTGGCCACTGGCCTTTTGCCAGAGGGACCAGGCAAGGCAAGCTCGCGAAAGCCCCTAGGGCTTTACATGGGCAAGGAGGTAATCGCGAAAGGCGATGACGGCTTTCTTCGTCTCATGTCTTCGCAGAAGCAGACACGTGACAAATTCATCATCCACGTCCTCCACTTCCACAAAGGCCATATCGGCACGACCGGCCAGCACTCCATCCCACCGCGCCTGGGGTGGCACGACACACGCCGCTTTTCCCATCGTCTTCAACGGCATATCGGATATGGACCAAGTCTTTCCGTACACAAACGAAGGAGAGAGGTTTCGAGACGCGAAGAGGTCGCTCACGGCATCACGCATGGGATTGAAAACCTTGCCTATCGGCATCGCGATGGCGTACGAAGCAAGATCCTCAAGTCTTGCATGGCCTTTCTGGGCATAGGGCTCATCGGCATTCATCCAATAGGCGATACCTTCCCTATACAGGGGAATGAGCTCGATGCCTTCACCTGCGAGACGTGCCCCCTCGTTTTCAAGGCGATCGGCAAACAAGACGGTCTGGGCCACATCGAGCGTTTCGTCGACCAGGGCCTCTTCCAAATCATAGCCGCTATAGCGGCGCCACTCCACCTCTACGGAATCGTCCTCTACACCAAAATGCCCGATGAGAGAAGATAGGTACGCCGATACATCTGGGTGACCGCCATACTCCTGCAATACGATAACCTGCTGCGTGCGCTGTGATATGGCTGCACAACGCTCGACGGCCGCATCATAGGAGCGCACGATATGCTCGGCATCGGAAAGAAACCCCATGCCCGCGGGAGTAAGTCCTGACCTTCGCGTACGATCCACGAGGTCGAAGCCAAGAATCCTTTCCATCTCCTGAAGGTGGCGGCTTAGTGTGGATTGGGACATGCTAAGCTTCGCGGCGGCAAGCGACACGTTGAGGATACGCGCGTACACCATGAATTCTCTGAGGTACTCTATATGCACGGGCGCTCCCCCATCAAAGGCCCTGAGACGATGGCGATGATTCGCTTCTCTTCCGGCTCAAGTAAAGGGCAATCGTCTCGTGCTGTAAACATCACCAATGCTCGATTATGGGTTCGTTTTCGAGCAGTCCGTCCATAGACGAGGAGATACCGGGCCCATAGAATCCTGTCATTATCCTGATGATGGGAGATGCCATGTGCCTCTTCTGCGTAAACTGCGGGCGTTGTCCTTTGGCAGACCAGATGCAAGCAAGTGGGCAAAAGTTGTCTCCCACCATACGATGTCCGAATTGCGGATGCAGTGTCCCCCGCGGCAAGAACCGCTGTCCCGAATGCCGCGAACTCGTCTTCGCGCCACCTGGCGCATCCTCCAAAGCGATTGGCGTCGACAACAGGGCGGGCGCTGAATAAATGGGCTGGTGCCAAGCACCTGTCGCATTTGAGAACCAATGAGACAATTACCCTGTGTATTTGTCTCATTTTGCTAGAATGACGCAGGTTGCAAGGAGGATTTACGTTGGCCGCAGCGACAAATGACAACATCACACTCATTGGCATGCCCGGCGCCGGCAAGAGCACGCTTGGCGTCGTGCTCGCCAAGAAGCTCGGCTATCGCTTCGTCGACACCGACCTGCTCATCCAGGAAAGCGAGGGCATGCTGCTCTCGAAGATTCTGGAACAGCGTGGCATCGAGGGCTTCATCGCCTGTGAGAACGAGCTGCTTGCCAACCTGAGCTGTGCGCGTCACGTCATCGCGACCGGCGGTTCGGCCGTCTATGGCGGTGATGCCGTCGCCAACTTGCGCGCGCTGGGAACGGTCGTCTTCCTCGACCTGGGCCTCGACGAAATCACGCGTCGCCTGCAGCCCGATCTGCTCGACCGTGGCGTCGTCATTCATCAGGGAAGCACGCTCGAAGACCTCTATGAGGAGCGTCATCCGCTCTATGCACGCGCCGCCGACCTCACCGTCAAGCTCGATGGGCTGAGCACGCTCGAATCGGTCGAAAGGCTCACGGCGGAGCTTGCGCCGTACCTATAAACGCAACGAAGGGGATACCGTGAAAGATATCAAGCAGATGGTGGTCTGCGTGGGAAACATGCTCATGCTCGACGAGGGCTTTGGCTCGCACATGGCCAAGGTGCTGACCGATTACGACACGGCACGCGAGTCCTTCGACGATGCCCACGCCCGGGCGCTTGTCGACACCTTTTGCGAGTACGATGCCCATGATGATGACGAAACCGACGGACGCATCCCCGTCATGGATGCCGGCACCATGGGCATGAGCCTCATCCCCTACATCCGCGACTTCGACCGCCTTGTCATCGTGGACGCCGTGGATTGTGGGCCGGATGCCGCGCCTGGCACCTGCTACACCTTCACGCCCGAGGACATGGCTGCCCACAGCATCATGCACTCGCTGCACGACATGCGCATCTCGGACGTGCTCAACAACGCGCGGCTGGCGGGACACGATTGCGACATCCGCTGCGTGGGTGTGCAGAAGAAGGACATCTGCCCGCGGGACTTCACCATCGACTTGACGCCCGAAGTGAAGGCCGCCGTGCCCTATGCAGTTGGCGCGGTGCTCGAGCTACTGGAAATCAAGATATAAAAAGGACCCCGCGGGTGCGGGGTCCTTTGCTTGCGTACATCTCTCGCGGCTTAGCGCTTGGAGAACTGCGGGCGCTTGCGGGCCTTCTTGAGACCGTACTTCTTGCGCTCGACCATACGCGGATCGCGCGTGAGGAAGCCAGCCTTCTTGAGCTCGGCGCGGTAATCGCCAGCCTCGAGCAGGGCGCGGGCAATGCCGTGGCGCAGGGCGCCGGCCTGACCCGAGATGCCACCACCGTTGACCGTGGCGATGACGTCGAAGTGCTTGACCGTACCCGTCACGGTGAAGGGAGCCGTCGCGAACTCGACGAGCGCCTTGCGGCCGAAGTAGTCCTCGGCGTCACGCTTGTTGACGGTGACCTTGCCGGTACCGGGGACGAGGCGGACGCGCGCTATGGCGTTCTTGCGGCGACCGGTGCCATAGTAGATGGCTTCTTTCTTGGTATCTGCCATGGGTTATGCCTCCAGGTCGATCTTGCGGGGATTCTGCGCCTGATGCGGATGCTCGGGGCCTGCATAGACCTTGAGCTTCTTGCCCATCTGGCGTCCGAGCGTGTTCTTGGGGAGCATGCCCTTGACCGCGTGCTCGATGACGCGCTCGGGATGCTTCTCCATTGCCTCCTGGAAGGTCTCCTGACGCACGCCGCCGGGATAGCCCGTGATGCGGGTGTACACCTTATCGGTGACCTTGGCGCCAGTAACTTTGATCTTGTCGCAGTTGATGACGACGACGAAGTCGCCCGTATCAACATGCGGCGTGTACGTCGGCTTGTTCTTGCCGCGCAGAATCTGCGCAACGGCAGAGGCAAGACGACCAAGGGTCATGTCGGTCGCATCGACCAGAAGCCACTCGCGCTGGACTTCGCCGGGCTTCGCATAGTAGGTCTTCACGTGTGTTCCTCCAACTAAACTACCATGTTGTTCAATCACAGAGTTTCACGGGGCTCTGAAAGCGAACCCGTTAAGGATACTCGTCGCGCGACGCGCGCGCAACAACAATTTGCGTTTAATGAGACAAATACCCTGTGTATTTGTCTCATTTGTTCTCGTCGGTCTCCACCTCGACGTCGACTTCGACGACCTCGGTGACCTCGGGAGCCTCGGCGGGCGCTTCCGGCTCGGCTGCGGGAAGCTCGGGCTCGGCATCAAGTGCCTCGGCGACATCGACCGGGTTGAGCGCAGGGGGTACCTCGACCGGGACCTCGGGTGCAACTGCCTGCGGCGCGGCGGCGCTCACCGGCTCGCCCGCGGGAGGCGCGGGCATGTCGCCGGACTGGGCGGGCGCATGCGGCGGGCGCGGCGCATCGGGCTGGGCGCCTGCGACCTCGAAAGGCAGCGGGTCGTCCTTCGTGCCCCATGCGGCCACGTCGAACTGGCGCGTCCAATAGCCGACGGCCCTGGCGAGCAGCAACTCGACGAAAGTGGAGTAGACGTTCCAGACGTAGCAGAACACGAGAAACACCGGCAGCATCGTCATGACGAGCGTCACGAGGTAGCCGACCATCGCGGAATCGGAATAGGCACCGCCGTTTGCCATGAGCAGAAGCGGCGTGATCGTCGCACCGAGCACGATCGCGATGATGATGAACAGGATGAAGCTGACGATGATGGCGCCAACGACTTGGAAGAGGATCACCATGCCGAAGATGCGCATGATGCCACCGAAGTCCTGCTTGATCATGGTCCAGATCTTGCCAAGCTGCAGGCCCGCGCCCAGACGATCGTACATGGTCATGCGGATGGTGCCCACCCAGCCAATCACGCAGGCGAAGACGGCCAACACGATACCGGCGACGTTGACGACCCAGCCGAGGGCGGCAAAGCCGAAGTTGCCCGGCGTGACCACCATGTAGCGGCCCGTCGCCGTGTATATGCCGGTCTCGGCGCCCATGGCACTGAGCCAACTGCCAATGGACATGACGATACCGGGGATGATCGCTATGACGATAGCGATGACGAGCGCGAACCAACCCCAGCGCAGCATCTTGCTACCCGGACGCCCGTAAATCTTCTTGGGCATGGGCGACTCGACACCCCAGGCGGCCTTGTGCGCCCACTCCCAGGCGTAGCCATATGCGGTCATCTGACCGAAGATGGGGATGAACATGATGAGACCGAGCAGGCAAATCTTGCCGAACCAGCCCTTCGTCCCCTTGATATCACCAAAGCTCGTGCGGAAGTACTTCCCGCTGTAGTTGGTCTTGTCCATGACTCTCCTCCGATTAAGCGACTATGAGATTAGTCTTCGTTCCATAGTATCATGTGCGGCCTCTTCCAGCGCATCATCAAGCGGCTGAAGTTTCGCGCCGGGATAGCGGCGCTGCAGCGCGAGCTCGATGAGCGTATCTGCCACGCATGGGTTCTTGGGCAGCAGCGGCCCGTGACTATAGGTCGCGATGACGTTGCGATAGCGCAGGCCCTCGGTGCCGTCATCGCCGTTGTTTCCATAGCCCTTCACGACCGTGCCCAACGCCTGCGCCCCCTCGCGCAGATGCGTGCGACCTGCGTGGTTCTCGAAACCGACGACCGTGGGCGCCCCCTCGATGGCGTCGGCCTCGAAGACGATGTTGCCGATGAGACGCGTGTCGCCCGCCTCGGTGTACATGGGCAGCGCGCCGATGTACGCGGACTCGTGTCCTTCGTGGTCGACGTAGTACTCGCCGAGAATCTGGTACCCACCGCAGATGGCGAGCACGGGAACGTCCCTCTCGATGGCCTGCTGCAAACGCGTCGCCTTGGAACCCGTGACGCCGACGCCCAGGTCCGCCAGCAGCGTACGCTGGTCGAAGTCCTGACCGCCGCCGATGAAGAAGAGGTCAATGTCCTCGAAATCCACGTCCTGGCCGGCACCCAGATCGACCACCCGCGCGTCGATGCCGCGCCACTCGCAGCGCTTGGCGAGCGCGATGGTGTTGCCGCGATCGCCGTAGAGGTTGAGAAGGTCCGGGTAGAGATGCCCGATCGTGATTTGCATGGACTCGTCAGCCATCGTCTAGCCCTCCCAGAATCCCGCGAGGCCCAGGACGCTTGCCGCCTTCGCGCGAAAGCCGAGCATCGCCGAATAGTTGGCGACAACGGTCACGGCATGGTCCATGCGCCCGAGCTCCTCGATGAGCTCGCCATAATCATGCCGGAGGCAGGCATGCCGGCGTACTTGAGACGCAGCGCCATGTCCTCGGCACGCTCGCCGCTGCAAATCGCTGCGCTCTTATGCGCGCAAATCGCCTCCCAGCCGGCGTCGTAAATCCACGAGACGTCCGTGCCGTCACATTCCTGGTCGTTGAGTATGCACACGAGGCCCATGTCCTCGTCGGTCTCGTTGAGCAGCAGGTTGATGATCTGGTTGCAGCCCGCTGGATTCTTCATGAGCATGAGGCGCACCTTGGTGCCGTTCACGTCGAGTACCTCGGAACGGCCGAAGCCGTGCTTGAACTTGCCGAGCGCCTCGAAGGCCCGCTCCTTCGTGAAGCCAAAGGCCAGAAGGCCGGCGACGACACATGCGCAATTGTAAATATCATAGCTCGCGGGCACGTCGACCGGCACAACCGAGCTCACGCCATCGACGCTCATCTCGAGTACGCAGCTGTCGCTGTGCCGCTCGACGATGCGCTCGACCGCGACGAAGGGCACCGGACGGGCATAACCGCAGGCGGGGCAGCGAAAACCACCCAGATGCGCAAACGTGACGTAGTCGTAGGCGTACTCGGTGCCGCACTTGATGCAGTGCGTCGCATCAGAGAGGTCGGCCACGCGCTCGGGATAGATTTCGCAGCTCACGCCATAGAAGATGACGTCGTTGTCGACCTTGCCAGCAATCGAAGCGACCATGGAATCGTCCGCGTTGAGGCATAACGTCGCATGCGGGGAATTCGTCACGCCCGCCATGATGTTCTCGAGTGTGTGCGTGACCTCGCCATAGCGGTCGAGCTGGTCGCGAAAGACGTTGGTGACGACGAGCACGTCGGGGTCGAGCTGCTTGCACACGCGGCGCAGCGCGCCCTCGTCGCACTCGATGGCGGCGAGCTTGTAGCGCGGCTTGCCGGTGATGCTCGAACGAATCGCGAACTCGGTCGTGATGCCCTGGATGAGGTTCGCGCCGCTACGGTTGTAGAAGGCCTGCTCGCCCATGTTCTCGAGCGCCTGGGCGACGATGTGCGTGGAGGTCGTCTTGCCGTTGGTGCCCGTGATGACGATGGTGCGTACGCCCCGGCCGAGCTGACGTAGGTATTCGGGATCGATCTTGAGGGCGAGCTTGCCGGGCAGCGAGGTGCCACCGCGTCCGAGCAGACGCAGCGCATGATACGTCGCCTTGCAGACGAGCGCCGCGCAAACCGTCCTCACGCCCATGGGCTAGTCCTCGTCCGCCGCGTTTTCGGCCATGTTCGCGGCACGTTTGAGAAGGCTCGCGATGCGCTCGGTATAGACGGGATCCTCGATGCCGGCAAGGGCAACGTCCACGGTGGGCGCCGCATCCCAGAGCTGTTCGAGACGATAGTAGTCGCGCGGACCGGGCTGGAAGATGTGGACGACGATGGAGCCGTAGTCCATGAGCACCCATTCGCTCTCGTCGAGGCCCTCGATGCTCGCCGGCTTGATGCCGAACTCCTTGAAGAGCTGCTCTTCGACCTCCTCGGCAATCGCGTCGACGCGACGGTTGTTGGCAGCCGTGCAGATGACGAAGTAGTCGGTGACGTTGAGCAGGTCGGACACGTCCTGAATGACGATGTCGCTTCCCTTCTTCTCGTCAATGGCGCGCGCGGCAACGAGTGCCTGCTCCTTGAATGCGCTGTGCTCGGTCAACGTGCCCCCTTATGGATATGCAAGCGTGCTTGCGTCAATGATAGCGAATTGTATTACAAGACGACGTCCGGGTCGCCCTGGCGTGACTTGTCGATGGGATGATGGCGTTCGACCAGGCCGTTCCAGATCTCGAGCGCCACCGGATCGATGAAGCGCTTCCGGTCGATGAGCGAGCGCATGGTGGCGGCGTAGGCCTCGAAGTAGAGCTCGTCGAGATCGACCTTGCCCGCCATCTCGCGCAAGCGCTTGACCTCGGGTCGGCCCTTCGACTTGCGCAACGGCTCGATCATGTCGGCAACGAAGATGATGATGTCCAGGTCACTCATGTCGAGCGCCCCGAGCGTGTGGTTGTTGATTGCGCTGATGACGTCATCGTCAAGCTCGGGAAACTCGCGTTTGACGGCCGCCGCTCCGGTAAAGGAGTGAAGCACCGGATAGAGGTACTCGATGTGATCGGGACGTGCGATGCCCAGCTCGTCGAGGCGCGCCGGCAACTCGTCGTCGGTCAACAGCTTGTCCCAGTCATGCAAAAGACCGGCGATGCGGGCATCGTACTCGCTTGCCCCGTACATTCGCGCAAGCTTGGCCGCGTACTCGGATACCGAGTGCACATGATCGAGGCGCTTGCCCGACAGGCGCTTGTCCACCGCCTTGGTCACGCGCTTGAGCAGTTTCTTGTCTTCCTTCACGCTCGTAAACCCTCTCTCTCGATGCGTCAGGAGGTCAGGCACCTGACGCATCTTGGTACAGGCCCGCCTGGTCAATATGCGCCATGACGGATGCAGGAATCATATCGCTCACGTCCCGGCCTTGCGCGATGCGCTCGCGCAGTTGGGTCGAGGACACATCGACCTGGGGAACGTCGAGATAGACGACATCGAAGTCGAGGGGACTTGCGGCAAGTGCCTCGCGCACCTGTCGCGTGGACTGGCCCGGCCGCTTTGCCACGACGACCGTGCACAGGCGCGCGACATCCTCGGCACGCTTCCATCCCGGCAAGGTAAGGGCCGAGTCGGTGCCCATGATGAAGAAGAGCTGCGCGCCCTCATGGCAACGCGTCAGCTCCTCGAGCGTATCGGCCGTATAGGTGACACCCGGCCGTTCGACCTCACGCAAATCGAGCTGGAAGAGCGGTTCGCCTTCAATCGCGAGCGCGACCATATGCGCGCGTTCGGACGCGGGGGCGATCTTCAGTCCCTGCTTGAAGTTGGGGTTGCCCGTGGGAATGAAGAGCACGCGGTCGAGGTCGAGTTGCTTCGCGACGCTTGCCGCCACGGCAAGGTGCCCGTTGTGCACGGGATCGAAGGTCCCGCCCATGATGCCTATGCGTTCGCGCACGCCCTAGCCTCGAATCTGCCCTTCGCCGCTCACAAGGTACTTGACCGACGTGAGGGCGGTCGCCCCCATGGGGCCGCGGGCATGCAGCTTCTGGGTGCTGATGCCAATCTCGGCACCCAGGCCGAATTCACCGCCGTCGGTAAAGCGCGTCGAGGCGTTGGCGTAGACGACCGACGCATCGACCTCGCGCTGGAACCAGTCGACGGCACTCACGTCCTGCGAGATGATGCTCTCGGAATGTCCCGTGCCATAGGTGTTGATATGTGCAATCGCCTCATTGACACCGGTGACGCACTTGACGCTAATCTCCATGTCGAGATATTCGGTGCCCCAATCGTCTTCGGTCGCCGCAACGACCTCGATGCCGTGCGCCGAGGCGATGGCGGCGGCAGGTGCGTCGGCGTGGATGGTCACGCCCGCACGGGCCAGCGCCATAAGCAGCGTGGGCAGGAAGGTCTCGGCGACCTCCTCGTCGATGAGCACGCTTTCGCAGGCGTTGCAGACGCCGGGACGCTGGGTCTTCGCGTTCATGATGATGGGTTCCACGTAGGCCGGATTGGCCTGCGCGTGGATGTAGACATGGCAGTTGCCCGTCCCCGTCTCGATGACGGGCACGGTCGCGTTCTTCACGCAATGCTGGATGAGCCCCGCACCACCGCGGGGAATGAGGACGTCGACAAGGCCGGCGAGGTTCATGAGCTCGTCGGTCGCCTCGCGGCTCGGGTCCTCGATGCTCTGGATGCAGTCGACGGGCAGGCCGGCATCGGCCGCCGCCTGGGCGAGCACCTGCGAGATGGCAAGGCAGGAGCGCTGCGCGAGGCTTCCGCCGCGCAGGATGCAGGCGTTGCCCGTCTTGATGCACAGGCCCGCGGCGTCTGCGGTGACGTTGGGACGCGCTTCGTAGATCATCGCGACGACACCGAGCGGCACGCGGTACTTGATCATGCGCAGCCCGTTGTAGAGCTCGCTTCCCTCGAGGACTTCGCCAAGGACCTCGGGCTGTGCCGCCACCTGGCGTAGGCCGTCGGCAATATCGTCGATGCGTTCACGGGAAAGCATGAGGCGGTCGAGCAGCGGAGCGGGCGTGCCCTTCTCGCGAGCAGCGGCCATGTCGGCCTCGTTAGCCGCGAGTATGCGTGATGCGTTCGCGATGAGTGCATCGGCCATTCCGTTGAGCGCGTCACAGCGCCGTTGCGAACTCGTCTGCGCCAGCTCGCGTGATGCGATGCGCGCCTTCGTTGCCTTGTCCCGTGCCTCGCCCATGGGTCATGCCTTCCTTCTCCTACGTGCGTTTGCGTTTCAGCCATTATACGGGAGCATCAGCCCTCGTCCTCGTCAATCATCGCCGCGATGCGTCGCATGCGGTGGTACACCGCACTCTTGGACAACGGTGGGTCGGCGAGCTCGCCCAGTTCCTTGACCGAGGCGTCCGGATGCTTGATGCGCAGCAAGGCGACCTCGCGCAGAGACGGGGGAATCGCCTCGATGCCCCTCTGGCCGATGACGCGCCGTATGCACTCGATCTGCCGCATCGAGGCCTTGGTCGCCTTGACCTGGTTGGCTATCTCGGCGTTCACCCGGCGGTTCGTGTCGTTTCTCACCGACTTGATGACCCGCGCGTTCTCGATGGCAAGGGCGCCCTGATGGGCACCCACGAACGCGAGGAAGGCGATGATCTGCTCGATGCCCTTGATGTAGATCGCGTACATGTTGTGACGGCGTATGTAACGGGCCCGGATGCCATGGGCGTTCATGAGCTCGAGGCAGGAGGCGATGAGCTCTTCGGACGGGCCGGCGAGCTCGAAGTGAAAGGCACCGCGCGGATCGGCGATGTAACCGCCGCCCAGAAAGGCGCCGCGAAGGTAGGCCCCGGCGCAACAGGCACTCTCCACGAGCTCGGGGCGTATGCCACCCTCGAAGCCCGTGTCGCCCAGAATGCCCATGTCGCGCAGCGCATCGGTGAGGCCCATCTGCGGCGGCACGGTGATGAGGTAGTTATGCGTCTTGTGCAGGATGCTGCGGCGCACGGTGAGGTTGGTGGCGAGCTCGTAGACGCTGTGGAGCAAGCGAATGGCCGTACGCGCGACGCTTGCCGTCTCGGTTGCGAGCTCGAGACGCGGCCCCTCGCCGCTGATGGAGAGCGTGCCCTCGATGCGGATGAGGGCGGAGAGCTCGGCGCGGTCACACCGCGAGCACGTGGGCTCGATACGGGACAGCTCGTCTTTCACCTCTGACGTGAATGACACACCGCCAGCACCTCCCGAAACGCCTTGGCGAGCTTCTCGCGGTCATGCCAAGTGGGCCGCACGGGATCGACCAGGTCGCGCACCATGGGCTGCACGCCGAGCTCCTTGACCTTGTGCACGAGCTCGTCGCTCGCCTCCACGTGGGCGAGTTTTCCCGTCCTGCGCCCCTTCGTGTACCGGCGCGCGTCCGAGTAGTCGGTGAGCGCGGGAAAGACGCCGCTTGCCATCGGGCTGGCCTCGGCATTGCGGTGGATGAGCGCGATGTCGAGCAGGCCGCGCATGCCATGGCGCGTGAGCGCGTCGACGTAGTCGTAGCAGTTCATGCCCCAGGTCTCACCTTGCATGTCGGCAAGGGAGCAGACGAAGAGCGTGCACGCGGGATCGTTCTCGCGGTCGTGCGCCTCGCGGATTGCCTCGACGACGCCGGGGACGAGCAGGTTGGGGATAATCGAGGTGAACAGCGAACCCGGGCCGAGCACGATGAAGTTTGCCTCGCGGATGACCCGCAACGCCGAAGGGTACGCCTGGGCATCGGCCGGGTGCAGCGAGACGTAGCGCATGGAGCAGTCCGCATCGCTGATGACGGCCTGGCCCTCGAGCTCGACGCCATCGTTGGTAAGGCCGTAGAGGCTCACGTCATGCAGGGTCGAGGGGTATACGTGACCGCGCGCCTCGATAAGTCCCTCGCATACGCGTATGGCATCGGGAAAGGAATTGGTCTCGTCGGCGATGGCGGTGAGGATGAGGTTGCCGAGCGAATGGTTGTCGAGATAGTCGAAACGGTGACGGAAGGCGCGTGCGAGAATGCCCTCGTAGTTGGCCGACATCGCGCTGATGCACTTGCGGATGTCGCCGGGCGGAATCACCCCGCCACGCTCGCGCAAGATGCCCGTCGAGCCCCCGTCATCGACCATGGCGACGACCGAGGAGACCTTGCAGCCCATGTCGAGCAGGGTGCGAATGGAGGCCGGCGCGCCCGTGCCGCCGCCTATGACAACAGCGTTCGTTCGATTCATGGAAGCCTCCTAGTTGACTTCGGCAAGGGCCAGGTCACGGTGGGTGGTGCTTGCGCGATAGCCCGCCTGGGAAAGGTGCTGGCCCGTCATGACCGCGAGCGCGACGCTGCGATGCTGGCCGCCCGTGCATCCCACGCCGATGGTGAGATACTGCTTGCCCTCTTTGATGTAGCCGGGGATGATCTCGTCGAGCAGGGCGTACCAACGCTCGAGGAAGCGCTTGGTCTCGGGCTGCCCAAGTACGAACTCGGAGACCTCGCGGTCGAGGCCCGTCTTGGTGCGCAGGTCCTTGTCGTAGTAGGGGTTGGGCAGGAAGCGCACGTCGATGACGATGTCGGCATCGATGGGAGCCCCGTGCTTGAAGCCGAAGGAATAGACCGAGATGTGCATCTCGTCGATGTCGTTTTCGGAGGCGAAGAGCGCGCGAATCTTCGCACGCGTATCCTGCGGACGCGTCACGCTCGTGTCGAGCACGTAATCGGCCTGCTCCCGTGCCTCGTCAAGCAGCTCGCGCTCCTTGCGAATGCCGTCGAGCACGGACATGTCACCTTCGCACAGTGGGTGACGGCGACGTGTGGCCTTGTAACGATTCAACAGTTGCTCATCTGCCGAATCGAGGAAGAGCACCTTGGTGGTGATGCCCATCTCGTCGAGCTTGTCGAGTTCGCGGGCGAGCTCCGGGAAGAACTCCTGGGCGCGCAGGTCGCAGACGACGGCGAGCTTGCGCGAGGAGCCGACGTTGAGGCCGGCGAGGCTCACGAGGTTGAGCAGCAGCGAAGGCGGCAGGTTGTCGATGCAGAAATATCCAAGGTCCTCGAAGGTGTGCATGGCCTCGGTGCGGCCCGCGCCGGACATGCCCGTGATGACGATGAGATCGGGACCGAGCGTCGAGGGATCGAGCTCTTCGACGGCGTCTTGCTGAGTCATGAGACTCCCCCTTATCGGAATTGCAGGAACTCCCAGTATACCGCGCCTACTCGTCACCGTGTTCGGCGTCGAAGTCGAGGATGACGGCGTAGAGGTCCTCGGCGACTTGCTTGGGAATGCCGGGGACGGCCTCGATATCCTCCAAGCTCGCCTCGCGCATGCGCTTGACGCTCCCGAAGTGCTTGAGAAGTTGTTTGCGGCGCTTGGGACCCAGGCCGGGTACGTCATCGAGGATGGAGGCGACCATGCCCTTGTCGCGCAGCTCGCGATGGAAGGTGATAGCGAAGCGGTGCGCCTCGTCGCGCACGTGCTTGACGAGGTAGAGCGACGGGCTGCCACTTGGCAACACCACGGGACCCGTGTCGTCCCAGGGCACGTAGAGCTCCTCGTCCTTCTTGGCCAGGCCGGCCATGGGAATGTCGAGGCCGAGCTCGGATAGCTCGTTGATGGCAGCCGTGAGCTGGGGCTTGCCGCCGTCGAGGATGAGCAGGTCGGGGCGCGAGCCAAAGCGCTCGTCTTCCATGCGCTCGGGCGCGTAGCGGCGGCGCAGCACCTCGCTCATCATCGCGAAGTCGTTGGCCTCGCCGTACTCCTTGCGAATCTTGAAGCGACGGTACTGCGACTTGTCGGGCTTGCCGCCCGTGAACACGACCATTGAGGCCACCGAGTAGTTGCCGTGGATGGTCGAGATGTCGAAGCACTCGATGCGCATGGGCGGGTCGGGCAGGGCGAGCGCGCTTTCGAGCTGCAGAAGTGCCAGGTCGATGCGCTCCTCATCGTAGCGCGTGCGCATCTTGTGGCGCATGAGCGCGTGCTTGGCGTTGAGCGCCGCGAGCTCGAGGAGCTGGTTGCGCTCGCCGCGCTCGGGCACGACCACGTGCACCTTGGCGCCATGGGGACTCGCCAGACGCTCGGTGAGCCACTGCTCGAGCGGGCGCGTCACGTCCTCGGGCAGATGCTCGGCGATGACGACCTCGTGCGGAAGTTCGGTGGTCTGGTCGTAGTACTTGGAAAGGAACTGCCCCACGAGATCTGGTTCGGGGACGTTGAGGCCCTTGTCGAGGACGAAGTCATTGCTGATGATGATGCGCCCGTTGCGCACGACGAAGACATGGGCCGCGGCAATGGTCTCCTCGCGGAAGAAGCCGACGACGTCGATGTTGAGCGGACGCGAGAGCACGGCCTTCTGCTTCTCCTGCAGCGCCTTGATGGCCTCGAGTCGGTCGCGGGCGCGAGCGGCGTGCTCGAAGTCGAGCTCGGCGGCGGCCTCCTTCATCTCGGCTTCGAGTTCGCCCACGAACTCGTCACGCTCGCCGGCCAAAAAGCGCTCGACGCGGGCGACGAGCGGCGCGTACTCCTCGGGCGTGATGGCCGCGCAGCACGGCCCCGTTCCCTTGCCGATGTGGTAGGCGAAGCACGCCTTGTCGTCGGGCGTGGGCCAGCGCCCCGCCTCGATCATGCGCGTCATCTTGCGGTACTGCTCGCAGGAGACGGCGCAGATGGGCACGATGCGGCGCACGGTATCGATGGTCTCGCGCGCGGCGCGGGCGTCGGTGTAGGGGCCGAAGTAGCGCGTGCCGCTCCTGTGCTTCTCGCGCGTGAACTTGATGGCCGGGTATGCGGCACTCTTGGTGATGGCGATGAACGGGTAGCTCTTGTTGTCGCGATAGTCGACGTTGAAAGGTGGGTTGTACTGCTGGATGAGGTTCTTCTCGAGGACGAGCGATTCGGTCTCGTTGTTGACCACGATGTAGTCGAAGGACGCCACCTGCTCCATCATGAACGGGATCTTGAGGCGTTCGTCCTGCCCGGAAACGTACTGCAGCATGCGTGCGTGCAAATCGACCGCTTTGCCGACGTAGAGAATCTCGCCCTCGGCGTTCTTCCACAGATAGCAGCCGGGTGCCTCGGGCACGCCCTTCAACTGCTCGCGTAGGTCGGGAATGTTGCTATTTTCCGGGGTGTTCGTCATGTTGCGGCTCGTGCTCGGGGTCGATGCCCTCGGTGTCGTAGACGACGTCGCCGCGCCCATGACGCTGGCGCACCGGGTCGAAGAGGCCGATCTTGTACACGATAATGGCCGAGGCGATGAGCAGCAGGATAAAGATCACGAGCTTGGCCGCACCACCAAGCACCCACATGAGCAGGGTGCCGATGCACAGGATGGCCGTCCACAGGTAGATGAGCAGCACCGCCTTGCGCTGCGAGTAGCCGCGCAGGAGCAGGCGATGGTGGATGTGGCCGGCATCGGGCGTGGCAATCGACTCGTGCTTGCGCAAGCGCCGCACGATGGCCGCGGCCGTGTCGATGATGGGGATGAGGGCGACGATGATGGGAACGATGAGCAGCGTGATCGAAAGCAGGCGCGTGGTGCCCACGAGCGAGACCGAACCGAGCAGCAGGCCGAGCAGCATCGAGCCGGAATCCCCCATGAAGATGCTCGCCGGGTAGAAGTTGTAGATGAGGAAGGCTCCCGCCACGGCAGCCGTGATCGCCGCGAGAAGCGCGGCCTCCGTCTGCTGCAGGGTCATGAACATGATGAAGAGCGTGATTGCCGCCATGCCCGTGATGCCCGCGGCCCGGCCGTCGAGGCCGTCGATGAGATTGATGATGTTGATGAAGCATACGAGGTACAGGACCGTGATGGGATAGGCCCAGAGGCCAAAGTCGATGATGGCCGAGGAACCGGGAATCTGAAACGCGTGCAGGATGGTGCCCGTTCCCGCGATGATGCAGGAGGCGAATAGCTGTCCCAGGAACTTCACCCCCGGCCCCAGGTTGCGCACGTCGTCGATGATGCCCACGATCACGATGACCGCAAGACCGATGAGGACGCCCAATGACCTGACGTTGACCTCGCCCGGCATGTAGAGCGGACCATGCCAAAGCCCCGTGCGCTCGCCCACATACTCGACCACGACGGCGACGAGCAGGCCGCCGAACATGGCGACGCCGCCCAGGCGCGGGACGGTGCGGCGATTGACGCGACGTGGGCCGGGCTCGTCGACGACGTTATGCGCCGTGGCAAAGCGTCTAATGGGAGGAACGAACGCGGCCGTCGCGGCAAAGGCGATGGCGAAGATCAGCAAGTAGTGTATCCACGTTTGCATGCGGCTTAGTATACGGCATTCTCATACGCTGCGCGGATATGAGCCGATGACCTTGACCTCTCTCATCTTCATGCGCAGGCAGTTGAGCGCGATCTGGATATTGGGCTCGTCGGCATATCCGTCGATATCCATGAAGAACATGTAATCGCCCAGCTCGCGCTTGGTGGGACGTGACTGGACCATCGTGAGGTTGACGCCGGCGAAGAAGAGCTCCGAGAGGATCATCTGCAACGTGCCCGGCCGGTCGGCGTTCATGAAGAGCGCGAGCGTGCTCTTGCCCGGGCCGTCATGGGGTACCGGACCCTTGCCGATGATGACGAAGCGCGTCTGGCTGCTCAGGTTGTCCTCGATGGCCTCCTCATGGACATCGATGCCGCATATCTCGGCGGCCAGGGGCGAGGCGATGGCGGCGACGCTCTTGTCGGCAGCGGCCATCTCGGCGGCTGCGGCCGTCGAGTCTGCGAGACGCAGCTGGCAGTTGGGAAGGTTCTGGCTAATCCAGCGACGGCACTGCCCGATGCCCTGCGTGTGCGAGGCGATGGTCGTCACGTCGTCAAGCGAGGCATCCGGGTTGAGCAGCAGCGCCTGATGGATGTCGATTGCGATCTCTCCCAGAATCTCCGCGCGCGAGGTGAAGGCGAACGCATCGAGCACGGCCGTGACCGAACCCTCGAGGGAGTTCTCGATGGGGACGACGCCGTAGTCGGCCTTGCCCCGCTCGACGGCCTCGAAGACCTCCGGCAACGAGTCGCAGGCAAGCGGCTCGTAGCCGGCGGGAAGCGATCCTCGCTCGACGAGCGCGCGCACGGCCATATCGGAAAAGGTCCCGGCGGGACCAAGAAACGCGTAGGTGAGATTGTGCTGGGACATGATGGATACGTACCTTCGTCTAGCTTGTGATGACAGGGCATTTTAGCACAGCCGGGCCACGGGCTATTCCGCGCACAGCCACAGGTCTTCCTGGCGCGCGATGAAACCCTCGCGCTCGAGTTCGGCGAGTATGGCGCGAACTTCCTCGAGCGTCGGGGCGTCACGGCCGGCCTCCTGTTCGCTGAGCGCCAGATCTCGCATTATCTGCTCGTCCGTGAGGGCTTCGTCGATGATGCGGCGAAGCACGTAGGCGCGCTTCTGGCGATGGCTCCCCTCGAACTTGGATTGGCGCACGTACTGCTTGCTTCGGCGCGTGGGATTGACGGTCGTCTTCTTCAGATGCGCGCCGTAGTCGAGCAGGGCGTAGTACCAATCCCGCACGCGCGCGTCATCGGGGCACGTCGCCTCGACGAGCGGAGCGAGCTCCTTGTCGCTCACGGCCTCTTGCTCGTCGAAGAGCTCGTGGATGAACACGGCGCGTACGTTGGTTTCGAGGTACATGTCCGGCTGTTCGAATGCAAATATGCGCACACCCGCAGACGTCGAGGGACCTATGCCCGGCAGGGCGAGCAGGGCCTTCTTGTCGCTTGGAACGATACCGTCGTGAGACGTCACGACCTCCTCGGCGCAGCGCTTCAGGTTGAGCGCACGTCGGTTGTATCCCATGCCCTGCCAGAGTTCGAGCACCGGAGGCAAAGGAGCCGCGGCGAGGGCGGCAACGGTGGGAAAGGTTTCGAGCCACTGCTCCCAGCGACCCAGGACGCGTGCGACTTGCGTCTGCTGGAGCATGACCTCGGAGAGTAATATCGCATAGGGATCGTGGGTGTTGCGCCAGGGCAGGTCACGATAGAGCTCGCGGCCCCGCTCCCAGACGGTCTTCGTGAAAGCCTCGAGCCTCGCGTCCGACGGCTCCATGATCATGCGTCCCAGTCGACGATCTTCCAGCCGCGCTTCTTGGCCACGCGCGCGAGCTTCTTGTCCGGATCGACGACCGTGACCTCGTGGGCATGTTCGAGCATGGGGATATCGCTGTAATGGTCGCTGTAGGCATGCTCGAGCACCCAATTGCCCGGGCCAAACATATCGTTGCACAATTGCACGAGCAAGCGAAGCTTCTCGCGTCCCTGGACGGGCACGCCCACGACGCGACCCGTGTAGTGGTTGTCCTTCTCCTCCATGATGGTCGACACCTGGCCGTCAAAGCCGAGCTCTTCGACAATCGTGGTGGTGATGGGCTTGAAGGAGGCGGATGCCAGGATGAGCTTCATGCCGTCGGCGCGGCATCGCTCGATTTCGCGCAGGGCACCGGGACGTATGCGCTTGCGGATGCGGCGGTTGAAGATCTCCATGATCTCGGCGTCGACCTCGTCGACCGTCGGTTCGGTGAGCGCGGAGAACAGAAGCTCGCGGGGCGTGGACTCGACCTGCGGCAAACGCAGACGATAGCGAATGCCCCAGATGCCCATGAGAAAGCCCTTGTGGACGGGCAACTGACGATGCCTGAGCAAGCTCGTCGTGAGCTTGAGCGGCGACTCTCCGTCTATGATCGTTCCGTCCAAGTCAAAAGCGGCGACGCGTACCAATGCAATCCCCCGTGCATGGAAGTCAAATTCGTCTGCGCATTATACGCTAGTAATCCACTTCGTCGATGCAATCGCTGACCTGCGAGTTGTAGAGCTCGGCGTAGAAGCCATCTTGCAGCAGAAGCTGCTCGTGGGCGCCCATCTCGACGATGTCGCCGTCCCTCAGCACCAGAATCACGTCCGCGTCGCGGATGGTCGAGAGCCGGTGCGCGATGACGAAGCTCGTGCACGTGCTCGCAAGCTCGGTCATGGCGCGCTGGACGAGGCGTTCGGTGCGCGTGTCGATGGAACTCGTCGCCTCGTCGAGAATGAGGATCTCGGGGTCGGCGAGCAACGCCCGTGCAATCGTGATAAGTTGGCGTTGACCAGCGGAGAGATTGGACGCTTCCTCGTTGATGACGGTATCGTAGCCGTCGGGCAGCGTGTGGATGAAGTGGTCGACGTGCGCGGCACGGGCCGCACGTTCGATGTCCTCGTCGCTTGCATGGTCGACGCCATAGGCGATGTTGTCGCGGATGGTTCCGTTGAACAGCCACGTGTCCTGCAGCACCATGCCCATATGGGAACGCAGCTCGTCGCGCTTGATGGTGCGGATGTCACGTCCGTCGAGGTAGATCGCACCGCCGTCGATTTCGTAGAAACGCATGAGCAAATTGACAAGTGTCGTCTTTCCCGCTCCGGTGGGTCCCACGATCGCGACCATCTGGCCTGGCAGCGCCTCGACCGAGAGGTCATGGATGACGGGCTTGGCAGGGTCGTAGCCAAAGCGCACGTGCTCGAACCGGATGTGGCCGGCGCCCTTCGTCGTATCGGGGGGCAACGCGGTCTCGTCGCTCATCTCGGGCTGGTCGAGAATCTCGAAAACGCGCTCGGCACCAGCGATGGTGGCCTGGAAGGTGTTGATGATGCCCGCCATCTGGCTGATGGGACGCGTGAAGTTGCGCATGTACTGCGTGAACGCCTGCACCTCACCGACGGTGAGGGCGCCGACCACCGCCTGCCAGCCGCCAAAGCACACGATGGCGATGTAGGCGAGGTTGCCCACGAAGATCATGAGCGGACGGATGAGGCCCGAGACGAACTGCGCGCGCCAGGCATGACCGAAGTACTCGTCGTTGATGCGCTCGAAGTCCTCGATGGCGCCCTTCTCGTGCGCGAAGGCCTTGACCTCGGTGTGACCGCCATAAGTCTCCTCGATATGCGCGTCGAGCACGCCGAGCGCGGTCTGCTGGGCGAGGAAGAAGCGCTGCGAGCGCTTGGCGACGATGGCCGTGAGGATGATGGAGACGGGCAGCGTGCACAGCGCGATGATCGTGATGAGCGGGCTCATGAACATCATCATGACGAAGACGCCGACAATCGTGATGACCGAGGTGAGCGCCTGCGTCATGCCGTCTTGCAGCGTCGTCGATATGAGGTCGATGTCGTTGACCACGCGCGAGAGTATGTCGCCCTTCGCATGGGAATCGTAGTAGGACAGCGGGATGCGATTGAGCTTTTCCTCGGTCTGTTGGCGTAGCGAGTAGACGACGTTTTGCGCGACGCGCGCCATCACGAAGGCTTGCAGGTAGGTGAACACCGAGTAGCACAGGTAGAGCACGAGCAGGACGAACAGGATCTCCCGCAGCAACTCGAAGTTCACGCCCGCACCCACCTCGCCGTTGGCAATGGCGACACCGGCACGGAAGATCTCGGTCGTGGCCATACCCAGCTGGCGTGGGCACAAGATGTCGAAGAGCGTGGCGATGATGGCGCATACGAGCACGAGCGCTATCTTGGGAAGCTCCGGTTTGACGAAGACGAGCAGGCGCCTCACCGTGCCCTTGGCGTTCTTCGCCTTCTCGACCGGCGCACCGCCATGGGGGCCATGGGGGCCGTGGGGACCACCGCGCTTGCGGCCCGCCTGCATGGGATTGGGATGCTGAGGTGACATGGGCTAGCTCGCCTCCTCATCGCTAATCTGGGAGGCGACGATCTCGTGATAGACCTCGCTCGCGCCAAGAAGCTCCTCGTGGGTGCCGATGGAATCGATGCGGCCCTCGTCGAGCACGATGACCATGTCGGCGTCCATGGCCACGGCCACGCGCTGCGCCACGATGAGCACCGTCGCGCCTTGGGTCGCGCGCTTGAGGTTCGCGCGCACCTCGGCATCGGTCTTGAAGTCGAGCGCCGAGAACGAGTCGTCGAAGACGTAGAGGCCCGCCTTCTTCGCGAGCGCGCGGGCTATGGCGATGCGCTGCTTCTGGCCGCCGGACAGGCCGCCACCGGCCTGGGTGACCTGGGTCTCGAAGCCGTCGGGCTTCTCCATGATGAAGTCGTAGGCAGCCGCCGCACGCGCCGCCTCGATGACTTCCTCGTCGCTCGCGTCCACGTTGCCGTAGCGGATGTTGTCGGCAATCGTGCCCGTGAACAGCGTCGTGCGCTGCGGGGCGTAGGAGATGAGCGAACGCAGCTCGTCTTGCGGGATGCGGGATATGTCCACGCCGTCAAGGAGCACGCGCCCGGATGTCGGGTCGTAGAAACGTTCGATAAGATCGACGAGCACGCTCTTGCCCGAGCCCGTCGCGCCGATGAGCGCATAGGTCTTGCCCGGCTCGAGCGTGAAGTCGATGTCGCAGAGCGTCGGCTCGTCGGCTCCTTCGAAGGCAAAACCCACATCCTCGAAACGCAACTCGTGGGCCGCGCCCGCAACGGGAGCCTCGAGGCGCTCGTCACTTGACGGGTCGTGGATGGTGGGCTCGCAGTGCAGCACGGCCGTGACGCGCTCGGCCGCCGCCTGGGCACGCGGCCAGATCATGAAGATCATCGACAGCATCATGACCGACATGAGCAGGAGCATCGCGTACTGGATGATGGCCATGAGATCGCCCGCCTGGAAGCTTCCCAAGTCGACGAGCTCGCCGCCCATCCATGCTATCGCGATGACGACGAGGTCGAGCACGATGCTGATAAGCGGCATGAGCACCGACATGCGCCGGGCCACGGAGACGTTGGTGTCGGCGAGGATCTTGTTGGCGAGCGAGAAGCGACGCTCCTCGAAGTCTTCCTTGTTGTAGGCGCGGATGACGCGGATACCCGTCAGTCCCTCGCGCGTCACGCGGTTGAGATCGTCGATGCGCGCCTGCAGGGAGCGCAGCAACGGCACCGTGAACTTCATCACGATGGCGACGATGACGGCCATGACCGGGATGGCGGCAAAGACAATGAGCGAGAGCTGCACGCTTTTCTGGAAGGCCATGAGCGCCGCACCCACGAACATGATGGGTGACATCATCGCGACGGTCATGGACATGTGGATGAAGCGCTCGAGCTGCTGGATGTCGTTGGTGGTGCGGGTGATGAGCGAGGAGGTGCCAAACTCGCCGACCTCGCGCAGGCTGAAGGCCGTGACGCGCCGGTAGAGGGCGCTTCTCAGGTTACGACCGAACCCCATGGCCGCACGGGCCGCGCACAGGCCGGCCGCGACATCGGCCACGACGCAGCCGAGCGCCCACAGCAGCATCACGCCGCCGGTCTGGAAGATGTAGACGACGTCCTTGTTCACGACGCCGATATCGATGACCTCGCTCATGAGGTTGGGAATCTCGAGGTCGCAGCCCACGCGAATGGCCGTGAGCACGAACGCCCCTACAAAGAGGGGCGTGAAGCGCATGAAATATGTCCTGAACAGCTTGAGCACGGCCGGTCCCGGAAGGTGCTAGCTCCTGTACCCGTTGGGGTTGGCCTGCTGCCAGCGCCACGAGTCGGCGCACATGTGGGCGATGTCGTATTGCGCCTTCCAGCCGAGCTCCCGTTGCGCCTTGCCGCAGTCGGCATAGCACGCGTCGATGTCGCCCGCACGCCGGGGCTTGATGGCGTAGGGAACCTTGACGCCCGTAGCCTCTTCGAAGGCGTGCACGAGCTCGAGCACGCTCGTGCCATTGCCCGTGCCCAGGTTATAGATGCACAGCCCGCCCTCGGGCTTGATGGCCTTGAGCGCGGCAACATGGCCGCTGGCAAGGTCCATGACGTGGATGTAGTCGCGCACGCCGGTGCCATCAGGCGTGTCGTAGTCGTCGCCGAAAACGCCGAGCTCGGCGAGCTTGCCCACGGCGACTTGCGTGATGTAGGGCATGAGGTTGTTGGGGATGCCCGACGGGTCCTCGCCCATGGTGCCCGACGGATGGGCTCCAATGGGGTTGAAATAGCGCAGCAGCACGACGTTCATGCTGGGAATGGCATATTGTACGTCGGCGAGGATGTCCTCGATCATGGACTTGGTGCGACCATAGGGGTTCGTGAGCTCGCCCTTGGGCATGTCCTCGGTCAGAGGCAGGCTCGCGGGCGCACCGTAGACCGTGGCCGAGCTCGAGAAGATGATATTCTTGCAGCCGGCATCGCGCATGGCCTCGAGCAGCTTGACCGTGCCACCGATGTTGTTGTCGTAGTACTCGATGGGCTTTTCCACCGACTCGCCCACGGCCTTGAGACCGGCGAAGTGAATGACGCAGTCGATGCCGCTTTGGGAGAAGACCTCGCGCAGCTTAGCCTCGTCGCGGATGTCGCCTTCGATGAAGGGCACGTCCACGCCGGTGATGGCCTTGATGCGCTCGAAGACGACGGGGGATGAGTTGCTGAGGTTGTCGTAGGCGATGGGCTCGTGGCCGGCCTCGATGAGCTCGATAATCGTATGGCTTCCGATGAAGCCCGCTCCACCCGTTACCAGAATCTTCATGACTCTCCCTAGTACGCATGCGTTCGAGACGTGGACCTACGATAGCACACGAAGCCAATGAATTGAGCGTGACCATCATGCGAGTGTGAGACTGCTGCAGACAATGATTCGCAGGCAAGATACCTCGCTTCGACGGTCGCTTCCCGACGGCCCGCCTCGCGGTCCTTACGGCTCGCTCCCTTAACCTCGGTTCGACAGCCTGTCCAACGCCAGATCTTATCTTCGCAACCCTACCGCGTAGAACAGCAACATGAGCACCGAACAGGCGCCCATGACGATGGCCAGACCGTCCACGTAGCTTGCCCAGGGCAAGGTCATGACGACAGTGCCGATCGCACCGAACACCGTGTACATGAAGTTCACGATGGCACTGGCCGAACCAACCTGCTCGGGCGGTTGGTCGAGCAGCACCACGAAGGCGTGGGGGCGGATGATGCCCTCCATGAGGGCGTAGGGCGCGAAGCACAGAAAGAGCGCGAGCGGGCCCCAGGGACCAAAAAACCAGGTGAGGGCAGCACCGGCAAGGCCGAGCACGATGCAGAGCAGCGTGAGGGGCTTTGGCCTCATCACCTTGGAAACGCGCAGGTACACGAAGGGAGCGAGCACGCTCACGCCGCAGGTGCCGGCGTACACGAGGTTGTAGACGAAGTAGCTAGCGCCAAAGTCGTCGAGCAGGATATACGAGGCCACGGCGATATAGCCCATATACGGCAGGCCCGCGAGCGCCACGATGAGCGCCATGGCGCAGAACGCGCGTCGCGAGAGCAGGGCACGGCCGCGCGAGAGCGTGTCGCGCAGCGCGGGAAGCACGCCCGAGGCAAGGCGCTGCTCGGGCAGCAGGGTCTCGGTGACGAGCAGGGCGAGGAGCAAGTCGACGGCGCCCATGACGGCGAGGGCCACGAAGATTTCGCGCCAACCGCCGATGCTCAGGAACAACGTGCCCAGAAACGGTGCGAGCACCGGTCCGATGATGACGAGCGACTGCAGGAGCGACATCGCGAACTTGAGGTCCTTGTCGGTATAGGCGTCCTTGATGAGCGCCGTCACGTCCGTCTCGACCAAGCCAAAGCCAATGGCCTGCCCCACGCGAAACACCGTGAGCATGAGAACCGACGTGGAAAGTGCGCAGCCCACCGAGGAGAGCGCGAAGATCGCGGCACTCGCCACGAGTACCGGCTTGCGCCCGAACTTATCGCAGAGCGGGCCCGAGACAAGAATCGCGAGCGCCGAGACGACCATGAACATGAACATCGTGAGGTTGAGAAACGACGCCGTCGTGTCGAACTCGTGCAGCAGACCGGGCAGCGCCGGCACGTACATGTCGATGGCAAGGATGAGCGTCGTGTTGATGACGAGTATGCACGCCAGAAAGGCGCGCGGACCAAGACGTTTCTGTGGCGACGCGAGTTGCATGGGCTATAGCATAGCCGAAACTACAGCTCCACGCCGAGGGCGGCCATGCCTCCGCGCACGAAGCGGTCGATGACCTCCTGGTAGCGCTTCCACTCCTCGCCATCCGCACGCACCGACGTCGCCGCGGAATAGCAACCGCTCATCTGGAACAGACAGATGACGTGAGCCAAATCCGCGGGAACTCCCACATCCTGCAAGCGCCTCTTAATCGAATGAAAGTCCTGCTCGACGACCGTCCGTATGGTTGCCGGCAAGAAGCGATCGTCGGTCACGACACTTGCGTAGGGCCCCGCCTCGCGCAGGCGCTCGCAATAGGGCATAGCCGTCTTTCTAACCTGGCATGACGCATAGAGGAAGTGTTCGTCAAAGGTCTCGGTCCTTTCGTAGAACATCCGGACCGTCTGCTCGTACGCCTCGCTCACGTTGTCATAATGCGCATAGAGCGTGCCCCGGCTCACGCCCGCCTCGCGGGCAAGCTCGCTCATGGAAATGGACGCAAGGGGCTTTTTCTCGAGAAGCCGGGCGAGCGCGTCGCATATCGCCTGCTCGGACTGCATGTAGCGTGGGTCGCTCTGTCTCGGCATGCCTCATACCCTTCTATTGAACAGTTTGTACGATATTGTACTTCACTCCCCTACGGTCAATCGTGAAAATGATTAACAAGACAACATGCATGCCGCGAGGGAGTAATAGCCATGCACGTAACCCAACAATCGCTTCTCGATGTGCTCGGCGAGAAGGACACGCGCCTCGTCATCCCCATCTACCAACGTGCCTATTCATGGACACGACGCCAGTGCGAGGAGCTATGGCGTGACATGGGACACGCCGCCCAGGCGAAAAGGCGCCATTTTGTGGGCACGCTTCTCCTCGTCCCGGAAGACGACGAACGGGGCAGTCACCGCCTCGCCATCATCGACGGCCAGCATCGCCTCACGACGCTCACGATTCTCATTGCGGCCCTAGCCGATCACCTCAGAGCCCATGGGGACGCCTTGCCGGGACAGGCGGCCAAATCGCTCGCAAACACCTATCTGCTTGCCCAGGGCGACACGCCCGCATGCAAACTCGCCCTTTCCCCCAAAGACGACGAGACTCTGCAGGCAATCGTCCTGGGCATGCCCCTACCACCCAGGCCCTCCGCACGCGTTATGGACAACCTCGCATTTTTCCGCGAGCGCATGGATACGCGGGATTTCGACGCCACGGCGCTATGGGACGGCATGGGAAAGCTCTTCGCCATCACCGCCCAAGTCGATGATGCCGACCAGGCCCAGAGCATCTTCGAAGGACTCAACTCCAAGGGATATCCCCTCACCGTTGCCGACCTCGTGCGCAACTACCTCCTGCTCACCGAATCCCACGCCGAACAGACACGTCTCTATGACGAGTACTGGCAACCCATGGAGGAGCTCTTCGCGCCAGACCCCGGCTCGCTGCGCCTTGACAACGCCATCAAAGGCTGGCTATCCGTGCGCTTCCCGCGCACACGCATGAAGAGCGCCGAGACCGTGTATAGCAGCTTCAAGCAATACGTCGAGGACGAATACGACGGCACGAAGGAGAGGCTATTGGAGGAATTGCGCGGATTCAGCCTCGTCTGGGCCGAAAACTATCGCTACCACGCGGTCAAGAAGTTTCGCTCCTCCTTTGACTGGGCGCGCAATGGAGCGCCCCTGCTCACGTCAAGCTACAAGCTCAAGCCGGCGAGCAATCCGGAATACGCCGAACGCGTGCGCAGCGAGCTCAAGTCCGCGGACGCGGCCATGTAGAAGGAGGAAACCGGCATGCTAGCAAACGAGCAAAACCTACTTGGCCTTCTGGGAAGGCAGAACGCGCAATTCGTCATTCCCGTGTACCAGCGCGTCTATTCGTGGACCGAGCGCCAGTGTGAGGAGCTATGGGCCGACCTCCAGCGATGCGGTGCGTCCAGGAAGGCGCATTTCGTAGGGACAATCCTCTACACCGAAGAGCTCGACTCGGGACGCTGCGAATGCCTACTCGACCTCATCGATGGACAGCAGCGCATCGCCACCATCACGCTGCTGCTCCTTGCCCTGCGCAATGCCCTGCGTGACGGCAAAGTGAAACTAGGGGATATCACGGCCGAAGAAATAGACCACCGTTACCTGCATGCGAATGACGCGAAGGACGCCCCGCTCAAGTTGCTGCTCTCCCACGGCGACCGTGACACACTTGCCGCGCTCGTCGACGGTGGCGAGCTCCCGCCGCAAGACGATATCTCCACCTACCTGACCGGCAATCTCGTCTTCTTCGAGAATCGCATGGCCACACAGCGGACCGTGGACGAAATCTGGGCGGGACTGCAGCGGCTCTACGCAATCGCCGCGCAGCTCGAAGGCGACGACCAGCCGCAGCTCGTGTTCGAGAGCCTCAACTCGAAGGGCATGCCGCTACGCCCGTCCGACCTCATTCGCAACCTCCTCTTCGTTCACTTTGGCTATGACGAGCAAGTGCGCCTATACAAGCAGTACTGGGACCCCATCGACGCCCTCTTTGCCGACGACGCGGAAGGGCTGCGCCTGAACGCTGCCCTGCACGGCTGGCTTGCAAAGCACGCGCCCAAATTGCTCGTGCGCGACAAGAGCGAGATCTACGACGCCTTCAAGGCCTACGTGCGCAACATGCACGGAAACGATCTGGAAGGACTCCTCAAGAGCATCAACCGCTATTGCACGGACTTCGCGGCAAATCCCACGTCAACGGGGGCGAAGAAGTCGATGGATTGGGTCATGGGCAAGCGCGAGGGGCTCATCTCGGAACGCAAGCTCTTTGGCGATTGACGGAGATTTCTCCACTACGGGGCTTCGCCCCTCCGGTCGAAATGACAGAGGGGGGGTGCGCCTCTCCGGTCGAAATGACAGGGGCCGGCCCTCCACCTAGCACTTATGCACGGTCGGGTGATAGCTCCCGCGAAAGGGCCAAATCGGGCGTACAATGTCTCCTCTCGACTACTGCACCATGAGGAGGTTCGGCAATGCCCGCCAGCCACGTCATGACAATCGTACAGAGGGTCACCGTAGCCCTCGCCTCATTTGCCCTCATCGCCGCGTTCATCCCGGCCACGGCTATCGCCGCGCCCGACCAAGACGCCCCGCTCACGGCCCAGGCGGCCGACATCGCCCGTGGCACGAGCGGTACGTGCTCGTGGGTCATCGACGGCTCGGGCAAGCTCACCATCCACCCCACCAGCGGTGATAGCGGCACGCTGGCCGAGCTGGACGGCATGGCACCCTGGACCGACATCTCGCCCTGGAGATCCTATGCCGCCAAGATCACCTCGGCCGTCATCGAGCCTGGCGTCAAGACTTCGGGCAGGGTCAGGGCCCTCTTTGCCGGCTGCACGGCCATGACCTCCGTCGACTTGTCGGGGCTGGACATGGCAAACGCATGGGCCACGGACGGCATGTTCGCCGGCTGCTCATCACTCGAGTCAATCAACTTCTCGACCCATGACCTGCAAAACATCAGCTCCACGAGCGACATGTTCAAGAATTGCTCCGCGCTTGTCACCCTTGATCTTGGCGGGTTTCATGCCGTAAGCGCCAAGTACATGAACTCGATGTTCGAGGGCTGCACCGCGCTTGAATCGCTAGACCTCTCCGGCCTCAAGGGGGCCAACCCCACGAGTCTGCGATCGACTTTTGCCGGCTGCGCCGCGCTCACGTCGCTCGACCTCTCTAGCTTCGATACGTCCTTCGTCACCTGCATGGCCAACCTCTTCGACGGTTGCACTTCGCTCGCGACGCTCGACATCTCGAGCTTCAACACCGCCAAGGTCCTCGAGATGGGTGCGATGTTCAGGGGCTGTTCCAAGCTCGAAAGGCTCGATATCTCGCATTTTGACACCTCCCGCGTTTCGGACATGGAAGCGATGTTCGACGGATGCGCCACGCTCACGTCGCTTGACGCCTCGAAGCTCAACACCGTGAACATTTCCAACATGGCACGCATGTTTGCCGGATGTGCAGCACTCACCTCGCTCAACGTCAACGGCCTCAACACTTCGGGCGTCGTCGACATGACCTCGATGTTCGAAGGGTGCGCGAAGCTCGGCTCGCTCGACCTTTCCGGTTTCGATGCGACCCAGCTCAAGATTCTGAAGTCCACCTTCAAGGATTGCTCGTCGCTGACCTCGCTCACGCTGCCTAACCTGAGCGCAGCAAACGTCATCGACATGAGCTCGATGTTCGAGGGCTGCAAGGCGCTCTCATCCGTTGACCCGGCGCGCCTCAACTTCACGAGCGTGAACAGCATGAGCGCCATGTTCAAGGACTGCTCCTCGATCGCGACGCTCAACCTCTCCGGCCTGAACGCCCCCGAGGTGACCAGCCTCGAAAGCCTCTGCGAGGGATGCACCTCGCTCACGGACCTGCGTCTCTCGGGCTTTAGCGCGCCAAAGGCGAAGAACATGCACGCCATGCTCAAGGGATGCTCGTCGCTGCGTTCGCTGAATCTCGCCAACTTCGACGTCTCGGCCGCAAACGCCTCGGACATGAGCTCGATGTTCGAGGATTGCAGCTCCCTCATGAGCCTCCTCACCACCGATTTCAGGATGGGCGGCACGACGAACATGAGCGCCATGTTCAAGAACTGCCGCTCGCTCGGCACGCTCGACTTCTCCGGCTGCGACGTCTCGCTCGTCATGAAGATGGACTCGATGTTCGAGGGATGCGCCGCGCTCACGCAGGTCACCTTCCACCAAGGCGACCCCGACCGCAGCAACCTGTCGGACATGAGCTCCATGTTCAAGGGCTGCTCCGCGCTGACGTCCATTGGCGCGCTCGGCCTCTCGCAGCTCAATACCGGAAACGTCTCGAGCATGAGCTCGATGTTCGAGGGATGCGCGAACCTTAAGACCGCCTCCCTTGCCGACCTTGACACCACGAGCCTGTCGGACATGAGTTCCATGTTCAAGGGCTGTTCCGCGCTGGATTCGCTCGAGCCAATCGGCCTAGCCGATATCAACACCGTCTACGTGCGCAACATGAGCTCGCTGTTCGAGGGCTGCTCGGGCCTGCGTGCCGCCGACCTCACGGGTCTCAAGACGACCAACGTCACGGACATGAGCTCGATGTTCGCCGGTTGCAGCTCGCTTCCCTCCATCGACCTCTCCGTCATCGAGACGTCCAACGTCGAGAACATGGGCAACATGTTCGCAGAGTGCGCGGCGCTCGAGACGGCGACGCTCGCCGGCATCGACACGGTCAGGCTCACGTCCATGCACGGCATGTTCTCCGGATGCCTGCATCTGGGGTCGGTCGACCTCACCGACGTGGTCACCGTTGGCGTGACGGACATGGGCTCCATGTTCTCCGGCTGCTCTGCGCTCGCCCAGCTTGACCTCTCGGGCATCGACACCTCCAAGGTGACGACCATGGACGGTATCTTCGCGAACTGCGACGGACTCAACAAGGTGACGCTCGGCGAGAAGTTCGTCTTCGTGGGCACGGGCAGCGAACTGCCTAAGGCGTACTGGCAGGCCGAGTCCAGCAAGAAGATCTACAACTCGCACCAGATTGCCACCGAATGCAAGGGTGTCGCTGACATCTATGCGAAACGACACGACATCAAAGACGAGGCGCCCAAGATCATCGCCGGGGCAAACGCCAGCTGGCATCGGGGCATGCAGACCGGCGCCGAGTTCCGCTCGTCCGCACCTCTGATCATATTCACGCACGTAAAAGTCGATGGCAAGGTGCTCGATACCGCTAAGTACGAGCTGCGCGAAGGCTCGACCATCGTCACGCTCAAGCGCGATTACCTCGCCTCGCTTCCCAACGGCAAGCATACGCTCGAGATCGTCTCGGCAACCGGGACGGCGAGCACCACGTTCACGGTCGGCGATGATCCCAGCGTCAACCCCGGCCCGAACCCTCCGGGACCCGACAATCCTGACGATCCCGGCCCGACTCCGCCGGGTCCCGACAACCCGGGCACGCCAGGGCAACCCGGCAACGTGGACAATGACGGGCACCCGATGTACCGTCTCTACAATCCCAACTCGGGCGAGCACTTCTACACCTCGAGCATCGTGGAACGTGACAACCTCATCTGGTGCGGTTGGCGTGGCGAGGACGTGGGCTGGACCGCCCCCGGCTGGGGCGACCCGGTCTATCGCCTCTACAACCCCTACGCCGGCGAG
>CATLBX010000006.1 GCA_949879855.1 uncultured Coriobacteriia bacterium
CTCGAACTCGGCACGCGTGAGCGAGTAGTCCAGGTGGACCGGGTTACCATCGACGGCCGTGATGAACGGCAGGTTGATAGCCGCCTGCTGCGTGTTGGAGAGCTCCATCTTGGCCTTCTCGGCGGCCTCCTTGAGGCGCTGCAGGGCCATCTTGTCCTTGCGCAGGTCAACGCCTTGGTCGGCCTTGAACTTGTCGGCCAGCCAATCGATGATGCGCTGGTCCCAGTCGTCGCCGCCCAGGTGGTTGTCGCCGGCAGTGGCGAGGACCTCGAAGACGCCGTCGCCCATCTCGAGGATGGAGACGTCGAAGGTGCCGCCGCCCAGGTCGAAGACGAGGATCTTCTCGTCGACGCCCTTCTTGTCCAGACCGTAGGCCAGAGCCGCCGCGGTGGGCTCGTTGATGATGCGCTTGACCTCGAGACCGGCGATCTTGCCCGCGTCCTTGGTGGCCTGACGCTGTGCGTCGTTGAAGTAGGCCGGAACGGTGATGACAGCCTCGGTCACGGGCTCGCCCAGGTACTTCTCGGCGTCTGCCTTGAGCTTCTGGAGCACCATGGCCGAAATCTCCTCGGGCGTGTACTCATGCCCGTCGATCTCGATCATGTTACGGCCGTCCTTGCCCTTGACGACCTTGTACGCGACCGTGCCACGCTCGGACTCGGTCTCGTCGTAGTTGCGACCGATGAAGCGCTTGATGGACGCGATGGTGTTCTCGGGGTTGGTAACGGCCTGGTTCTTAGCCGCCTTGCCGACGACGCGCTCGCCATCCTTGCGGAAACCGACAACGGACGGAGTGGTGCGGTCACCTTCCGCGTTGACGATGATCGTGGGCTCGCCGCCCTCGAGAACCGCCATGGCCGAGTTGGTCGTGCCAAGGTCAATACCAATAATCTTGCTCATGATATCTACACCTTTCTGTGTATGGATTCCCTTGTATATTTACGCTCCGTATTATGAAATCTAAGTGCCTTATTGTCAAGTTTTATAAGCTGTTTCTGGTACCTGTTACCAATATGTCATACTTAGATATTCTGAGTTAAGAAGATGGGCGCCCAGCGCGAAATAAGGCGAAAAAGCCTATTGCCATATGGGGGTGTTACCGTTATTTTGCATACGTGATATTACCGAGACGAAAGGCCTGCACATGCCCCAGCCAACGATAGACATCGACGAATGCTCCGGATGCGGTATCTGCGTTGACACCTGCCCCAATGGCGTGCTCGACATTGTCGGAAGCGTTGCCTCGGTCGTGAACGAGGACAGCTGCAACGGATGCGGCGAGTGCATGGAAGAGTGCCCGCTCGGCGCCATCGAGGTTGACGAGGACTAGGAAACGTCCTCGAGCGTGTACTCCATCAGGTAGTCGTTCATCTCAAAACCGCCGCCAACGTCATTGTTGACGCAGGCAATTCTCTTGAACCCCATATGATCGTAGCGGTCGAGGCTCGCGATGTTGTCGCGTGCGCACGTGAGCCTGATGCGTCCCAGGCCATGGTCCTGCGCGCGTTGCTTCACGAACTCGAACTCGGCCCGTCCAAAGCCCCTGCCGCGTGCCTCCTTGACGAGGTAGAGCTTGCTTAGGTAGAGGAAGCCGTCATCGGGCCTAAAACCGACGAAGCCTATGTGCTCGCCGGAGTTGGGATCGTCGACGAAGTAGTATTCGTAGCCCTCGTCCGCGATGGCGCTGGTAAGCGTCTCGAGTGACAGCGTGTGATTGACCAGGTAATCGACCTTCTGCGGCTCGTGCAGCGTTGAGAAGTATTCCCTGAAGATGCCCTCCGCGAATATCGCGAGCTCGGCAATGCGCTCCGGATCCTTGTCGACCCGGACGAAATCCAATTGAGACACGGGTCCCGCCCTCTCCTATCAGGCACGCCCAGGCGCGCCCCATTCACGGGAAAACGATACCGTAAGAATGGGACGAGAATGGGCGATTCACAAAAACTCGAAGAAAAAGCAAGGGGAGCTTAGCGTTCTTTCTTATCGAGCAGGTATTCCCTGAATCCTGGCAACGCAAACGTGAAGACTCCAGGCTCCTGCTCCTCTATGACACCTGCTTCAAGAAGACGCTTCTTATAGGTGGAGATGTAGCTCGTCGTTTTCCCGAGCCTTTGCATGAGGTTATCACGCGTCGTGTACCCGTCATCATCGAGCATCGCGACGAGAAACGCCCTATCCCCTTTTGAAAGCTCGGCATAGGTTGAATCGAAGATGCGGCGCGACAGCTCTTCACGGGCAAGTCTGGCGCCTGTCGTCACGTCATCTTTCGTGATGGCACCCCCGCGCGCGATGTTCCACGCGCGATACCCCACGAGCTGGAACATGAAGGGGAAGCCACCAATCTCGCGCACGGCAACATCGAGTGCGTCCTGCTCGACGATGCGACCTCCCTCTTCGGCTGTCAGGCGAAACGCCTCCTCGACCTCATCGTCGAAAAGGCCCCCGAGGTCATACTGGGACGCACGACGAAGAAATGACGTCACCTTACCCGATAGCAACGCCGATACGTTGTGGGGAAGGCCCGCCATGAGCAAGGCGACTTTCCTGTCTTCCCGAATAAAGTGCTGGTATGTCGTCACGAGCTGAATCATCTCGTCCAGGCTTGGGTCCACTTCGTCGACGGTGATGAGCAAGCCCGTTCCCTCTTCGCCCAGCTCGTTGAGTATCGCGTTCATGCGAGATCGCCAATTGGGTGCTTCGCCGGACTCGTTCTCCCACGAAACGGCACCAATCCCCGCCACCTCGACGCCTGTCAGCTTCCGCTTCCCTTCTGGAGCAAGCAAATGCGCTGCCGCCTCTTTGCTGCGCTGCACGATGTCCTCGAGCATGCCTGGCGTTGCCGTAACATTCGCGGCAACCCAGCCCAAGCGTGAGGCCTCGTCGCTTAGGTACGAGAGCATCGCCGTCTTTCCCGTGCCGCGAGCACCCACGAAGATGGTGCACAGGTTGGGATTGCCGCTCCCCTCATCGAACGCACGCGCCATCTCGCTGATGACGTCTTGCCTGCCTGCCATATACGCAGGCACTCGTCCAAATTCTGGCGTGAAGGGATTCTTAGTTATACGAGATGCAAGTTGTTTGTCGGGCATGGTTACTCCCTACCTAGCTTGTCGTCCTCATTATAGTTTTAATTTCTTTGATTCTCCTTGATTTCTTTGATTCTCCTTGATTTCTTTGATTCTCCTTGATTTCTTTGATTTACAAGGTCAGGGGGTTATGACCGGAGAGGACAACGAAAAAGCAGGCAGTTGAAACTACCTGCTTGGTTAGCGAGATTTCTCAATTTCGATGCTTTGAGTCTCAAGGTGAAATACTGACGGAGATTATCTAGATGCCAAATAGTTGACCAAATGCCTCACGCTGTCTAACCATGCCTGCGCAATCTCAGTCCTTCGTATATTCGGACTCATCCGCAGGACTCTTCGATGAGTGGCACCAGACAATAGTCGGCGTATCCTCGTCTGGCAGTTCATCATTATCTTCGTCGCCCAAAGCCATTGTTGCCGTTTCTTTGCACATCAGCTGAGCTTTTGCCTCTTCTGCCTCAGCAGCCTTCTTTGATTGATACCTATCCCAGAGATAATTGACGAGCCAAAGGAACCCACAACTAGCCCCTGTTGCAACAGCACCACCTATTGCCCCAGTTTTTATTCCATCGACCCTAGCGGCATCCTCTATTTTTTTCACGTACGCTTCGGGACCTCCGGCTTCTTTAGCATTATGAGAAAGTTCTGCGTAAGGCCAGTCCATTGTTTTTCCCTTCATTACGCGAGGCATCGGTTTAAGTCCTTGCTCAAGCCATTCCTAACTTGCAAACACTTGGGATTGCCTGCTTATAACCTGATAAATCGCAAGTGTTTGTTATCCAGTAAATCTGTTTGAGCAGGCCGTGCCACGCATGCGAACAGTCGCATCTGGTTTTGCCATAGAATCTGGAAGCCATCCGGCAACCAATTTTGCTTTAGATTTAGGATCGATAGAGTCAGTAGAGTAGTTTCTTGTAACTGCAATCAAGTTATCGTCTGCATCATACATTCCAACAAGGAATATCACGTATTCCGCCTTTTTGTCATATGGGTTCTCTACAATTGCTTCAGGCGCGAATCTTCCTGATCCAGAACGCGTCACTTCGCCCACATCGAGAGCATCTTTATCGCCCACCACGGCTCTCGTGTAATCGACGTTTACTCTGATTTCCGCAACTTCATCCTCCCGAGTTACCGGAGTGACAAACCCAGAATACGTATCAAGCCCGTAGTTGATTTTCGATTCCGCAAGAAATTTTGGTGCATACACAACCGTGTCTGTGCCAGCAACTCTAATACCATTCCCATCGAAATACTGAAATTCAATTTCATTAATATTAATTGGGACATTTGATCTATTTTCAATACTGCAATAGCCCAGGAGCTCAAAATTTTCTGCAAAGCTATTTTTGTAGACGTAGAACCCCTTCTGTATTTCTAGGGGGTTTAAAAAAAGCGTAAATGCAATCTTTGCTTCATTATTCGCTTTGTCCTTTACCGTAAGCTCAACATCGTAGTTTCCGAATTCACCGGTATTGACAGAACCCGTCTCAGAATCATAAATATATTCGTCACAGCTAACAGCATACTCAAGCTCATTGAGCTGATATTCGGCTACGCCATCATCTGTTTCATCCGTTATCACAACGTTATCAGCTATGTAGTTATCTAGATTGAAGTCCGTGCCACACATAACTTCAACATGCTTCTTATCAAGCCCCTCAACTGTTGGGGGCTTAGTATCACACCCCATTAGCACAAAACACGCTATAACTGAGGCAAAACAAAGCACAAGCGTCTTTTTCATTTGCTGCCTCCATCTCGTCACCCGATAACATGCTTTATTCGCACGGCTTCATATATGAAGCCATTTAGGGCAGTCTAGCACATAGGCTTAGGCAATGAATGCCACGGAAAAACGACTGGCCCTTGGGTCCGCTATTAAAGCCCGGCGAGAGGAGCAGGGGCTCTCGCAAGCGCGCCTCGCCCTCATGATTGGCAGCAGCAAATCCCACATCTGGCGTATCGAAACCGGCAGGGTGAGCGTGGGACTTGACGACCTTGGTCGCATTGCCGATGCGCTAGGCATCAGCGTGAAGTCACTCGTCGAATTCTAGTGAGTACGATACCGTTACCCTCTCTATCCCCGTGTATGCTTCGGCTTCGGCTTCGGCTTCCGCTTCCGCATCCATCTGCTGCACATATTCGCGCGTCATCTTCTCCACGAGACACTGCTCTTCCTCGCTCGCCCACCGGGCCTCGGGTGGATTGGCAAAAGCGCATGCGTAGTGATCCTCAATCCAAGAACAGAAGGAACGTGCATATTTTTCATCACTCGTTCTCTCATGCCAATCTTTTATTCCAGAACCCTGTTCTTCAAACAGTATCCATTCGAAACGTAAGTTGAGCGCTTCGGCCCATTCCCCAATGCGCCTTTCAATCTGTTCACGTCCGCTCTCGATAAGCCAGCGATTCAAACTTCCTCCGACGTGGGCCTCAACTAACTGCTTTGCCGTCTCTAGAGCTGGGCCATCTATGGCATAGAGTTCATCGAGGCATAGATAGCGACCGAGATTCTCATCCAGAGCAACATCTTCCAGAAGGTCGAATACCTCATCGCTTATTTTGACGAATTCCTTTGCTTGCTCTTCAGAAAGTTCAACATCTGCGAGATGGGAATGACATCCAGATTCGGCAATGAGGGCACGGAGCACCTTCGCCGCTTTCTGCACACATTCCAATGAAAGGTCATCGTCGGCGAACCAGTAGAAGTCCGCGAGAATGTCCTCGAGGCACCTGAGCGTACCTGACGCCCAGGCAAGGAGAAACGCTGTTGCCATTTTCTCGCTTAGCTCGATGTTAAAGGGCTTGCTGGCGTTCTCCTCGTCGAGGGCAAGGTCCTGGAACACCTCGGAGAATACGAGCATCTGGCCCACCGTGGGCCATCCAAATGGTTTGCTCCACGCATCGCAAAAACGAGCAATCTGGAGCTTTATCGTTTTCCAGTCCGCATCCTGCGGCAACTGCGCGAAACCGAGAAACGCCCCTTCCAACTCGCGGCTGAGCTGTTCAACATCCTGTTCGGTATGACTGCGTGCCCACCGAAGCACCTGCATGAGGCTCTCGTTTTTCTCATAGGCAGACACCAGCGCGTCCACATTCGTGATGCCATCGAATTCGTCCATGAGCGCGGCGGGCTCGATTACCTCGAGCGCTTTCGACAGCTCTATCTGCCTCTGTATGAGAGCATAGTCCTCCTTGAGCTCGTTCGTGCGCGCCGCGACAAGCACGGATCGCTCCGATTCGGGAGCAGCTAGGATTTCCTTGATCTGGTCTATGCCAAATCCGAGCCTGCGATACAACAGGATCTCATGTATGAGCTGAACGTCGTCGTCAGAGTACAGCTTACGGTTGTTCGCGACGTCATGCCCCGTCCGCTTCGCAACGAGGAGTCCCTCCCTGTCCCAGTTTTTGAGCTTCGCGGGCGTGGCGCCGGTAAGCTTGCACACCTGCGACACCGTAAGCAGCTTGTCGTTTTCTTCGGCCATGTCTCACCTCCTCGCATGAGCACTCTAAACCCGGACACTATGTCCAGGTCAAGGAAAAGGACGAGATTTCTCGACTCCGGCGCTTCGCGCCTTCGGTCGAAATGACAGAAGGGGAGGCATGTGCCTCCCCTTCTCTTTAATGGTGAGATTTCTCCACTTCGCGGCCTTCGGCCGCTCCGGTCGAAATGACAATTGTTACTACGCAGCGGCCTTCTGGGCAATCTTGCACAGCTCGGCAAAACCCTGCGGGTCGTTGACGGCCATATCGGCGAGCACCTTGCGGTCGAGCTCGATGCCGGCAACCTTGAGGCCATGCATGAAGACCGAATAGGACAGGCCGTTGATGCGGGCGGCCGCGTTGATACGGGTGATCCACAGACGGCGAATCTCGCGCTTCTTGTTGCGACGGTCGCGATAGGCGTACTGCAGCGAGTGCTGGACCTGCTCTTTGGCGGCGCGATACTGACGGGACTTAGCACCGTAATAACCCTTTGCGCGTTTGAATACGGTACGACGCTTCTTCTTGGCGTTAACTGCGCGCTTGACACGTGCCATTTATATCAACTCCTACTAACTACCGATACGGATACGGGCTTGCGCGCTCTACGCCTTGCCCAGATTCTTCTTGATGACCTTCACGTCGGCCTCGGCGACAACCGTCTCGTGACGGAAGTTGCGCTTACGCTTCTGGGACTTCTTGGTCATGATGTGGCTCTTGAAGGCCTTGCCACGCATGATCTTGCCCGACCCGGTGGTGCGGAAGCGCTTGGCGGTGCCCTTGTGGGTCTTCATCTTAGGCATGGTGCTTACTCCTTGTCTTCGCTTTCCTTGCTGGTGCTCTTGCGTGCGTCCTTGGGAAGCGGCGCCACCATCATGTGCATGTTGCGCCCTTCCATCTTTGGCTGCTGTTCTACGACGGCGAGGTCTTTGAGGTCGTCGGCGAGCCTCTCGAGAATGGTCAGGCCCTGCTCGGGGTGAGCCATCTCGCGACCGCGGAACATGATGGTGATCTTGACCTTGTTGCCCTTACCGAGAAAACGAAGCACGTGACCCTTCTTGGTCTCGTAATCGCCCGTATCGATCTTGGGGCGGAACTTCATCTCCTTGACCTCGATCTTGGTCTGGTTCTTGCGCGCCTTCTTGGCCTTGACCGCCTGCTCGTACTTGTACTTGCCGTAATCCATGACGCGGCAGACGGGCGGCTCGGCGTTGGGAGCGACCTCAACCAGATCGAGACCCTGGTCCTCGGCAAAGCGCTGTGCCGCATCGTTGGCCATCTCGTACTTGGTGCCATCGACACCGATGACGAGAAGCTGCGGCGCATGAATCTCACCGTTGATCCGTGTGTCTTGAGCTGCTATGACAAACACCTCCTAATAAAAAACCTGTCGAGCTGCATTCAGCCGACAGGCACACACAAGGACCCCCGAAGGGTCGGATTGTAAGTGACCAGACAACTGAGCGCGTGCTCGTCGTAAGGTGGAAGGAGCTTGCGCACCTTCACTTCGTAGATACGGACGAATAGTTTACACGTGCCCACGGATGCATGCAAGAAGTAATTGCCGATGAGACAAATGCACAGGGTACTTGTCTCATTTGAAATGAGACAAGTACCCTGTGCAGTTGTCTCATCGGCTAGCGCAGGTCGACGCTGAGGGTGCGGATGACGCTGTTGTCACCCAGGGTGACGCCCGTCGTGTGGTCGTAGGTCTCGGTCACCTTCCACGTGGAGGGGATGCCCTCGATGTTGGTGGGGCCGGCAAATTCGGCGACCTCCTGCGCGGACGTGTCGCGCGAAAGCACCGCCTGGGGATTCTCGATGATGCTGAGCTGAGCGGATTCGACGGCAGCGGCATCGAGCCCGATACCCGCGAGAATCGACGAGGCGACCACCTTCGAGGCGGCGAGCTCGTCGAACTTGGCATCGGCGACGCCAAAGGCGTCGAGGTCGAAGGCCGTGAAGATGTAATCGATATTGCCCTCGGCATTGAGACCAAAGGTGATGCTCGCGAGCGTCTCGCCATTGGGGCCGACGAGCCAGCCGTTGCGCGTCCTCACGACGGTGGGAAGCGTCGCGTCCGAGGCGGCCACGGCCTCGGCATCGAGCGTGATCGTGTTGCCGCTCGCCTCGACGGCGGCCTCGGGGGTCATGCCGAAGTACGTGATGAGGTCGGGAATGCGTTCGGCCTCGATTGCCTGGAACTGCGTGGCGTTCGTGCCGGCCGAGGACGTCTGCAGGACGTCGGAATCCGGCTGCTTGACGTCGGGCGGCGTCGAGTTGCGCCAGATGAACAGGCCAATGATGGCAACGAGGATCAGCAGGATGATGATAAAGAAAACGAGCAGGTTGCGCAGGCGGCGCCTGCTGCGCATCGCGCGCTCAGTGGAGAACTCGTCATCTTCGTCATCGACGTACTCGACGGTCTCTTGCTCGGTGATGTTGATGGATTCGGACAGCTCGTCGAGGTCGGCGCTCTCGGTGAGACGGTCACCCTCGTTGCGCACCACGACATCGTCCACGTTGACGACCTCGTCTGCGGAAACCTCGCCCGGCTCGAAGTCGGCCGCAGCGGCAGCCGCACGCATCCTGTAGGAGCTATCGGATTTGATGATGTCGTCGAGCATGGACTCGGCCGCCTCGCCAAAGTCAACCGTGATCTCCTCCTTGGGAGCATCCTGGGCGGATTGGCCGTCGTTGAAGTCCTCTTCGGCGAAGAGATGGACCTCGACCTCGTTTTGCTCGTCGTTCTCGCGCTTATCCATATGTGCCCCTATATGAAGTGAATCCAGCTGTTGACAATATACAGTATTGCGACAATGACGACGACGACCGCGATGGCAATCAGCGCCTTGTGGCCAGCGCCCATGGGCTGGGTCGTGTCGAGACCGTGAAACTCCTCTTCCTGCTCGGCGGTCATGTCACCCTGATCGGATGCGGGCGCGGGCTGAACCGTCGCAGGTGCCTGGCCTTCGGGGGAGACGGATTCTCGTTCGGCATCTTGCGCGGCGCGCTCCTGTTCCTGCTGTGCGCGGCGTTCCACGTCTTCGATGGAGCTGAGCTTGCTCATATCGCCTCCTCGTTTTGCAAAGGCCCGATCATCCCTTGCTCACGACGTCGGCGACCGATCGCACGACGTTGTGCGTAATCGGCTTCCACTCGACCTTCTTGAACACGGCGATGAGCGCGATGGGGACATAGGTGAGCATGAAAATGGGGAAGGTGAAGAGGTACTTGATCTTGTCGGAGTTCTTCGCGTGGATGTGGTTCCATTCGGTGATGGTCGTGAGCGTACCGAACACGAGCATGACGACCGCGAAGCTCAAGAAGCAGCCGGCCAGCGAGAGCACCGAGGTAACGATGGTCGCACGCGCCTCGGCATAGGCGAGCACGGTCGAGACCTGGCTCAAGTTGAAGGAGCTCAACGGGTCGCCCTCGAACACGGAGCCGCTCATCATGCCGGTTGCCATCGAGAACCAGTTAGGGTCGCTTGCCGCGAGCCCAGCGGCTCCCGAGGTGCTGGCGGCGACCGTCTGCACCGAGGCGGCGATGCCGGCCATCTGCACGATTCCCGTGAGGCAGAAGACGAGGTTGACGGCGACACCGGCCAACGTGAGCAGCATGGCCGGCGCGATGGTCATGAACATGTCGTAGCAGGCGAAGCGTCCCTGCTTGCCACGGAAGATGCCGTTGAAGAGGAACGAGCCGTACTTGAGGAGCACCTGGTAGAAGCCCTTGGCCCAGCGCATGCGCTGACGCCAGGAGTCCTTCATGGTGGTGGGTTGCTCGTCGTAGACGTAGGCATCGGCGCAGTAGCCGATGCGGATGCCGTGCGCGATGCAATCGGTCGAGAACTCGATGTCCTCGGTGAGCAGATGGTGAATCCATCCGCCGTTGGACTCGAGGATGTCGGCGCTGATCATGAAGCCCGTGCCGCTGATGGCGCACGAGCTGCCCATCATGTAGCGGGCGTTGGAGAGGAACTTGGCCTCGCGCAGAAACCACAGGGCGCTGCCGGCCGAAATCCAGTTGGAGTCGTAGTTCTTGGAATTGCGGTAGCAGGTGAGCACCTGGTAGCCGCGGTTCACGCCGCGGTTCATGGCCGCGACGAAGCCGGGGTCGAGCACGTTGTCGGCGTCGAAGACGAAGTAGGCGTCGTAGTCGGTGCGACCGGAGCAATCTCCGTACAGGACGCGGATGCGATTGAGCGCGAAGTCGAGCGCATGGCTCTTGCCGACGACCAGGCGGTCGTTGCGCACGAGCACCTCGGCGCCGGCCTCCTCGGCGACCTGCGCCGTGTTGTCGGTGCAGTTGTCGGCGATGACGAAGATGTCGATGAGCTCTTCGGGGTAGTCCTGGTTCTTGATGCTGCGCACGAGCTCGCCGATGACGGCCTCCTCGTTGCGCCCGGCAATCATCACGGCGAACTTGTGCAGCGGCTCGTCCTGCACATGCGTGACCTTGCGTCGATGGTCCTTCACCAAGACGATGACGGCATAGACGGCCTGATACATGTAGCAGAGGCTGAATACGAAGAACAGAAACAGGTTAAAGGTGTTGACGAATGTCGCCATATTCCCGCTGCGTTACCCCTCCAGGTATTGTCTGCAGATTCGTTGTTGCATTGTAATGCAAGCTGATAGCAAGCGCCAATCGCTTCACAACATGTGCACGCGAAGTTAAGAAAGACGCAAGAACGCCTCGGCCATTTGAAGGTAGGTTTCGGGTTCGAGGGTTTCGCCGCGTGTTGTGGGGGCGATATCGCAGGCCGCAAGCAGAGAATCGACAACGTCCTTGGGATACTTGCTGCTCATGGAATTGCGAATGGTCTTGCGTCGCTGGGCAAAGGCCGCGTCGGCCAGCTTGCAGGCAGTCTCGACGAGCTCGGGGTCGAGCGCGTCGGCATTGCGCTCGATGCGGATGACGGCGCTCTCGACATGCGGTGCGGGCATGAAACAGCCCGGCGGCACCTGGAAGCGATCGACCACATGGGCGTACAGACGCAGCTTGACCGTGTATGCACCGTAGTTCTTCGTGCCCACCTGGGCGTCCATGCGATCGGCGACCTCGCTTTGCACCATGACCGTCATGGCATCGAGAAACTCGAAGCGCGTCAGCCAGTCGAGCACGACCGTCGCGGCGATGCCGTAGGGCAGGTTCGAGACGAGCTGACGGGGCAGCGGCGCGTCGAGCGCGGCAACAGCCTGCTCGACCTCGTCGCGCGTCAGCTTGAGAGCGTCCTTCTGGATGAGGGCGAAACGATGGGAAAGGTCCATGGTCGTCTGCGCGAGCACGTCGACGAGGTCGGCATCGCGCTCGATGGCGATGACCTTGGCGCGTTCGAGCAACGCAATGGTGAGCGTACCGATGCCCGGCCCGATCTCGAGAAGGCAGGGCAGCACCCCATCCGGTTGCGGGCCGTCCAGCTGCGCGAGGCGCAGGATGTTGCCGATGACGTTGTCGTCCACGAGAAAGTTCTGGCCCAGGGCGTGCTTGGCGTTCAGGCCGAACTCCTGCAGGACGCCCTTGGTTGCACGGGGATTTGCCAGCGCAGAGTACGCCATCGTCATGCCCGCCCGATGCTTGCCATGACCTGGCCGGCCAGGATGATGGCACGGCTCAGGTCGAACTGGTCGCCAATCATGCGCGTGATGCGACTGGATTCAATGCGCAGGTTCGCGCAGTTGAGCGCAGAGGTGCAGATAGTCTCGAGCGGCTCCGTGCCAAACGGGTCTCCCCCATCGCCGATGACGACGAGATGCGCCGGACGTTTGCGGGGAACCCACTCCCCGAGCACGTACTTGCGCGCCCAATACATCTGGCAGCGGTCGAGCGCGGCCTTGAGCCAGCCAGAAGGGCCGGCGAAGTAGACGGGCGCGATCACGACGAGCGCCGCGCAGGATTCCATGTGGCGGGAAAGCACGTTCCAGGCATCGCCCTTGATGCAGCACGTGCCCGTCACCCGGCAGGCATCACAGCCCGTGCAGGCCGCAACCGGATACTTGGCAATCTCGAAGAGCGTGACGGCCGCACCCGACAGGCGCAGGTACTCGGAGAGTTTGCGTCCGAAGAGGGCCGACTTGCCGTCCGTGTGCGGAGAGCCGACGAGAATGAGGACCTCGGGTGGTTTGGGAGGCTCATCGGAAGCGGGCTCTTCTTCGGGAAGCTCCTCTTCCTCCTCGACGGTCACGGCATCGCCCTGGTCGACATGGAAGTCCTCGGTGGAACTGGGAATGGGTTCGTTCCTGGGCTCGAACACGGGTTCGGCGAGCGTGTCCCCAAGGGGCCTCGCGCTCACCTGCCGCAGGAAATCCTGGGGGCTCTCCCCGAAAAGCTCCTCGAAGCTATCCTCGTCCAAGACGATATCGTCGGAACCCGCGTCCGAATCGTCGGCGTTTCCGACACCCGTGACGTCGCCTGCCAGCGAGACCGATATGCCGCCGTCGATGCTGTAGGTGGGCTGGGACCGGTCCTCTTGCACCGCATCGGGAGCCTGCTCTTCCTGCGCGGGGGCCTCCGGCTCCTCTTGCTTGGGGTTATTCAGCTTCTCGAAGTCCTTCTCGGAGGGAAGCTTCTGCCTCCTCGATTTCTTCGCCATGCAAAGCTCCTCTCAGGCGCGACGCGCGTCGAGCAAATCGAGGGCGTTCTGGAAGACGCGCTCGGCGAACTGGCCCTCATCCAATCCCCGTTGCAGGGCCGAATAGTCGGGCATCGTCGTGACCGGCTCCGCGGCGCCGTTCTCGATGGCGCGTTGCCGTGGGGAGATGAGCTCGATGGCGCGCTCCTCGCCCGCATAGCCGAAGCAATCGAGCAGCGTGCGCAGGGTGAAGACGGTCTGGCTGGGAGCGCAGACCGTGCCGCGCAGGGGCTCGGGGGCCATGTAGGGCCCATCGGTTTCCGTGAGCAGGCGATCAACGGGCACGTCGAGTGCCGCCAGACGCGTATCCCAGCTCTTCTTGAAGGTGAGGGGGCCGCCGAAGGCGATGTGGCAGCCGAGCTCGAGGAAGGGCGCAAGTGTGGCGGCATCGAGGTTGAAGCAGTGCAAGATGCAGCCGGCGTCGGGCACGCCCACCTCGCGCAGGATGCCGAGCGCTTCGTCGTGGGCCTCGCGCAAGTGCAAGCTCACGGGAAGGTCGTGTTCGGCCGCCATGGACAGCTGGGTGGCGAAGACCTCGCGCTGCACCTCGCGCGGGCTGAAGTCATAGTGGTAGTCGAGGCCGATCTCGCCCAGGCAGCAGGTCTCGGGACGCTCGATGAGCGCGACGAGCTCGTCTCTTGCCTGCTCGAAATGCTTGGCGTTATGGGGATGCACGCCGCAGGCAAAGCGCACGCGCGGCATGATAGCCTGGGCCATGCCCCAGCGCTCGAGTTCCATGGCGGCATCATCGAACCAGCCGTCAAGGCCGTCGTAGGTCTGTCGTGCCGAGCGCCGCGTCACGTCCCCGTCATCGCCGTCGAGCTCGGGTTTCGTCGGGTCGGTCATGCAGCAGATGAAGTCGACGCCGTGCGCCGCCGCCTGCGCGAGCACGAGGCCCGGATCCGGAAACATGCCCAGATGGCAATGGGTATCCGCGACGAGCGTGCCCCGCGGCAGCTCGGGAGCAGGCTTCAGCTTGCCCTTCGAGTTGCGGAAGAGGGCGTCACGCTTGTCGAAGTGTTTGAAGTCGGCGTAGCCCATTACTTCTCGAGGCGCGGGAAGAGCGCATCGCCCTTGGTGACGACGTTGCCCGCGGGTAGACCGCCCCACAAGGCAAGCTCTGCGGCGTTATCGACCGCGCACGGGTCGCCAAGGTCGAGGCGCCTCCAGAGTTCGGTCGAGGTCGCGGGCATGAAAGGTGCCAGAAGCAAGGCGGCGATGCGGCAGATCTCGAGCGCGTTGTAGAGCACGAAGGCGAGCTGGCCCTGGGTCTCCTCGCTCTTGGCGAGGTTCCACGGTGCGCTGTCCTCGACGTAGAGGTTGGCGCGGTGCAAAAGCTCCATGACATGGGCGGCGGCACCGCCAAAGTCGATGTCGTTCATGCAGGCGGCATAGCGCTCGTAGAGGCCCTCGGCAAGCTCGGAGAGCGGATTGTCCTCGAGCCCGAACTCGGCGGGCACCTCGGGCACCTGCCCGTCGAAGTACTTGATCACCATGTTGCTCACACGGCTGAACAGGTTGCCGTAGGTATTGGCCAGGTCGGCGTTGTAGACCTGCGTGATGCGGTCATAGCCGATGTTGGCGTCGGAACCGAAGGTCACGTCGGCGAGGAAGTAATAGCGGTAGGCATCCACGCCATAACGCTCGATGAGGTCGCGCGGGTACAGCGCGTTGCCCTTGGACTTGCTCATCTTGGAGCCGTCGGCGGCCATGAGGAAGCCGTGCGCGAAGACGTGGCGCGGGCACTCCATGCCGGCGGCCATGAGCATGGCCGGCCAGATCACGCAGTGGAAGCGGATGATGTCCTTGCCCACGAAGTGGAAGTTCGCCGGCCAGAACTTGTCGAGCAGCGTGGTGTCGTCGCTGCCGTAACCGAGCGCGGTGAGGTAGTTGATGAGCGCGTCGACCCACACGTAGGTGACGTGCTCGGGGTCGAAGGGCAGGGGGATGCCCCAGTCAAAGGCGGTACGGCTCACGGAGAGGTCGTGCATGCCACCCTCGATGAAGGAGCGCACCTCGTTCTCGCGAATCTGCGGGCGGATGAAGTTGGGATGCTCGTCGTAGTACGCGAGCAGCTTGTCGCCGAATTCGGAGAGCTTGAAGAACCAGTTCTCCTCGTGCACGACGTTCACCTCGCGGCCGCAGTCCGGGCATTTGCCGTCAACGAGGTCGCCCTCGGTGAACTGCGTCTCGCACGGCGTGCAGTAGTAGCCGTCGTAAGTGCCCTTGTAGAGATAGCCGTTGTCGTGGAGCTTCTGCATGAAATCCTGGACGCCCTTCACGTGGCGCGGTTGCGTCGTGCGGATGAAGTCGTCGTTGGTGATGTCGAGGTCGCGCCACAGATCGGTGAACTGCGTGACCTGGCTGTCGCACCACTCCTGGGGCGTCATGCCATGGGCGGCGGCCGCCTCGGCGACCTTCTCGCCGTGCTCGTCCATGCCGGTGAGGAAGAAGACGTCACGGCCGTCCATGCGACCGAAGCGCGCGGTGGCGTCGACCGCGATGGTGGTGTATGCGGTGCCGATGTGCGGCTCGCCGTTGACGTAGTAGATGGGCGTGGTGACGTAGAAGCTGTCTTTGGTCATGGGTGTTGGGTCCTTGCTCGTGGGTGTGTGATGGGAGAGATTATAGCGGCTACATGCTGAGGATGAGGTCATAGAGTTTGTTCTTCGGGAGACCGAGCTCGCGAGAGAGCTCCTTGGCGAGCGCCGACTTCGAGGCACCGGCGGCAAGCTCGGCTTGGATGCGCTCGTGCAGGGCCGGGTCATCGAGGCTCGCAGCCTGCTGTGCTCGCATATCCGGCGGCGCGATGACAAGCACGATCTCGCCCTTGATCGCATCGCGCGCGGTGAGGTCTTTCGCGAGCTCGCTGGCGGGCAGACGCAGCACCTCTTCGTGTAGCTTCGTAAGCTCGCGGCACAGCGCGACTGGTCGTTCGCCATAGGCCTGCGCGATGCTCTGAACCGCAGCGACGACGCGATGCGGTGACTCGTAGAAGACAAGCGCGGCATCGAGCGTTGCCAGCGATTCCAGGAGCCTGAGGCGCTCGGTCTCCTTGCGCGGCAGAAAGCCACCGAAGTAGAAAGCGCTATGCCTAAAGCCGGAAGTAACGAGCGCGGTGGTCACGGCACAGGGGCCGGGCAGCACGTCCACGGTCACGCCGGCATCGCGGGCAGCATCGACAAGCACGATGCCGGGATCGCTGATGCCGGGCATGCCGGCGTCGGAGCAAAAGGCAATGGACTCGCCATCGCGCATGCGGGCGACAAGAGCGGCGCTTTTGGAAGCGATGACGTTCTCGTCGCAGCGCTCGAGACGAGCCTGGATGCCGAAGTGCGCGAGCAGCTTGCCGGTGACGCGCGTGTCCTCGGCGCAAACGACGTCGGCCTGCTCGAGCGCTTCGAGCGCACGGGCGGTCATGTCACCGAGATTGCCCAAGGGCGTCGGCACTATGGTGAGCTTGCCGGTCATTGTCACTCCGCTCGAAACAAGAAGGGGAGCATAACGCTCCCCTTCTTCCGTTCTCGTAATGGGGCAGTTATGCCACGAGGAACTTGGCCAGGTCGATGCAGCGAGCGGAATAGCCCATCTCGTTGTCGTACCAGGAGATGCACTTCACGAAATTGCCCTCGCCGTCGAGCACCTTGGTGAGCTTGCTATCGAAAATCGAGGAGTGCGTGTCGCCAATGACGTCGCAGCTGACGATGGGATCGACGCAATACTCGAGGATGCCCTTCATCGGGCCCTCGGCGGCAGCCTTCATGGCAGCGTTGATCTCGTCGGCGGTGACGTTCTTCTCGAGCTCGGCCGTGAGGTCGACCATCGAGCCCGTCGGCGTGGGAACGCGGGTCGCGAAACCGTCGAGCTTGCCGTTGAGCTCGGGGAGCACGAGACCGACGGCCTTGGCCGCGCCCGTGGAGGTGGGAATCATGGAAAGGGCCGCAGCGCGCGAGCGACGGAAGTCCTTATGGTGCACGTCGAGGATCTTCTGGTCGTTGGTGTAGGCGTGAATGGTGTTCATGAGGCCGCGCTTGATGCCGAAGTTGTCGTTGAGGACCTTGGCGAACGGCGCGAGGCAGTTGGTCGTGCACGAGGCGTTGGAGACGATGTTCATCGTGGCCGGGTCGTAGATGTCCTGGTTGACGCCCATGACGATGGTGGCATCCACGTCGGTGCCCGGAGCGGAGATGACGACCTTCTTGGCGCCATTGTCGAGATGCACCTGGCAGGCCTCGCCGGTCTTGAGGCGACCCGTGGACTCGATGACGACCTCCGCGCCAACGGAAGCCCAGTCGAGCTCCTTGGGCTCGCGCGTCTGGAACGCCTTGACCTCGTGGCCCTCGACGACGAGCGCGCCTTCCTTGGCGTAGCAATCCTCGAAGACACGGCCCTGGCTGGAATCGTACTTGGTAAGGTACGCCGCGCACTCGAGATCACTCGGGTTGTTGATGGCGACGACCTCTACATCGGGATCGAGCTCTGCGAGACGAAAGACCAGACGGCCGATGCGACCAAAACCATTGATGCCGATTTTGAGAGACATTCCAGATTCACCTTCCCCTAAAAGGAACATTGACGGCACAAGTATACCGGAGGGGCGCCCCATCGAGCGCAAGTGTTCGACGGACGGGATAATGAGACGAGCGGTGCCTGGGGTGCTTGTCTCGTTGCGGCATCGCACGCTTACTCGTTATGCTCCAGATACTCTTTGAAGAAAGGCAGTTCGAATGCGACTTGCCCACGGGCAGGCCTACCCACAATGCCCGCGTTCATCAAGCGCGATACGTATTGCCCGACTTGAGCTGGTGACCATTTCAACCGCTCTGCAAGATCAGAAACACGACTAGGTTCATGGTCTTCAAGCATTGCGCGGGCAAGCGCAATGTCATTATTTGATAGCTCCCGATATGTAGCCCCGAGAACGCGCTCATTCATTTCCATCATGGCCAAATCAATTCCAAGTTGGATGTCATTGGCTGATATGCGTTCTTCTGCGGGATTCGCATCCCATGCCTGGAAACCAATCAGTTGCATTAAAAAAGGAAAGCCTCCAATAGCAGTGATTGCGTCGTGGAGGTCGCGACGTTCAACGCTTCTTCCAGAGGTTTCAATCATTCTTAGCATCGCCGATTCAACTTCGTAATCCGGAATTGGCCCCAAACTAACTTGTCGTGCTCGACGAAGAAAAGATACTGTCTTGTCATTGAGAAGGCTAGATACACGGTATGGGAGGCCCGCGAGCATAAGCGCAACCTTTCGGCCTTCCCCCACAAAATGCTGATAAACCGCAACAAGCTCTCGGAGCTCATCGAGATTCGGATCGAGTTCGTCCACAGTTATGAGAAGGCCCGTGCCTTTCTCCTGTAGCTGGGACAATAGGGTGTCCATACGCCAGCGCCAATTACTGGCCGGGGCGTTTTCCCTCCCAATCTGAACCTCCAGTATCTGAGGAATGCCAATGCCGGAAACATGGCCTCCCAACTCCTTGCCAACGAGGTGCTCAGATTTGCGATTAGCTCCGATTTCCAAATCTGAAAGCATTCCCGGAAGCGCTGTTGTGCCAACCGTTATCCATCCGTTTTGCTCAGCCAAATTCGCCGCTTCGAGAAGCATTGTTGTCTTGCCTGTGCCTCGTGCTCCAGAAATAAGAAGTGTCAATTCCGGACGGCGTGTTTCGCTTTGAAAGGCACGCCGGAGACTCTCGAGCAGTTGGGACCTTCCGGCAAGAATAGTGGGGGTTTCGCCAAATCCAGGAGTGAAGGGGTTGGTAGTCATCGCTTGTTCCCGTTCTGTGCCTATTAGAAACTATTAAAAGTTATTAAAATCTATTAAAAGTATTATGTCTATTAATAAAGTTTTTTAATGCTCGGTTTAATAATTTTGATTATTGCAGCGCACGGGCATGTTGAAATATCAGTAAAACAAACCGGGATGATCCCCCCCCCCCGGCCCTTCGCTGTTGATAGTTCGCGAACGCGGCTACTTCATAGTAGCTACATACCAGCCATGTCCCCGCCCCACCATCTGACTGAGACGAGACTATTATGCTCAGTGAGTCTATTTTAGACTGCGGGCTTGAGAAAGCAGTCGTGCATTTATGCCGACAAGAGCGCCCTCATATATATGAAAGGGCAAGGGCAAATCATGGCGATCCTTGTAGAACTTCATCTGCGAAAGCAAAGTTGTCGCTAGCGCGGTCTGCTGCAAACAGATTGAAGAAACTTCTTGAGAATATGCCATTCGATTCACAGTGTCGAAGCACTTGTCTATATTCCTGCTAATTAAATCAGTGTCGCTCCGTACTTCCACCAGCGCATCATAGAGAAGGTGCTGGTTATTTTGAATCGCATGCAGGGCCTGCAAAGCTTGTTCTGAATTATCAATCAAGCGGTCCAATCGGACTTCAAGCTCATATTGATTGTAGGCTTCGCCAAGCTCGGAAAATCTACCCGAGTCAAAATACTCATATAGCTGACAAACAGCTGGAAGCGATTGATATTTTCTGTATATTGGACCATCGGAATAGTACTCATAAAGCATTCGCTCGCACACTGCCTTGAGCTCGCTGATTGGCAACGAACCAGATTGGAAATCTGCAGTTGTTTCTGCATCAATTTTTTTCTCTTGGGCAATGTCAGATTCCCATTTCTCCTTTGCCGATTTATTTTCCCTTTTTTTCGCTTCACTTTTTCTCATGCTATTCGATGCACCTATTTCCCATGAAATCAATGCTCCTATGCCCGCGCCAATGGCTGCACATATGACAGCCGCAATGGCAAAAACAAAAAAGTTTCCAAGCCATACGATTGAGTTATCGCTCGTTTCAACGATCTGCCATTCGCTAATAAACTCAAAAGCGAACCCTATAATTCCGCCAATCACAGCACCAATATTTCTTGCGCTTAAATCGGCTTTGGCTTTTTCTCGCTCAATATTCGCATTGGGTGGTTTGAAATCGGGATACTCCTTGTTTTCCATTTGGAGAATCCTGCAATTAACGTGCTTTTCCAGCTCGTCCAATTTCATGAGCATGACTTCGAGGTCACGCGCGGTCTTTAGATATTCGAGTATCTCATCTTTGTCGTTTTTCAAATGAGGTCTCCGATAATGCCTATAACCATATGAAACTCGATACAGTCAGTAATGTGAGAGTAAAACTCACGCGAATGATATGGATTTATTCAATGGGAGCGAATATTTACTTCGCTTTGCCTGATCCCCCACAATTAGGACAAGTAGTGAACTTCTCACCATCAGCTGTTTTTACCCTTACGAGGCCTTTCCCGTTACAGCGGGGACAATTATTGGCCATTGTTCATTCCTCTCCTGAAAGCCGTCATGAATTAGGCGGTACTTGTGCTACCTTGATTAGGAACCCGGGCAAAGAAGCTTAAGCTTCGCTGGTTCAACTAATTTATTTTCCAGCGCAATACATCATGCACTTGCAGCCACAGGGAGTACCAGGCTGCGCACTGTAAGGCTGACAGATAGTGCCGCAGGGCGCCATGCCAGCATTATGTGACATCTGTACGGCGGCCATAGATATAAAGCCAGATGATCTACCGGCACCTATGTCCAAACCTTCTCGAATAACTGTCATTGCCAATCCTTTCTCTCGTTAGAATGATCTATCAATATGGGATTTACACCCCAAGAGATAGCCTGCTGCGTCAACAATTGCATCCGTGATGAATGCAATATGCGGACAACGCTTTAATCCGAAGTTCAGTGTCTCGGCGGCATAGCACCCAGCTTGGCAGCTCGGCAAAAACACGCACTTTCGACATTTTGCGGGAATATTCGGGGATGCCCATTCAACCATAGCCTCGTTAAACAAAACGCCTTCAAATACGTTCCCGATCCGCTGTCTGCCCTCAGTTAGCAGATGCTCGCACTTAAATACGTCTCCTGAAGGGTCAATTACAAAGTTGTTAATCATCTGAGCCGAGCATGTAGCGTTGTTGAAATTCAGTGGAAGCCCATCGACTGTCTGAATAAAGCCCGCATCAATCATTGCGTAAAATACGCTCTTGTATATTTCGCTCAGGTCATCTTCCGTGAAAAAGTCTTCTTGATTGCCGCTTCCGTACAGCGGAGCAGCATAAAGCATCACCGTGTCCAGCCCCTTGTATCTCTCTCCAAGAAGAGGAATTAGATTCAGGCAGTCTCGATAATTCCTTCTATCAATATTCAGGCGTATTAGAAGTTTGGCACCTTGCTCGACGAATGCATCCATAGCCAAAAGCACGCTATCAAAAGTCACGTCTTTCGAAATATACGCCTTCCTCCGCAAGTGCTCTTCAGCCAACCCATCCAAAGTGACTTGAGCCTGAGAAACTCTGCAATCGTGAACAAGCAGACGAACGACATCGGCTGTTGCCAAAGTTGCATTTGTAATAATGTCAGACGTATATCCAATGCCGTGTTTCTCCGACATGTCTATAATCTGATTCGAAAGTTCGTAAATCCGATCAATCTCGAGCATAGGTTCGCCACCGAACCATGTTACGTGTACGTTGTCAACCATGCCCATGTAGCTCTCGATGAAAGACGGAATCGCCTTTGCGACCGCATCCTTCATGCAAACGGCTTTGTAAGACTGTTCATAACAGTAAAAGCAGCGTGCATTACAGGCTGTTGTTGGCAATATCTGGAAACCGGCAAATCGTGTCGAGTAATTGTTCATGCGCTGAATAGCTAAGACTTTCTCAATCTCGTCTTCTTCTGCAGGTACGACAAACCCATTCTCCATAGCCATGCGCAGCAGATCAGGATCTACGAACTCGCAGCTCTTAATCTGCTTGTATTCTGATCTTTCAATTACGGCGACAGCTGAAGTAACCAGGTTATATAAAAACACCTGGTCAACAATCATGCCGGAATGGTTATATCTTGACGCCTTGTAATTCATTCGTTTGGGCTTTCGTTTTTGTTTCCGACGATAGTCCTACAGCTTCCCTCTTCTCACCTAAATGCTGCATTTCATGTTTTCGTACCGGCCGTTTAGCACAGTTAAAGCCAATTACTCTGCCCAACTCTCGATTACCTGTTGAATCGTTTGAAGCAGGGCGCCGTAGTACATGCCTTCTTCCTCGACAGCATTCTGATCTGTCACCGCTTTCTGCAAGGCGCCTGTAATCGAGAACATACCCTTGCTTTCAGCAGAGTTCATGCGTTGCATTGCAGAGGAAGGGGTGCCTTGCTGCACGACATCTATTGCCAGAATTCCTGCGTTTTTATTTATTCCCACCAGATAACGCGCCCAGTCAGCATGATCAGGAAAAGAAAATTCGACGCCCGGGAAAACTTTACTGTTCAGGAGCCCGCCAATGGTGATATCAGTTTTGGAGGCGTCTACGGTGATGCCATACTGGTTCCCCATGGATTCCTTAACATCATTGGCTAAGCTCTCCGCAAGAGCATCTTGATTAATATCAGCGGCACCGCCGAAATTTGTACCCCATTGATGGAACGGATTCTGCGAGAGTGGTTTCTTGAATTTCGGCATTTCTAATCCTTTCAGGTCATGCAGTAAACCCGATACTCTGGGTCAAAAAGGCAAGCTATATATTTATAGAAACGCTATAAATATATAGCAATTATAAATCATCATCAAGGTTTGCAAATAAAAAGGGATATATTTAAGTGCGATTATTAGCTGGTTTTCTTATCAAATAATAACCAATTTTTTATGACGCTATTTATATTATGTGGATTAGTAATTGCTATTCAGATTACATCGACATTCCTACCTTCCAAGGAGCTGTCGATGGATATCCGGAAGACGTTTGCAAACAATATAAGGGAATACCGCAAAGCCACGGGGTTAACCCAAGAGGGGCTTGCAGAATTGAGCGGCCTACATAGAACTTATATTGGAGGTATTGAGCAGGGCCGTATAAATGTTAGCTTAAACAACGTATCGAAAATTGCCGAGGCCCTCAACATTAGCCCATCTTTGCTGTTTATGAATCCCGCTGGTTCTGCAGCTGAAGTAGTTAAGAACATAAACGGCGAAGATAATTGTGCCCTGACTTACTACGCTCTTTGCAAATTCAGAGAAAACGAAGCCACTGTTCAACCACTAAACATGGTTGATGTAGATATTGATACGCAAATTCTCTACTCTCTCATTCGCGATGGTGTAGACGACACCGAGGAGCTTGCTCAAAAGATGAAAACCACTCGGCTGCGCATACTCGATTATTTAAGTAATCACTGCCGTACAAGCTAAGCAGAGGCCCTTCCGTTATGCGATCCTGCAGTCGTCTCAACCAAAATGATACAGGGCCTTGACACGCGACCTGTCGTGAGGTTCCTCAGCTCCGCTTCGGCGCGCTCGGGGTAACAAGACAGAGCTAGAAGATGACGAGCTCGTCGCGGTTGATGAACTCGCGCTCGCCGTGTTTGCCGAGCAACCCGGAGAGCTCATCAGCAGCGTATCCGGCAAGTCCACGGCCGATGATGCGACCCTGCAAGTCGACGACATCGACCGGGTCGCCCGCCACAAACGCACCCTCGACCGACGAGATGCCCACGGGCAGCAGCGAGCCGCCGTGATTGAGCAGCGCGTTGCAGGCTCCATCATCGCAGGCCACGCGACCCTTGACCTTGCCGCCGAGCGCAATCCACGACTTGCGTGCCGCCAGGCCGTTCGAGCTCTCGTCGAAGAAGGTCGTGCCGACCTGACGCCCGTGTACCGCATCGGTGATGGCTCCGCGGCGATGGCCCTCGCAGATGACCATCGGAATGCCGGCCGCCATGAGCACGCGCGCGGCCGCAATCTTGGTGAGCATGCCGCCCGAACCGCTGCGGCTGCCGACACCCCCGGCGCCATTCTCGATTTCCTCGCTCATCTTGCTCACCGTGTTGAGCAACTCGGCGTCCTCGTTCTTGCGCGGGTCGGCCGTATACAGACCGTCGATATCGCTCAGCAGAACCACGAGGTCGGCGTTCACGGAGGTCGCGACCATGGCCGCGAGCGTATCGTTGTCGCCGAAGCGAATCTCCTCGACGGCAACGGTATCGTTCTCGTTGATGATGGGCACCACGCCGAGCTCGAGCAGGCGCTCAATCGTGTCGCGCGCATGCAGGTAGGATTCGCGCTGACCCGTGGTCGCGCGCGTCATGAGGATCTGGCCCACCGTCACGCCAAAGCAGGCGAAGGTGTCGGTGTACTGGCGGATGAGGCCGACCTGGCCAATCGAGGCTGCGGCCTGCAGCGTGGGCATGTCGTCGGGACGATCACCGTGGATGCCGAGCACCTCGAGGCCGAGCGCGATGGAACCCGAGGACACGATGATGGGCTGAATGCCCTCGTCGTGCATGAGGTTGGCGCATTCCGAGGCAAGGTGCCCCACGAAGACAGCGTCGACCTTCCCGTCCTTCACGAGGGTGGACGAGCCAATCTTGATTACCACGCGTTTCATCGTCTAGCCCTCTCGGTCAATGATGTTATCGAATTCCTCGTCGCCCCAGCCCGCAGGCTCGAACTCGAAGGCGATGTCCATGATGCGCACCTCGTCGCCGGCATGCGCGCCCGCCGCGGTAAGCGCACGCTCGACACCGGCACGCTCCATGCGGCGCTGGAGAAAGGCGACGGCCTCGTCGTTATCCCATTCGGTCTGAACGACCATGCGCTCGACGCCGCGTCCATGCACGCGCCAGGCATGCGGCTCCTCTTCCTCGACCTCGATGGCGCGGTCACGCTCGAGGCGCTTGTGCTCCCAAATCTGGTCGTACTCGGGCATCGGGTCTTCGGCCGCCTGCTCGCGCAGACGATGGACCTCGGTTGCCGTTGCCGCGATGAGCGAGTCAATGCCCGTCTGCGTCACGGCGCTCACCGCGAAAAACGGGATGGGATTAGCGATGTCGATGCCATCGTCGAGCAGGCGCTCGGAAAGTTCCTCGCTTTCGGCCTTCACATGTGCGCGCAGACGCTCGAGGTTTTCCTCGGTGCCGGGCACGTCGACCTTGTTGCCCACAACGATGACGGGACGATCCGCAAGCTCGGGTGCATAGAGGCGCAGCTCGCGTTTGATGATTTCGTAATCCTCGACCGGGTCGCGCCCCTCGAGGCCACCCGTCAGGTCGACAACGTGCAAGATGAGCGCCGTGCGCTCGACATGGCGCAGGAACTCGTGACCGAGGCCCTTGCCCTCGGCAGCGCCCTCGATAAGACCGGGAACGTCGGCCACCGTGAAGCTCAGGTCGCCGTAGCGCACCATGCCGAGATTGGGCGTGAGCGTCGTGAACGGATAATCAGCAATCTTGGGACGCGCGGCCGACATGCAGGCGATGAGCGAGCTCTTGCCCACCGACGGCATGCCCACGAGCGCGGCATCGGCCATGAGCTTCATCTCGAGCTCGATCCAGAACGGCTCGGTCGGCTCGCCCAGCTCGGAGAACGAAGGGGCACGCCTCGTCGGCGTGACGAAGTGCGTATTGCCGCGACCGCCGCGACCGCCCTTGGCGACGATTACGCGCTCGCCGTTGTGCGTGAGGTCCGCGATTTCCTCGCTCGGCTCGAGGTCTTCGTCGAGCAGGCGCACGACCGTGCCCACGGGCACCTTGAGGATGAGGTCCTCGCCATTCGCGCCGTGCATGCGCTTGCCCTGGCCATGCGTGCCCTTCTGCGCCTTGAAGTGGTGCTTGTAGCGATAGTCGATGAGCGTGGAGACCGTAGCATCCGCGACGATGACAATATCGCCTCCGCGTCCACCATCGCCGCCATCCGGGCCGCCCTTGGGGACATGGGCCTCGCGGCGAAACGAGGTGCAGCCGGCACCGCCGTTGCCAGACTTGACCTGGATGCGTACCTGGTCGGTGAAAGTCCCCGCCATGTTAGATCCCCTTGAAGTCCATGAGAGGCTCGAGGTATTCCGCCTCGACGCCCAGGCCATCTGGCGCAATCTGGAAGAGCAGGCCAATCCAGTTCTCGAGCGTGCGGCCGTAAATCACGGCATCGAGCTCGTCGGCAATTACGGCGTCGATGGCGTCCTCGACACTCTGCTCGGTGTAGGGCCATGCGCCATCCTCGCCCACGCCGAGCGCATGCTCGATGATGTCGAGGTTGGTCTCGCCATAGAAGATGCCCTTGATAAGCGCGGCATAGCCGAGCGCGACATCGAAGGGCACCGAATCGCCCTGGCGAATCTCGACGTAGCGCTTGAGGCGCACGTCGGGCCACACCATACTCATGAGGTGCTCGATGTCGTCCTTGGTCATGGGCGCGTCGGCATACGCCTCGGCGGCGGTCATCGTTCCCGTGGAATGCACGTCGGGACGCGTGATGAAGATGGGCGGAACGGAGAGCAGCCAATCCGCGTAGGCGGCAAAGCCGAAGCCCTCGTCGAAGAGGCCGGGGATGGCGCCGCAACGCACCGGGTCGACCTCGCGCCACACCTTCATGCGACGCAGCGGCGTGGAATTGGGCTCGCCCTCGAAGACCGGCACGTTATCGAGCAGGTACGAGAAGATGGGGCCGAGCAGCGTGGCGATGCGCAGCTTGCGCACGGCATCGGCCTCGTTCGCGAAGTCGATGGAGACCTGCATGGAGGTGGTCGCACGCATCATGCGCTCGGCGTGCATGCCGGGCAACTTCGAGAAGTACTCGTCCATGAAGTGATAGCGCGGCTTGGGGATGATGGGCAGATCGGCCGCGTGATTCTTGGGGTCGTAGCCAAGCGGCACGAGCGAATAGTCGAAGGGCTTGAGGATCTGCTTCATGCGCAGCGCGAAGTTGTCGTACTCGTTCTCGACACCGGCAAGCGTGAGCATGGGCGAGATGGAGAGCTCGAGCTGCGCGGCAGGCTCGATGGTCACGTTGGAGTCGAGGCGGAACAGCGAGAGGATGTCACCCTCCTCGTTGCGCACGACCTCGGAGTAGTACGGGCTCAGCTGCTCGAGAATGTCGCGCACGCCGAGGCGGCCGTGCTTCTCGATGTAGGGCACGCGATCGCCGTCCTCGTCGAGCACGAACTGCTCAATCTCGACGCCGATGTAGCCCATGTCGCCGCCCTTGCACCCCGATTCGAGGTACTCGACGATTATCTCGCGGTTATCGAATTGCTCGGTCATGACAGCCTCATTCGCCGGTGTTCCTAGTTAACCCGATATGGTACCGCAACCTGCGAAATGAGACAGCGTCTCAGGCATCTTGCCTCAAACGATGGCCAAAACTGACGAAATGCCGATGTTTTGAGACAACGTCTCCGGGATGCTGTCTCATTCCCCTAGATACCGTGCGACGAGCGGGTTGCTTTTGATAACGGCGCGCAGGTTGTCGATGTAGGCCGCGAGCAAGCCATCGAGCACGCGTTCCTTGTGGATGAGATAGCCCACGGTCATCGTGATGTCGGTGTCGAGCGGGATGGTGACGATGCCATCTTGCATCTCGGGCGTGAGGATGCCCGTCGAAAGGGTGTAGCCGTCGAAATCGGTGAGCAGGCTCGTGAGCGTGGCGCGATCCGAGATGCGAATCTTGCGCTTGTGCGGTACCTCGGAAAGCGGCTCTTCCGAAAAGAAGAACGAGTTTGCGGTGCCTTGCTCGAACGAGTAGCGCGGATAATCCTCGAGCTCGTCGAGCGTGAGCCTTTCGCTCCCGGCTAATGGATGCTGCTCGCCCACGAAGACGTTGACGGGCGCCTCGAACAGCGGCGTGAACGTGAGCTGCGCATCTTCGAAGGCGTTTCTGAGCACACGGGCGTTGTTCCGGTCGATATAGAGAATGCCAATGTCCGAGCGGTGCGTGCGGACATCCTCGATAATCTCGCCCGTGGCTGCCTCTCGCATGATGAAGTCATACTCTTCGTCATCGCAACTATCCACGGTATCGATGAACGCACGCACGCAAAACGCATAGTGCTGGGTCGAGACCGAAAAGCGCGCCTCGTGGCTCTTGCTCGCGTAATGCGTTTCGAGCATGTCGGCCTGCTCGACGACCTGGCGTGCGTAGGCGAGGAGCTCGGTTCCCTCGTTCGTCAACGCGACGCCACGGTTGGTACGCGAGAAGATCTCGATGCCAAATTCCCGCTCGAGCTCCCTCACCGCGATGGAAAGGTTGGACTGGGAGGCATACATCCTCCGAGCCGCCGCACTCATGGAGCCGGTTTCGGCGATGGCGATGAGATAGCGAAGTTGCTGCAAGGTCATGGCAATTCCATAGCTCGTCTGGATGTTCGTTGCATCATTGTATTCGGAACCGTTCGATTGTCTATATGGCTAAGCAATCTATTTTATCAATAGCAAGCTGTGAAAACTCCGCATGGACAAAGGTCTAGGCAACGCAGCAAAAGTCTGGTGAAATAGCGGACGTTCATTTGAAAGCAGGCTGATTGACACGCGAAAGGAGCTTCAGCATGGCAAAGAAGAACGTTCCCTATGATCAAGAGTATTACGATAAGGAAATCGAGACCATGCCGCGTGAGCAGCTCGAGGAACTGCAGCTCGGATATCTCAAAGACGAGCTGCAGTTCGCCTACGACAACTGTCCGTATTACAAGCGCGCCTGGGACGAGGCCGGCATCTCCCCCGAGATTGAGAGCCTTGCCGACTTGCAGAAGTTCCCCTTCATCAACAAGCAGACCGAGCGAGATACGCAGGGTGTCGGCAGCTTCTTCGGCGAGCTCTGCGGCGTGCCCGAAGATGACGTCGTCTACATGGCCACCTCGTCGGGCTCGACCGGCGTTCCGACGATGAGTCCGTTCACCCAGGGTGACTTCGAGGACTTCATGAAGGCCGAGAGCCGCCTGTTCTGGCAGGCGGGCATGCGTCCCAACGACCGCTACCTGCACGGCATGAACTTCGCGCTCTACGTCGGCGGCCCCTGCGTCATCGGCGCCCAGGAACTCGGCGCGCTCGGCATCTGGGTCGGTGCGGTCCCGAGCGATCGCTTGCTGTGGGCGATGAAGCAGTACCAGCCCACCTTCTTCTGGTCGTCGCCCTCGTATGCATGGCAGCTCGGCCAGAAGGCCATCGAGAAAGGCTATGATCCCAAGACGGACTTCGCATCGCTCAAGCACATCATCATCTCGGGTGAGCCCGGCGGCTCCATCGAGTCGACGCGCAAGGCCATCGAGGAGATTTGGGACGCGAGCGTCTACGACTTCTTCGGCCTGTCCGATATCTACGGCGCCTGCGCGGCCATGTGCGATGCCAAGGACGGCCTGCACATCATCGAGGACCAGATTCTCGTCGAGGTCGTCGACCCTGCCACGGGCGAGGTCCTGCCCGATGGCGAGCGCGGCGAGATCGTCTACACGACGCTCAAGAAGCGCGCGCGCCCGATGATTCGCTTCCGCAGCGGCGACATCGGCCACGTCAACCGCGAGACCTGCGAGTGCGGTCGCACCATGACCCGCATCTACATCCAGGGCCGCAAGGACGAGATGTTCATCGTGAGCGCGGTCAACGTGTTCCCGAGCGACATCGAGTACATCGTGCGCAACGACAAGGGCCTGTCCGGCGAATATCTCATCCGCGTCTACGACGAGAACTTCACGACGCGCTACGAGGTTTCCGTCGAGCGTGCGTTTGGCTCCGATGAGGCGTACGATGAAATCGCCAAGCGCGTCGAGAACGAGCTCAAGACGCACACCGGCGTACGTCCGGCCAAGGTGCTCGTATTCGACACCGACAAGCTGGGCACTTCGAGCGAGCACAAGGCAAAGCGCTTCATCGACGAGCGCGACCAGGACGCGTAGGAAGGCAAGGGATTACCATGACCAAGAAATTCGCCATCTCCGGACAGCACTACCTGTTCGATGTTCAGTCCTTCGCGGCCCTCGTCCTCGCTCTCGGCGGCGATGATTACGAGTACGCACTGCGTGACCGCACGACCAAGCGCGTCATCGAAGACGTCGCAAGCGGCGAAAGCGAAATCGGCGTGCTTGTCGAGACCACGCGCTCGGCGTCGGGTCTTGAAGAGGCCTTCGCGCAAGCAGGCGTGGAGTTCGTCGAGCTCATCGAGTCAACGCCGCGCGTCGCGTTACCGAAGAGCCATCCGTTCGTGAACGCCGAATCGCTCACGCTCGACCAGCTCGAGGACTTCCCGTACATCTACTTCGAGCAGGAAGAGGATGCCCCGGTCTGCTTTGCCGAAGAGGCGCTTGCAGACGAAGCGCGCCGCAAGAGCATTGCCTGCACGGACCGCGCATCGCTTTCCGAGCTCATCGTCGCGCTCAACGGCTACACGGTGACGAGCGGCATTCTCGTTGGCATCTCCGATGGGTCATCCTTGGCCACGGTGCGTCTCGACACGGATGTGACACTGCACCTGGGCTACATCGTCAAGAAGGGCGCGAAGCTTTCCGATACGGCCAAGAAGTTCGTCGAAAAACTCGAGGGCAACCTCAAGAAGTACGCGAAGTTCTAAAGACGCGGCTCATTGACTCGGCAGTTGCGTATAGGGCGGTCCACATGGGCCGCCCCCTTTTGTTGAAAGAGACAAGACTCATAATCGAGCATCGATAAAATGGCCCTGTTCTTGCTGATAACGGCAAAAACACTCGCCGGCAAGCAAGACATTACTTCCGTGCGTTGAGGGCGACGGCATCGAAGCGGACGGTCTCGGTGCTCGGGACGGTCTCGACGACGGTGCTCGACGTGAATCCGCGGTCGGCCTCGACCTCGTAGGACTCCACGAGCTCGATGTCGGTAAAGCCCGCCGCCTCCATCTGGCTGCGTAGCAGGTCTTCGGGGCGTGCGGCTTGGATGCTGTTGCCGATGCTACGCGCCTTCTCTACCACCGCCTCGTCGCGCGGCACGTCCGAGACGATCGTCTCGCAGATGAGCAGGCCGCCCGGCTTGAGCACGCGATAGAACTCCTCGAGTGCCTTGCCCTGGTCGTAGAGCAGGGTCATCACGTTGTTGATGTAGACGACATCGACCGTCCCCTCGCCGATGCCGGCCTCCATGAGGTCTTCGGGATAGGCGACCTTGAAGTCCATGTTGTTGGCCTTGAGGTTGTTCTTGCGCCAGGCGCGCTCGGAATCCTCAATGGCCTCGGCGATGTAGCTCGGCGACCAATCCACGCCGATGACGCGACCCGTGCCGCCCACCTTCGCGCTGAACTTGAAACAACCCTTGCCGCGCCTGCATGCCACGTCGAGGACGGTCTTGCCCTTGAGAGCGGCCGCATCGGGCAGCGTCATCTTGCTCATGGACGCAAAGCCATATTCGAACTGCTTGCCGCCGTAGTACTCCCCGATCGTCTGACCGCCATCGGCCACCGTCTCGCCAGGCCGCACCGCCTCCTCGGCATTGATGTCGAGGGTGCGCACGCGCTCGGACAGACTGCGGCGATGCTCGTCGACCTGCAGCTCGTCGTTGTGCGCGTAGTAAGCCTCGTTACCGTAATGGGCGATGAACTGCGTGGTCGTCTGGCGCGTCGTGAGCTCGGCCACCATGACGAGCATCTCGCGCCCATTGCCCCAGGCCTCCTCGAGGAACTTGAAGGCGTTGGTCATCTGGCCGTCGGCCGTCTTGACGAGCGGGTCGATCGCGTTGACCTCCTCACGGTACGCGTCGCTGATGGTCGCGAAGGCCTCCTCGCCTATCACCGTGCCGGCGAGCCTGCATTGCTCCATGAGACGCTTGAGCTTGGCGATGACGAGACCTTCCTTGCGCTCGTAGCTGGGCTTGGCCGTGCCGGACGCGATCTTGCGGGCCAGCGCCTGTTCGCGTGAGCCCGTGACGATGCCGACGGTCTCGTCGATAGACGCGCCGTCGAGCAGCGCGGGCTTCGCGTCGCGCAGGATGTCGCGCAGCGAGATGACGACCTCCTCCTGTTCGAGGGCGTGGGCGCAGGCATTGGCGACCGCGTCGAGCATGAGGCCGAGCAGGGCCACGCGCTCGTCGAACTCGGCGCCACGGGCGCGGTTGATGATGTCGAGTCCCGCCTCGCCGGAGAGGATGCTCATGATCTGGTAGTCGGAGCGGTACTTGTCGAAGAGGTTGTAGTACACCGAAAAGCTGTCGGCGATGTCGTCGTCGCGCAGGAACTGTCCGATGAGGTCGCGGCTAATGGGCTTACCCATCTCCTCGTAGAGCGCGATGGCCTCGGCCAGGTCCTCCCAACCGCGGGCGGTGACGAAGCTCTTGCCACCACCGGGCTTGGACTGCACGAGGTAGAAGCAATCGGGCTTGGCCTCGAGGAAGGTCGTGACCGCCGGATGGATGCCCTTTTGCGTGGCATAGCGCTTCCACGCGGCATATTCGGGTTCCACCTCGATCTCGCGCAGGCGGTCGAGCGTGACGATGTCGAACTCGTGCACCGACTTGTTGTACTCGGGCGGGTTGCCCGCGCACACGATGATCCAGTCATGGGGAATGCGATGGCGGCCGAAGGTCTTGAACTGCAGGAACTGGAGCATGGACGGGTAGAGCGTCTCGGAAACGCAGTTGATTTCGTCGAGGAAGAGGATGCCGGCACGCAGCCCCGTCTCACCCATGTAGTCGTAGATGGACGAGACGATCTCGCTCATCGTGTACTCGGAGGAGTCGTACTCGAAACCCTCGAACTCGTTGTGCACGATGCGCGGCAGGCCAAGAGCGCTCTGACGCGTGTGATGCGTCATCGAGTACGAGACGATGCCAATCTGCAGCTCCTGGGCAATCTGCTCCATGATGGCGGTCTTGCCGATGCCCGGCGCGCCGATGAGGAAGATCGGGCGCTGGCGTGCGGGGTTGATCTTGTACATCCCCGCATCGTCCTTGAGGAGGTAGGCCTCGACGGAGTCCTTGATCTGTTCCTTTGCGTCGGCAATGTTCATGGCCCTGATCCTTTCTTCGAGACCGTCTTATCGCGTATGGGCGCGCTCGGCGCTCTTGAACCGGTTGATGCCATCCTCGTCGATGACCACGCGCATGGCCCACGGCGGCACGTTGGGAAGATGCGTCTCGCCGTTGTCGATGAAGACGAACGCCACATCGTAGGGCGGCATCTTGTCCGGGTAATAGCCCAGGCCGTCCGTGAAGTACAGCAATCCCTGCAGGTTCTCGAGCTCGCCGCGGTCCTGCAGGTCGGACACGTAATCGAACACGGGCCTGAAGTCGGTGCCGCCAAACCCGCGCACGTAGAAGCTGGCGAGGTAATCCTTGAGCTGGCCAGGGCTCGTGATTTTGGTATCGGACTGCACCTTCGCATCGCATTGGATGATGTGGATGTTCACCTTGCTGCCGAATTCCTCGGACTGCATGAGGATGTCGAAGGTATGCTCGATGAAGCGCTTGCACAGCTGCCCGCTCACGGATTCGGACGTGTCGATGGCGATGACGAAGTCGCGCACCGTCTTGGTCTCCTTGTACTCGAGCGGCTCGACGAGCGGCATGTTGCCGTAGAGCTCGAGACCATAGGTGTAGAAGATGTAGTCGAACTCGTCATCGTTGATGCGCATGTCCTCGGACACCGTGGCAAAGCGCCGCAGAAAGTCGCTGTAATCGTAGGTCTTGCGGTTGGCGATGGCGAGGCTCGAGATCAGGTCGCGCGCCTCGTCGCCCCATTCCTTGGAGAAGGTCTCGAGGTTCATCTCGATCTGGCGACTGATCTCCTCCCACTCCTTCTCCTCGCGAGCGGTTTCGTCGTTGACCTGCTCTTCGACGTCATTTTCGCTGCTCGTACCTTCGAGCTCGTCGTTGGCCGTGTCGAGCCCCGCGCCATCGACGTTGCTGCTCGCATCCTCGCCCTCGTCGTCTTCGGATGCCTGCTCGTCATCACCGTCGTCCGATCCCTCCTCCATCTTCTGGTCGGAGGAATCGCTTTGGCTCACGTCCATCTCGCTTGTCGATTGCAGGTCCTGGGCGCTCGTGTCCGCCGATTCCCCGGCGCTCTCGTCCTCCTCGCCGATCTCCTCGATGTCGCCGGGCTTCTCCTCACCCTCCTGGTCGTTGAAGGCCGGCCAGGATTCGTGGTTGTCGCGCTCGAACAGCGCCTGCATTTCGACGATGTTGCTCTTCGAGTAGTTGAAGTAGGTGGCCCCCTCGGGGTTCTTCATGATGCGGTCGAAGAGGTGGTAGAGCTTGGCCGGCATGAACGCTCCGACCGTCTGCTTGATCTGCGAGAGATAGTGCTCGCGGTCGGCATCTGCTTCGCTCGTGAAACGCGTCGCGCACATCTCCATGGCGACGCTCTCGACAATGACGTCGCATGCTAGCGACCATGCCTCGCGATTGGCAAGGTGGTCGCGGTCGTAGGGATGACGGAAGATGCAGTGCAGGACGAGGTGCAGGTAGTCGCGCACCGTCTCGTCGAAGGACTCCTCGAAGCGCGCGAGCACACTATAGGGCTCGAAGTAGATGTTCTTTCCGTCCGTCGAAAGCGGATAG